>NZ_BAABDI010000004.1:63520-233260 GCF_039539545.1 Hymenobacter antarcticus | reverse complement strand
GGCGCCGAGTTGCCGGCGTTGTGCGGGCGCACCCGTGTGGTAATTTTCCCATAAATTCGTTCGGTAAGCAGGCGGTAAAGGTACCCCACTATCCTCCGGGACTATACACCTAGGGCGGTCAGACCGGGGGCCTACGCCAGCACCTGAATAACAGCTTCTGAAAACCGCTCCATTTCCTCTAATTGCGGGCTGGCTTGCAGCAGGAAAAAGTCCACGCCCACGTTCTCAAACTCCCCAATCCGGTCCTGAAGCTGGGCGGGCGTGCCGGTGAGGCCCGTGCGCAGGCCGCGGTTCGACACCGAGTAATCGGCCAGCGACACCTGCTGCTCCAGCTGCGTGCCGGCCAGCCACTGCTGGTAGTTGTCGTAGCCCGCGGCCGAGGCCTTCACGTTGGTGATGCGGTCCAGCTCCTTTTTCACGTCCTGCTCGTTGTCACGCACGATGGTGTAGCCGGCCACGCCGAATTTCATGGGTGGCAGGCCTTTCTGCTCGCGGCGGCGGCGCATATCGGCAATCCGGGCCCCGATTTGGGCCGGCGAGTCGCCGTGCATCACGTAGCCGTCGCACTGGGTCGAGATAAGGTCCTTGGCCGCTTCCGATTCGCCGCCGGCGTACAGGAACGGGGCCTTGGCGGGCTTGGGCTGTAGCACGTTATCAGCCACCTGGTAGTACTTGCCCTCGTAGCTGAAATGGTCCTGCTTCCACACGTTGGTCACCACGTCCAGCCACTCGCGGGTGCGGGCATACCGGTCGTCGTGCTGCTCGAAGTGCAGGCCGTATTTGGTGGCCTCGTCGCGCCACCAGCTCGACACCACGTTCAGCGAGAGCCGGCCGGGCGCAATCAAATCAATGTTGGCGGCCTGCTTGGCCAGCAGCGCCGGCTGGTGAAACGTGGGGCGCACGGCCACCATTATTTCCAGCTGCTCGGTGACGGCGGCCAGCGCGGCGGCCGTGCTCCAGGCTTCCAGCGAAGCCGCCTCCGTGCCCTTGATGTCGTTCAAGTACAGCTCGGCGATGAGCGTGAGGTCGTAGCCCAGCGCCTCGCTGCGCTGCGCCAGCTGCTTCACGTAGCTCCAGTCGGTGGGCATGTGCTCGTCTTCCACGTTGCGCAGCCAGCCTCCAAATACGGGCATCCAATATCCGAATTTCATATTTTTGAATGGTGAGCGAACGTCATGCTGAGCTTGCCGAAGCATCTCTACCGCAGTAGTAATTCATGTTGATTGCAACGAAGCGGTAGAGATGCTTCGGCAAGCTCAGCATGACGTTCTTTTTTGATGATATTGAGTTAAACCGTGGCCAATTCACCTTTCCCAGCCCCCACCGCCACTGCCGGCAGCTGCGTTTCGAGGTAGTCCACGAAGCGGGCATAGGGGTCGAAACCCACCACGTTCACGGCATCAGCCACGAAGTTGGACAGCGCGTTGATGTCGTAAAACAGCACGTCGCCGGTGCGGTCGTTAATCAGGTACTCGATGCCGCCCACGTCGATTTTAGCGGCGGCCACGATGCGCTCCACGGCGGCGATGACCTCGGCCGGCGGCGTGAAGGCTTCCACCTGAATCCCCTTTTTCGGCGCTTCGGTCAGACAGAATTCGGCCGACTGCTCCTCCGGAATCTGGCAGATTTCGGCCGGGCACAGGTTGAAGCTCTCGCCGGTGGTAAACACTTTCATGGCGTAGAGAAACTTGCCGTCCAGCATTTCCACGCGGTGGATGTTGCCGCCGCGGGGCGTCACGTATTCCTGCACCAGCGCCGTCTGGTCGATGCCCAGGTCAATCTGGTTATTGTCCACAGCCGCCTGCAATCCTTCGATAGTATCGAAGCGGATGATGCCCGCACCACTGCCGCCAATATTCACCTTCACCACAATCGGAAAACGCAGCTCTTGGGCCGCATCCACCGCCCGCGAGGCGTGGTTGATAACCCGCGAAGCCGGGTATTTCAGTCCCAGCGACTCAAACAGCGAAAGCTGCCGCGCCTTGTTGGTCTCGATGGCCGTGGCCGCCGAGCCGTTGATAATGCGCGTGCCGATGCGCTCCAAATGCGTGGCAAAACCGGCCGTGTGGAAAATGCCCTGCCCGTGCCCGCGCAGGTAGGCTGAGGAGCTCATGCGGTTCACCACGAGGCTGTAGCGGCTCTCCTTTTCCGATGGATTGAAGAGGTGATGCGCGGCGTCGATTTTCTCGTAGGGCAGCTCGCGGCGGTCCAGCTCGGCGAAGAGCGGCTTGAACCATTCGGGGTGCTCGAAGTAGATGCCAATAGGCTTTTGCAAGGATGACATAAGTAACAGTAATGAGATGAAGTGAAATCGGGAGAAAAGCTGTAATTCCGAGCCGTATGGCGCTTAAAAGCGCACGGCGGCATAATCCAGCAAGAATTAAAAGAGGGGCCCGAGCGGGTTGTCGGCAGGTCATTTTCAAAGGACCAGAGCGCGTAGCCGCATCAACTGAGAGCAGGCAGCGAGGCCGGGCGTAGGCTAAAAAGCACGACGCGAAACCAACTCCACCACAGAGCAATCGGCAAACAACCCGGAAAATGAGGACGCAGACGCCGCGGGCGGCCACAAACACGCCGCTATCGAAAGCCAACGGGCTTCCGCAACGGACTTACCTACCCGCGAAAAACCACTCGGGACGGATTAGGCCAGACAACAACAGCAACAACAGCCCATACCAGCCATTCGCAGGGTAGCGACGGGGGCACGAAAGGCGGTGGTTCGGAGGGGGAGGTTGTTGGAGGCTTCCACGGCAACTTGTTTTTATATGGTCAGGAATTGGCACCGTGCCCGCGGTTGCGGATGGTTGCCGGCGCGTCTGTGAGCCTGTCTCTCAGCGCCTCTGTATAAAAACAATCCTTTAGGAGAAAGAATTGATAGTACAAATATAGGCAGGAAACCCGAACCCTGGCAAAAGGTTGGCGGCAGGCCTGTACTTACCGCTATAAAAAAAGAACGTCATGCTGAGCGGAGCCGAAGCATCTCTACCGCGCAAGTAACCAATTACTCTCGCAGTAGAGATGCTTCGGCTCCGCTCAGCACGACGTTCTACTTGTTGTTTGTTTCTGCCTTAAAAAAGGCCTTGCTTACCTACCGGCGCAGGGCCAGCCGCACGCCGGCCATCAGCCAGCGCGAAGGCATCTGGGCCCCCAGCAGGTCCGAATACCGCTCGTTGAACAGGTTCTGCACCTGGCCGGTGAGCCACAGCCGCTCGGGTAGCAATGCCGCTTCGAGGCGGGCGTTGAAAACCACGTAGCTCGGGGTGAGTGCAACATTCAGCTGGCCATTGGTGGGCGTGACAGTGGTTTGCTGAGCCGCCCGCTGCTTGTATACGCCGCCCACGGCCACGGTGAAGCGCCGTTGCACCACGCTCACATTGCCACTCACCAGGTGCTTGGCCACGTTGCTCAGGTACTGCGACACTACTTCGCCGGCCACGTTGAGGTGGGTATATGTGTAGCCCACGCTGCCTTCCAGACGCAGACCGGCGGCGAGCTTGGCGCGGGTGCTGGCTTCAAATTCCAGGCCCTGGGTGGTGACGGCGAACAGGTTCTGGGCGAAGCGGTAAGTAGCAGCCGGGTTCAAATTTGTGAAGCCTGTGGCCTCAATTACCTGGCTGCCGGGCTGGCTTACGTAGTCAATAAGGTTGCGGCCGTAGCGGTTGAAGTAGGTGGCGCGCAGCGTGAGGGCGGGCAGGGGCACGAAGTCCACGCCGCCCTCGTAGCTGATGGTGCGCTCGGCGTTCAGGCCGGGGTTGCCCACGTTGAAGCCGTTGGGTACGGTGCCGGGCCGGATGGCCGAGTTGTACTGCTCGGTGAAGTTGGCCGCCCGAATGGCCCGGCCCACGGCGGCGCGCACCGTCAGCTTCTCGCCCATTTGCTGGCTGGCGGTGAGCTGGGGCACCACTTCGGTGCCGTATGCCTGGTCGTGGTCGAGGCGCAGGGCTGCCGTCACATTTAAGCCAGAGTACGGTGTGAGGCCGGCCACGGCAAACGCGCCTTGGTGCCACACGGCGTGGTTGCCGCGGTCGTTGCTACGCACGGAGCGGCGGTCGGCCTGGCCGCCCAGGGTCAGCTGCACTTTGTCGGAAAGGCACAGCTGGTGCTGGCCCTGCACGTTGAGATAGTGCATGAGGTGGTCGCTGGCTACCGAGGTGGGCGTGAACAAGTAGACGTCGGTGCTGGATGTGCCCACCAGCTGCAGCTCGGTGCGGGCGCGGGCGTTCCAGTCGTAGCGCAGCTGGCCCTGGTACCAGTCGCGCGCGGTGGTTTCGCGGGCGCGGTCGCTGGCCGAGGTGGTGTAGTAGTTCTGGGCATTGTATTCGCGCCGGTCGAAGCTGGCACGGGCCGCCGCGCTCAGCTTGCTGTTTACCTGATAAGCCCCGGAGAGTGAGTAGGTATTCAGCTTAAAATCATTGCGCCCGCCACCGGGCACGCTCAGCAGCTGGCCGCTGGCCGAGTTGTTGAGGATGCCGCCGGCCAGGCGCAGGCCCTTGTCCTGGCCGTAGAAGCCGGCGTTGGTGCTTTTCAGGTTGTACTCGCCGGCCAGGAAGGTGGCGGCCAGCTCGGTGCCATCGGGCCGGTGGGTGGCCGCGAAGGTTTTGGTCACGATGTTGATGAAGCCGCCCACGGCATCGGGGCCGTAGAGGGCCGCGCCGGGACCGCGCACCACCTCAATCTGCTCAATCTCGGCCGGGGTGATGGGCAGGTAACCGGCAAAATGGCCCGTGAGCGGGTCGTTCAGCCGCATGCCATCCAGCAGAATCAGCACTTGGTTGAAGGTGGAGCCGCGCAGCGTAATGTCGGCCTGGGTGCCGAAGTTGCCGCGACTCTGCACCTCAATGGCCGGCAGCAGGCGTAGTAAGTCATCCAGCGAAGCCACCGGATACTGGCTGAGGGTGCGGCCGGGAATCACGGTCACGTAGCGGCCGGTCTGGCCGGCGGACTGGTTGAGGCGGGAGCCGTACACCGTCACTTCGCGCAGGGCGCGGCTGCTGTCGGCAGGGGTTTGGGCGAGGGCGTTACCGGTGAGAAAAATGCAGAGAAAGGGCGTGGCGTAGTGCGTAAGTCGCATTCAGATGGGGGTTGATGAGGGCGCAAAGCTACGGGCTGAAGGTTGGTCGCTACTTTCGTGGCGGGCCGGGCAACGTTGACCACGTTGCCACGTCCTTCGCGCAAATTCACTTTTTTACCTCCCACCACCTTTTTTCAATGAAGCATCTTTTTGCGATGGGCCTTCTGAGCCTGGCGGCCACTGCACCGGCCATGGCGCAGGCTCCTACCCCACCGGCTCCCAAGGTTGAATCCCCGTACCGCGCCTCGGCTACCAAAGTCAGCAACCTGGTGCACACCAAGCTCGATGTGCGCTTCGACTACGCCAAGCGCTATCTCTACGGCAAGACGTGGATTACGCTCAAGCCCCACGCCTACCCCACCGACTCGCTACGCCTCGATGCCAAAGGCATGGAAATCAAAGCAGTGGCCCTGATGAGCGGCAACCAGCAGCAGCCCCTGAAATACACCTACACCGATGCCGCCAACCTGCGCATCAACCTGGGCAAAACCTTCAAGCCCGGCGAGGAATACACGATTTACATCGACTACGTATCGAAGCCCGACGAGCTGAAAGTGCAGGGCAGCGCCGCCATTACCGACGCCAAGGGCCTCTACTTCGTGAACCCCGACAGCGCCGTGGCGGGCAAACCCGTGCAAATCTGGACGCAGGGCGAGACCGAAGGCTCCTCCGCCTGGTTCCCGACCATCGACCGGCCCAACCAGAAAACCACCCAGGAAATCAGCATGACCGTACCCAGCAAGTACGTCACGCTCAGCAACGGCAAAATGGTGAGCTCGGTGCCCGCCGGCGCGGGCCTGCGCACCGACACCTGGAAAATGGAGCTGCCCCACGCGCCCTACCTGTTTATGATGGCGGTGGGTGACTTCAAAATCTACAAAGACACCTGGCGCGGCAAGGAAGTGAGCTACTACCTCGAGCCCAAGTACGCGCCCTTCGCGAAGCAGATTTTCGGCAACACGCCCGACATGCTGGAGTTCTACTCCAACCGCCTCGGCGTGGAGTACCCCTGGAATAAATACGCCCAGATTGTGTGCCGCGACTACGTGAGCGGGGCCATGGAAAACACCACCGCCACCCTGCACGGCGAGCAGGTGCAGCGCACCGACCGCGAGCTGCTGGACCGCGATTTTTCGGGCGAATCGGTGATTGCCCACGAGCTGTTTCACCAGTGGTTTGGCGACTACGTGACGGCCGAATCGTGGGCCAACATCACGGTGAATGAGACCATGGCCGACTTCGGCGAGGGCATTTACCTGGAGCACCGCGACGGCCGCGACGCCGCCGATGCCCACTATTACCGCTATGCCCAGCGTTACCTGGCCAGCCCGCGCGATGCCACCAAAAACCTGGTGCGCTTCCATTACGACAGCCAGGAGGACGTGTTCGACCTGGTGAGCTACCAGAAGGGCGGGGCCATCATGGACATGCTGCGCACCCACCTCGGCGACGACGTGTTCTTCGGTGGTTTACAGAAATACCTCAAGGACAACGCCTTCGGCAACGGCGAAGCGCACCAGATGCGCCTGGCGTTCGAGGCCGTTTCGGGCCAGGATTTGAGCTGGTTCTATAACCAGTGGTATTTCGATGCCGGCCACCCCGTGGTTGCGATTGATTACGCCTGGGACGCGGCCAAAAAGATGCAGTCCGTGACCGTGAAGCAGACCCAGGCGGGCCGCACCTTTCAGCTGCCCTTCACCATTGATTACTACGTGGGCGGCAAGGTGCAGCACCAGGCCGTCACCATGACCGAAGCCACCCAGACTTTCTCGATGGCCCTGCCCACCAAGCCCGACCTGGTGAACGTGGATGCCAACAAGAAAACCCTGTGGTTGAAAACCGACAACAAGCCGCTGGCTGATTTCGCCTACCAGTATGCCCACGCCCCCTCGTACGTAGACCGGCGCGAGGCCGTGGCGGCGGCGGCCAAGGACCAAACCACCAGCGTCGCCCGTAGTGTGCTGCTGGCCGGCCTCAACGACAAGTTCTACGGCATTCGTATCGCCTCGCTCCAGGCCCTGAAGCTCGACGACAAAGCCGTGGCCAAGGCCGCTACGGCCGCCCTGCGCAAGCGCATCACCACCGAAAAAGACCCGCTCGTACTGCCCGCTCTGCTCACCACCCTGGCGAAGCTGAAGGACAAGAAGGACGAGAAATATTTCACCCGGCAGCTCAGCAGCCAGTCCTACAGCGTGCAGGGGGCAGCCCTCAGCGCGCTGGCTACGGTGCAGCCCGCCCAGGCGCTTGCACAGGCCAAGCCCTTCGAGAACGACAGCCACGGCGCCCTGAGCCGGGCCGTAACTGAGGTGTACGCCAGGCAGGGCGGCATCGCGCAGTGGCCCTACGTCCGCGACAAGTTCGATGCTGCACGGCCCCAAAGCAAGTTCGAAATGTTTGAGCCCATGGCCAGCATGATTGGCCGCCTCAACGACCCCATCGTGTTCAACGAGGGCGTGACGCGCCTGAAAGACCTTGGCATCAAGTACAAAGCCTACGGGGCCGATGCGCCGGTAATTGCCCAGCTCCAGGGCATCATGGCCACCAAGGGTGCCTCGGCCGAGAATAAGCAGGCCCTGGATAAAGCAATTCAGGACATCAAGGACGCCAAGTAAGCCGTTCTGACTGTTGGATTATTCCAGCCTTAGCTACCCAGAAAGCCCCATTGCGCACGCAATGGGGCTTTTCTGTATCTGTTTTGGAAGCGTTACTGGCCCGCCGAAGCTGCGCCAGCCTTGGGTTTACGACCAGGCTTTTCCGCTTCGGGCAAGTCCTCGGCCGGGTCGAGCGCGGGGCCCTCGTACGTGCTGGAGTCTTTGTCGGCGGGCACTGCCACGGCCTTGGTACCGTAGATGTGGTCAAATTCGTCCTGCTTCTCAGTGTCTACTTCCAGGTCCTTGAGCAGGCCCTCGTGCAGGTCGTACACCAGGCCGTGGAGCTTGGGTGGATTGGGCCTGTTGCGGGCGTTCTGCATGATGCTGGTTTTGGCCAGGTTGCGCACCTGCTCAATGACATTGAGTTCGACGAGCCGACGCAGGCGCTCAGTGGGGTCTGTGATGCGTAGCAGCTCGGTTTCGTGCAGGCGCACCACATCGCGAACGTTGGTCAGCCAGTTGTCAATCAAGCCATACTGCTTGCTGGAGGCCGCCGCCGCAACGCCACCACAGCCGTAGTGCCCGACCACCAAAATAACCTCAACTTCCAGCACTTCCACGGCGTACTGCAGCACCGAGAGCAGGTTCATGTCGGTGTGCACCACCACGTTGGCAATGTTGCGATGGGTAAACATCTCGCCCGGCCCGGTGCCGGTGATGGCGCTGCCCGGCACCCGCGAATCGGAGCAGCCAATGAACAGGTAGCGGGGCTTCTGGCCCACGGCCATTTTGCGGAAATACTCGGGGTCTTCGGCAAGCTTGGTTTCTACCCAGCGGCGATTGCCTTCCAGAATGTGGTTCATAGAAAATCAAAATAAAGTCGCAAACCGTCTGGTTTACGTAAAAAAGACACGGGGCGTCTGCAAGCAAAAATAATTAATGTCCGGCTATCTCCACCTGCCGAATGCCGCGCAGCTCCAGCTCGATGCCCCGGGCGGGAGCGGCCTGCCGGAAGGCCTCAATAGCCTCCAGCACATCGTGGTCGATAACATCGGACCGGGTGCCGTCCAGGATAACGCGGCTGCCGGTGGGTAGCTGCTCCAGCGTGGTCACGATGCTGGCTTTGTTGAGGAAAGAGACGTGCTCGGGCAGGCGCAGGTGCAGCAGGCTGGGTTCATCGCCTTCTGCCGCATCGGCGGCTTCATCGCGGCGCAGGTACGAGCCGGCCTTGGCATTGTCGCGCAGAATAAAGAAGAAGCCCAGGGCCAGCCCAATGCTCACGCCCTTGAGCAGGTCGGTGAAGAGCACCGCGACGATGGTGATGATGAACGGCACGAATTGCTCGCGGCCCAGATTCCACTGCTTGCGATAGAGGGCCGGCGAGGTGAGCTTATAGCCCACCAGCAGCAGCACGGCCGCCAGGGCCGACAACGGAATCAGGTTCAGAATAGAGCCCAGGAACAAGAGGCTCACCAGCAGCAGAAAGCCGTGGATAATGGCCGAGAGCTTGCTCTGCGCACCAGCCGCGATGTTGGCGGATGAGCGCACGATGACGGCCGTGAGGGGCAGCCCGCCCAGCAGGCCACTAACCAGGTTGCCGGTTCCCTGGGCCAGCAGCTCGCGGTTGGTGGGCGTGTGGCGCTTCTGAGGGTCGAGGTTGTCGACGGCTTCCACGCTGAGCAGGGTTTCGAGCGAGGCCACGATGGCAATGGTGAAGGCCACGCCGTAGGTGGCCGGATTGCGCAGGGCGTTGAAATCGGGGAAGGTCATTTCACCGGCCAGCTGGCCCAGCGACGACAGCACCGGCAGCTTCACCAGGTGCATGGGACGCACCTGCCATTCCGGGGCCACCGTTTTCAGAAGGTGGTTGATGGCCACCGCGGCCACCACTGCTACCAGTGCTCCGGGCACCAGCCGCGCCCAGGGCTGCCGGCGCACGGGCGCAGTATTCCACAGCAGCATCAGCACCAAAGCCACCGTGCCTACCAGCACCGAGCCGGGGCTCAGCGCCTTTACCGCCGCGCCAATGGCCGAGAACGTGTTCAGGCCATCGACCTGCAAAAACTTCATGTCCTCAAAATAGTCGGCATCGGCTCCAAAAAAATGCGGTAGCTGCTTCAGAATCAGAATAATGCCAATGGCAGCCAGCATACCCCGAATTACCGCCGCCGGGAAGTACAGGGCAATGATACCGGCCCGCACAATCCCCAGAATTATCTGGATAACCCCGGCCACGGCCGTAGCGGCCAGCACTGCCGGCCACGAGCCCAGCGACGCAATGGCCGAAAGCATCACCACCGTGAGGCCGGCCGCCGGCCCACTCACGCTCACCGCCGAGCCGCTGAGGATGCTCACCAGGATGCCGCCCACGATACCCGAAATCACGCCCGCCAGCAGCGGGGCCCCCGAGGCCAGCGAAATGCCCAGGCACAGCGGCAAGGCAACCAGAAAAACGACCAAACCCGCCGGCGCATCCTGCCCGATGGTGCTGAACAACGATTTATTAGAGCCAAACCCGGGCTCGGACGGGCGCGTGGGTGCAGGTGGGGCGATGGGCGCACCAGTGCGGGCCGGGGTAGAAACAATTTGCGTCATGGGCTGATACCGGAACGTCTCACCACACTCGGCAAGCAGGTTCGGCGACAAGGATACGCGCGCGCAATTAACAGGGAATTAAAAGTGAATTAAAAGCGAATTAAAATTTCAACCGCTGCTTTAAGCAGGCGTTGAAAAACCACGATTCGTTAGCGCCTTGTTGTTAATCAGCTTATTACAAATTACTCCAACGACTAACAACCTGCTATCAGATAACTTCAGATGAGATTATCAGGGGTGTTGGCCACCTAGCTGATTGGCCAGCTAAGCCAGACCTGAGTGCCCTGCCCCGGCTCGCTCTTTACGCGGACTGTGCCGCCATGCAGCGCCATAATGCGGGCCGCCAGCGGCAGGCCAATGCCGTGGCCCGGAACCGTGCGGGCCGAAGCAGCCCGGAAAAAAGGCACGAACACCTGCTGCAAATCGTCGGCGCTGAGACCCGGCCCTTCGTCGGCGATGAGCAGCGTGAGGTGAGTGCGGGTGCGGGCCAACGTGGCTGTCACGGTACCGCCGGAGTCCCTCGAAAACTTGCAGGCATTATCCAGAATATTGAGCACGGCCGAAATCAGCAGCGCCTCATTGCCCCGCACCGTGAAAGCGGCATTGTCATCCGCCTCCCCAAAATCGAGGTCGACGCGGCGGGTGGGGTGGCGGCGCAGCAGCTGCTCGTGGGCTTGCAGCAGCAGCTCATCGAGGCGCACGGCGGCCATGGGCACCTGGGAGGGGTCGTCGGAAGCGCGGGCAATTTGCAGCAGGCCGTTGGTGAGCTCATTGAGCTGCCGGGCCGAATCGAGGGTACTTTGCAGCACGCGGCGGTATTCGGTGGGGCTGCGCTCGGCTTGCAGCAGCGATACTTCGAGCTCGCCAATCAGGGCCGTGAGGGGAGTGCGCAGCTCGTGCGAGGCGTCGCGCACGAAGGTGCGCTGGCCGGCAAAGGCCGCTTCCAGGCGGTCGAGCAGGCGGTTGAAGCGCTGGGTCAGCAAGCCAATTTCATCGGTCGAGCCCCCGATTCGGGTCAGGCGCTGGCTCAGGTCGGTAGCCGTGATGCCGTCTACCTCGCGCACGATGCGCCGTAGCGGCCGCAGGGCCTGCCCGGCAAACACCCAGCTGCCCACGCCCATCACGCCCACGGACACCAGCAGGCCCAGCACCAGCAAGTGCCGTAGCTGCTGCAATTGCTGCCGACTATCCTTATCTACTGACGAGGCCACTATCACCAGGGGCCCCAGCCTGGCATCGCGGTAGAGCATGCCGACGGTTTCGTGGTAGTTGCTATCGGGCTCCAGCACGGCGCTGCCGGTGCGGCGCACCTGCGCCAGCCAGGCAATGGGCACCGGCTTGGCCGCCCCCTGCCCTTCCCGGAACACCAGGCGGTTGGCAGCGTCGTATACCCGGCCCTGCTCGGCGGGCAGGGTGCGGTAGAGCTGGCGCAGGTAGCGCCGGTACGAAGCCTGTTCGCCGGCATCGCTGTGGTCATTTTGGCCAGCCACGTAGGCGTGCCCCACCACCAGCGTGCGCTTAAACAGGCTTTGGGTGAACAACGCCCGCCGCGACTGCTGCGTGGCGAAGTAGGTAACGAGCGCAAAAAGCAGCAGCGTCACGGCCAGAATAGCCCCAAATTGCTGCGCAAGACGTAGGCGAATGGTCATGGTGAACGGGACCGTCTGTCATTGCGAGTGGCGTGCACCGCAACGCGGCAATCCGTCCTCACACTGTAACCAGCCCGATAATGTGATGAAGCTTTTTTGGGTAGAAATGCGCTTCTGAGGCAGCTGTGCGACTGATTGAATTCAAGGGCTTTGTCACGCCTCAGAGCTGGTCGCGTTGGAAGGACGGATTACCGCACTCCACCGCGTTTCGCTCGCAACGACAGGGCTGCTCACCCCTCATTCCTCATCACGTAGCCCATGCCCACCAGCGTGTGAATGAGCTTGGGCTCAAACCCCTTATCTACTTTTTTGCGCAGGAAATTGATGTACACGTCAATCACGTTCGAGCCCGTGTCGAAACTCAGGTCCCAGACGTGCTCCAGCAAATCGGCCCGCGACACTGCGCGGCCCTGGTTGCGCAGCAGGTATTCGAGCAGCGCAAACTCGCGGGCCGTGAGCTGGATAGCCTGCCCCGCCCGCTCCACGCGCTTGGCGCTGGGGTCGAGGCTGAGGTCGGCGAGGTGGAGCAGGGCTTTGGGCGCGGGCGCTTCGGTGCGGCGGCGAACCAAAGCGCGCAGGCGGGCCAGCAGCTCTTCAAAGGCGAAGGGCTTGACGAGGTAGTCGTCGGCTCCGGCGTCGAGGCCCCGGATTTTGTCGTCGGTTTCGCCCAGCGCCGTGAGCATGAGAATGGGCACGCCGGGGTCGTGGGCGCGCACCTGCCGGCACACTTCCAGGCCGCTGAGGCCGGGCAGCATCTGGTCCAGAATCAGGCAGTCGTAGTGCGTGGCCTGGGCGCGGCGCAGGCCCAGCAGGCCGTCGGCGGCGAGGTCCACGGTGTAGTCCTGCTCCGTCAGGCCCTGGTGCAGGAAGGCCGCTACGGAGGGCTCGTCTTCAACTAAAAGGATTTTCATGGGGCGGGAAGGTAGCGCCGTTTTGGAAAACCGGCCGCGTGCGCGGCACTCAGCGAGCTGGCTATCCGGAGCAATCCGGCTTGACGGCGCGAACAGCCGACGCGTTGTATTCCTGAAGACATAACCCAGCTCCGGTTTCAGGCACCCTCCGGAAAGAGCGTTTCGGAGAAACTGCTAAAAAAAATTCCCCCTTCATTATATCTGATTTTTAACATTTTACCTTGATTTAGCGGTGCTTACCCGGCGGCAACCGGCGGCAACCGGCAGCAGTTGGTAAAACACAGAGGAAAAGGCACCCGTAGGCAATTAACTAGTCGTTCAAAAGTAAACGGGTTGTCAGTTGCCCGCTGTTAGTTGTCAGTCAGCCGATTGCCTTCCTGCCAACAACTGACAACTAATGACTAACAACTTAGCAGTACCCGCACACCTTAGCTATTCGCCCTATGAGCCAAGTTACTCAAGCCCCGCTGGGCCACCCGCCCGGTTCGCTGGTCGCTACCCAGCCCGTTAGCCTCACCATCAACGGCCAGACCCACAGCCTGCAAATCGCGCCCTGGACGACCCTGCTCGATGCCCTGCGCGAGTACCTCGACCTGACCGGCACCAAGAAAGGCTGCGACCACGGCCAATGCGGGGCCTGCACCGTGCTCGTCGATGGCAAGCGCATCAATGCCTGCCTCTCGCTGGCCGTAATGCACGAAGATTCGGACATCACGACGATTGAGGGGCTTGGCACAGCCGAGAAATTGCACCCGTTGCAACAGGCTTTTATCGACCACGATGCCTTCCAGTGCGGCTACTGCACGCCGGGCCAGATTTGCTCGGCCCAGGGCCTCATCAATGAAGGCAAGGCCAAAACTGAGGCCGACGTGCGGGAGTTGATGAGCGGCAACGTGTGCCGCTGCGGGGCTTATGTAGGCATTCTAAACGCGGTGATGGAAGTAGTGGGGAAGGAATTAAAAATTGAGAATTAAAAATTAAAAGTGTGTTGATTATCAACCCTGATTAATTCACTTTTTTGACTCCCGTTTTTAATTTTTAATTCATAATTTTTAATTCAGCCCAATGAACAGTTTCACTTTTACCCAAGCCCCGGCCGTGGCGGCGGCCGTGCAGGATAGAGCAGCACACGAAGGCGCGGCCTACATCGGGGGCGGCACCAACCTGATTGACCTGATGAAGGAAAACGTGGCCCGTCCCACGCACCTCATCGGCCTCAAAAAACTGGGGCTCGATACCATCGAAACCCTGCCCGATGGCGGCCTGCGCCTCGGTGCCCTCGCCACCAACGCCGACACCGCCTACCATTCCGAAGTCTCGACCCGCTACCCGCTGCTGAATCAGGCCATTCTGGCCGGGGCCAGCCCGCAGCTGCGCAATATGGCCACCGACGGCGGCAACCTCATGCAGCGCACCCGCTGCTACTATTTCTACGACCTGGCCACGCCCTGCAACAAGCGCGAGCCCGGTTCGGGCTGCTCGGCCATCGGCGGCTACAACCGCGTGTGCGGCATCCTGGGCACCAGCGACTCCTGCATCGCTACGCATCCGAGCGACATGTGCGTGGCCCTGGCCGCCCTCGACCCCACCGTGCGCGTGAGCGGCCCGAACGGCGAGCGTACCATTAAGTTCGAGGATTTCCACCGCCTGCCCGGCGACCACCCCGAGCGCGACAACACCCTGGAGCCCGGCGAATTAATCACTGCTATCGACCTTCCCACCAAGGGTTTTGCCCAGCATTTCAGCTACCTGAAGCTGCGCGACCGCAGCAGCTACGCCTTTGCCCTGGTGAGCGTGGCGGCGGCGCTGGAACTCGACGGCACCCTTATTAAAGATGCCCGCCTGGCGCTGGGCGGCGTGGCCCACAAGCCCTGGCGCGACAAAGAGGCCGAGGCCCTGCTCATCGGACAGCCGGCCACGGCCGAAACCTTCGGCCGCGCCGCCGCCAAGGTACTGGCCGGGGCTAAAGGCCACGGGGCCAACACCTTCAAGATTGAGCTGGCCCGACGCGCCATCGTGCGCGCCCTCAAGCAAGCCACTGAAATGAATGAGGCGGTCGACACCAACGCTTTTCAGAATTCCAATCCGTAGTTCCCTGCCCGTTGGCCGGTCATGCTGAGCTTGTCGAAGCATCTCTACCGCAATAGTAAATGAGTACTCTTCGCGGTAGCGATGCTTCGACAAGCTCAGCATGACCGGCCAAATACAAGTCAGGAATCACTTCCCACCGCCCTTCGCCCCGAAATCCCATGACTCTCCAAACCGACTACATCGGCAAACCCACCAGCCGCGTCGACGGCCCGGCCAAAGTGGCCGGCACCGCCAAGTACGCCGCCGAGTTCAGCGTGCCCAACCTGCTCTACGGCTACGTGGTGAGCAGCCCGATTGCCAAGGGCAAAATCACGAAAATCGACAGTGCCCCGGTGCTGGCGCTGCCCGGCGTGCAGCAGGTTTTTTCGCACGAGAACGTGCCGCATTACGCCATCCTCGACCGCAGCTATAAGGACCAGATTGCCCCCGGCGGCTCGCCCTTCCGACCGCTGCACGATGCCGAAATCAAGTATAGCCTGCAACCGGTGGCGCTGGTGGTGGCCGACACCTTTGAGCTGGCCCGCTACGCTGCCTCCATCCTGCACATTGAGTATGAGCAGGAAGCGCATGAAACCGAGCTAACCAAGCACATTGACGAAGCCTACGAGCCCGGCAGCGGCAAGGCCGGCTACCAGCCGCCGAAGTCGCGCGGCAACTTTGGCAAGGGTTGGAAGGCGGGCGTGGCCCATATGGAGGCGCGGTATTCGCACCACGCCCAGCACCACAACCCGATGGAGATGTTCGCCACCACGGTCGAATGGCTCGGGGATAAGAACCTGACTATCTACGACAAAACGCAGGGCGTTTTTAATAGCCAGCAGGTAGTCAAGAATATTTTCGGGCTGAGCAAGGAGCAGGCGCGGGTGATTTCGAAGTACACCGGCGGCGGCTTCGGCTCGGGCCTGCGGCCCCAATACCAGCTGTTTCTGGCCGTGATGGCTTCGTTGCAGCTCGAGCGCTCGGTACGCGTGTCGCTCACCCGCGAGCAGATGTTCAGCTTCGGCCACCGGCCCGAAACCTTGCAGCACGTTGCCCTGGCCACCGCCGCCGACGGCTCGCTCACCGGTATCAACCACTTCGCCGTGGCCGAAACCTCGCGGTTTGAGGATTTCACCGAAAACGTGGTGGGCTGGTCCGGGATGCTCTACGACTGCAAAAACGTGGAGCTGGGCTACCGCCTTAGCAAGCTCGATGTATACTCCCCGCTCGATATGCGGGCCCCCGGCGCGGCCTCGGGCTCCATCGCGCTGGAAATTGCGATGGACGAAATGGCCTACGCCGCTGGCCTCGACCCGCTCGAATTCCGCATCCGCAATTACTCCGATTTCGACCAGACCCAAAACCTCCCCTACTCCAGCAAGGCCCTGCGCAAGTGCTACGCCGAGGGCGCGGCCAAATTCGGCTGGGAGCGGCGCACAGCCGAGCCCGGCTCGATGCGCGACGGCAACTTGCTGGTGGGCTGGGGCATGGGCGGCGGCGTGTGGGATGCGTCCAAGATGCCCGCCACGGTACGCGCCAGCCTCGACGCCGACGGCCACCTCACCGTGAGCAGCGGCACCAACGAAATCGGTACCGGCACCTACACCATCATGACGCAGATTGCGGCCGAAAGCATGGGACTGCCCATCGAAGCCGTCACCTTCGTGCTGGGCGATACCACGCTGCCCGAGTCGCCCCTGCAAGGCGGCTCCTGGACGGCCGCCTCGGTGGGCAACTCGGTGGTGGAGGCCTGCACCAAGCTGGGCGAGGCCCTGCTGAAACAGGCCCAAAAAATGGACCACCCGGCCTTCAAGGATGCCAAAATCGACGACGTGCAGTTTGCCAACGGCCAGCTGCGCCTGCGCGCCGATGATACGAAAGCCGTGGTCCTACGCGACCTCGTGCAAGCCAGTGGTGAGCCCAGAATCGAGGCCGAAAACTCCACGGTACTCGCCAAGCTGGCAATGCTGAAGCCGCCGAGATACTCTATGCACGCCCACAACGCCGTGTTCGTAGAGGTGAAAGTGGACCCTGACCTCATGACCGTGCACGTCAGCCGCGTGGTGAATGCCGTGGCCGCCGGCCGCATCATCAACCCCAAAACGGCCCGCAGCCAGGTCCTGGGCTCGGTCGTCTGGGGCATCGGCTCGGCCCTGATGGAGGAATCGGTGATGGACCACCGCTTCGGCCGCTACATGAACCACAACTACGCCGAATACCACATTCCCGTCAACGCCGACATCCACGACATCGACGTAATCTTCGTGAGCGAGGAAGACGACAAAGTCAATCCCCTCGGTATCAAAGGTCTGGGCGAAGTGGGTATGCTGGGCGTAGCCGCCGCCGTGGCCAACGCCATCTACCACGCCACCGGCAAGCGCGTGCGCGACATGCCCATTACGATTGACAAGCTGCTGTAGAACCTGGAGCACCGTGAGGTGCTGGAATAGCTAGCGCCTCAATAGAAACGCCCCGTAACGAATTCGTTGCGGGGCGTTTTGCTTTGGTCAATATGCTCAAGGCGTGTAGAGAAAGTATCGGGAACGTAGTGCTCATCTGGCGTCCGCGCAGTCGAAGCTCACAAGCACCTCTGAACGCGGTAAATGCAGGCGAGAGAATTAAAAGTATGGCCTAAAACCTTCATTTACGCTTCATGCCGGCGGGGGCAAATTTGTACTGTGAACCCACGATACAAGCTGTGTAGTACCGCCCCTCCCACCCTTGGATGTCTGCTTTCGGCTTGTGCTGGCCCCGGCAGGTTTGCCGGCTGACGACGGGGCACTGACCAGCATCACTGCCTGGCGCGGGCTCCCCAAATTCATCGCGGGCAAGGCCAGCACCTCATCTTATTTACTTGAATTACAGTTTACTATGCTTGCCCAACCGCGTATTACGTCATCCCAGTTCCTTATGAAAAAAGTATTCGTGCTGCTGAGCTGCAGTGCCTTGTTTTACACGACTGGCTGCTCAGAAGAAAAAAAGGAAGTAGAAGCGCCTATCAAGCTGGTCGCCACCAGCCCCTTGCAGCGCGACACGACCATCACCAAAGAGTACGTCGCCCAGATTCACTCCATTCAGCGCATTGAGCTGCGGGCCCTGGAAAAAGGCTACCTGGAGAAGATTTACGTGGACGAGGGGCAGCATGTGCAGCAAGGGCAGCTCATGTTTCAGATTAAGCCCACGGTGTATCAGGCCGAGTTGCGAAAGTCGCAGGCCGAAGCCAATTACGTGGGCCTCGAATACCAGAACACCAAGAAGCTGGCCGATAAGAACATCGTGTCGGGCAGTGAGCTGGCGCTGGCGCAGGCCAAGTTCGACAAGGCCAACGCCGACGTGTCGCTGGCCCGGACGCACCTGCAATTCACGACGGTGAAGGCCCCGTTCAGCGGCATTATGGACCACTTCCAGGGCCGGCTGGGTAGCCTGATAGACGAGGGCGATTTGCTGACCACGCTATCTGACAACAGCAAAATGTGGGTGTACTACAACGTGCCGGAAGCAGAGTATCTGGCTTACAAGCAGCACGCTAAATCCAACGACAAGGCGGCGCACGTGAAGCTGCGCATGGCCAACAACGAGGAATTCGACCAGACCGGCGTGGTGCAAACCATTGAGGCTGATTTCAATAACGAAACCGGCAACATCGCCTTCCGGGCCACTTTCCCCAACCCCAACGGGCTGCTGCGCAACGGCGAAACCGGCAGCGTGCTGATGACCGTGCCGCTGCAACACGCCCTGATTATCCCGCAGAAAGCCACGTTCGAGATTCTGGAGAAGAAGTACGTCTTCGTGGTTGATAAGCGCAACGTGGTGCACCAGCGGGAAATCAACATCGCCTCCGAAATGCCCGATTTATACGTCATCAAATCCGGCATTTCGGCCACCGACCGGATTCTGCTGGAAGGCCTGCGCAAGGTGAAGGACGGCGATAAAGTAAGCTATGATTACAAGGCCCCGCAGGCAGTTATCTCGCATTTAAAGGTGTACAGCGAGTAACGATAGCACGTCATGCTGAGCTTGTCGAAGCATCTCTACCGCTTCGCTTGGCTCCCCTCTCTTTTGGAGAGGGGCCGGGGGTGAGGTTTGCCCGCGAGCACGGCAACGAAGCGGTAGAGATGCCTCGGCTGCGCTCAGCATGACGGCCTTTGCCCCGCACGACGCCTTTTCCTAATATCAAACCAGCCAGAATATGTTTAGTAAATTCATTCGTAGGCCAGTATTTGCCATTGTTATTTCGGTTGTCATTCTGCTGATGGGCGGGCTGGCCATTATGAAATTGCCCACGTCGCAGTTTCCGGAGATTTCGCCGCCGCTCGTGATGGTGAGCGCGGCCTACCCCGGTGCCAGCGCCAAGGTGCTCACCGAGTCGGTACTGATTCCGCTGGAGCAGGCCGTGAACGGCGTGCCGGGCATGAAATACATGACCTCTGATGCCGTGAGCGCCGGCGAGGCCAACATCCAGATTGTGTTCAACCTGGGCACCGACCCCGACCAGGCCGTGGTGAACGTGAACACCCGCATCGCGCAGGTGCTCAACCGCCTCCCGATACTGGTGCAGCGCGAGGGCGTGATTGTGAACCGCGTGGTACCTAACATGCTGATGTACGTGAACTTGTACTCGAAAGACAAGAATACGGACATGAAGTACCTGTTCAATTACGCCGGCGTGAACATGATACCCGAGCTGCAGCGCCTGGGCGGCATTGGCCGGGCCAGCATTCTGGGCAGCCGGCAGTACGCTATGCGCATCTGGCTGAAGCCCGACCGGATGCGCGCCTACAACATCTCGGTTGATGACGTGATGAAGGCGCTCGATGAGCAGAGCGTGATTGGCTCGCCGGGCCGCATCGGCCGCTCCGACGGCGGACAGGCGCAGTCGCTGGAATATGTGCTCAGCTACAAGGGCCGTTTCAACGAAATAGATGAGTATAAGAACGTCATTCTCAAGGCCAACCCCAACGGGGAAAGCCTGCACCTGAAAGACGTGGCCAATGTGGAGCTGGGCTCGGAATTCTACGACATCTATTCCAACCTGAACCAGTACCCCTCGGCGGCCATCGTGCTCAAACAGACCTACGGTTCGAATGCCTCGGACGTAATTAAAGAGGTGAAAGCCAAGCTGGATGAGCTGAAGAAGACCTTCCCGCCGGGCATGGACTACAAAATCACCTACGACGTGTCGAACTTCCTCGACGCCTCGATTGAGAACGTGATTCACACCCTGCGCGACGCCTTTATTCTGGTGGCCCTGGTGGTGTTCCTGTTCCTCGGCGACTGGCGCTCGACGCTGATTCCGGCGCTGGCCGTGCCGGTGTCGCTGGTGGGCTCGTTCATGGCGATGCAGGCTTTCGGCCTCACCATCAATATGATTACGCTGTTTGCGCTGGTGCTCTCGATTGGTATCGTGGTCGATAACGCCATTGTGGTGATTGAGGCCGTGCACGCCAAGATGGAAAAAGACCATCTATCACCTTATAATGCAGTCAGGCAAGTAGTTGGAGAAATCAGCGGGGCCATCATCGGCATCACTATCATGATGACGGCCGTGTTCATCCCGGTATCGTTCATGAGCGGCCCGGTGGGCATTTTCTACCGGCAGTTCTCGATTACCATGGCCACGGC
This sequence comes from Hymenobacter antarcticus, assembly GCF_039539545.1. NCBI lineage: Bacteria > Pseudomonadati > Bacteroidota > Cytophagia > Cytophagales > Hymenobacteraceae > Hymenobacter > Hymenobacter antarcticus. Next base: position 212,751 of record NZ_BAABDI010000004.1, on the reverse strand, counting down.
CATTGTGATTTCGGGCATCGTGGCTCTGACTCTGACGCCGGTGCTTTGCGCCATGATTCTCAAGAACCACCACGGCCAGCCCAAGAAGCAAACGCCCATGCAGCGCTTTTTCGACTGGTTCAACCGGGGCTTTGAGCGGCTGACCAATGCCTATACCGGCCTGTTGTCGCGCATTGTGGCCAACCGGCTCATCACCTTCGGGATGCTGCTGGCCTTTGGCCTCGGCATCTGGGCCATCACGGCCAAGCTGCCGGCCGGCTTCATTCCGAGCGAAGACCAGGGCCTGATTTACGCCATCGTGCAGACGCCGCCCGGCACCACCCTGGAGCAGACCAACGCCGTGTCGCAGCGCCTGGCCAGCCTGGCAAAGGACATTCCCGGCGTGGCCAACATCTCCTCGCTGGCTGGCTACGAGGTACTTACCGAAGGACGCGGCTCGAACGCCGGCACCCTGCTGCTCGACCTCAAGCCGTGGTCGGAGCGCAAGGAATCCATTGCCGAAATCATCGAAAACCTGGAGCGCAAGGCGAAGCAGATTCCCGGCGCGACCATCGAATTCTTCGAGCCGCCGGCCGTGCCGGGCTACGGCGCGGCGGGTGGTTTCCAGCTGCAATTACTCGATAAAACCAACTCGGGCGACTATAAAGCGCTGGAAAAAGTGAACGAGGAGTTCATGGGCGAGCTGAAAAAACGCAAAGAATTGGCGGGCCTGTTCACCTTCTTCTCAGCCGATTATCCGCAGTACGAGCTCAAGATTGACAACGAGCTGGCCATGCAGAAGGGCGTGAGCATCGGCAACGCCATGAACACGCTGTCTATCATGGTGGGCTCGACTTACGAGCTGGGCTTCATCAAATATCAGCGCTTTTTCAAGGTGTATGTGCAGGCTTCGCCGGAGTACCGGAAGCTGCCGGAGGACATCCTGAACATGTGGGCCAAGAACGACAAGGGCGAAATGGTGCCGTTCTCGGCCTTCATGAAAATCGTGAAGTCGCAGGGCGCCAACGAAATCAACCGCTACAACATGTACACCACTGCCTCCATCCGGGGCGGGGCCGCCGCCGGCTACAGCTCGGGCGAGGCCCTGAAAGCGGTGCAGGAAGTGGCCAAGGGCCTGCCCCACGGTTACGACATCGACTGGGGCGGGCTGTCGAAAGACGAAGTGGGTCGGGGCAACGAATCGACGGTGATTTTCCTGGTCGTGCTGGTGTTCGTGTACCTGGTGCTGGCCGCGCAGTACGAGAGCTTCCTGCTGCCGCTGGCCGTTATTTTCTCGCTGGTAGCGGGCGTGTTCGGGTCGTTCCTGTTCATCAAGCTCACGGGCCTGGCCAACGACATCTACGCCCAGGTGGGCCTCGTGATGCTGGTAGGTCTGCTGGGTAAAAACGCGGTACTGATTGTGGAGTTCGCGGCCCTGAAACACGAGGAAGGCATGTCCGTGCGCGACGCGGCCATCGAAGGTGCCAAAGTGCGATTCCGCCCGATTCTGATGACGTCGTTCGCCTTTATCGCCGGCCTGATTCCGCTGGTGGTGGCTACCGGCGCGGGGGCCATCGGCAACCGGACTATTGGTAGCTCGGCGCTCGGCGGCATGCTGTTCGGCACCGTTTTCGGGGTAATCATCATCCCCGGCCTGTACTACTTCTTCGGCACCCTGGCCGGCGATAACAAACTGATTCGCGACGAAAACGAGTCGCCTATCCTCGAAGGCGTGGAGCCTCGCGTGAAACTGGAAGAACTGGAGCCTTACGCCTAGTGGACCCCGGATAGCTGGCGCGCGTCTGTGACGCGTGCCTACTGGGTTCGAGCCTGTGGCTCGGGAGAGAACAACCCGCCGCCTACGGCCACCAACAATCCCGATATCCGAGCCACAGGCTCGATGCCAGCCGGCAGCGCGTCGCAGACGCGCGCCAGCAACGCGTGAAACCTGAAGAAATCAAGCTCATTATGCTTAAGAAACGATTATATCAATGTCTCGGCGCGGCCAGCCTGGCCCTCGCCTTGGGTGCCTGCAAAACGCCCGAGTTGGTGGTGAAGAACGAAAGCCGCAATGCACCGGCCAGCTATTCTACCGCCGCCGCCGCTGCCCTCGACAGCACCAACACCGGCCGACTCCAGTGGAAGCAGTTTTTTACCGACCCCAACCTGCAAGGCCTCATTGAAACCGCCCTGCAAAACAATCAGGAACTGAATATAACGCTCCAGGAAATCGAGATTGCCCGCAACGAAATCCGCGCCCGCCAGGGCGAATACCTGCCCTTCGTGCGCCTCGGTGCCCGGGCCGACGTGGAGAAAGTGGGCAAATACACGCTGCAAGGCGCGACCGAGGAGAATATTGACATCAAGGAAGGCCGCCGCACGCCCGACCCGCTCACCAACTTTCAGCTGGGCGCGTTTGCCACCTGGGAGGTCGATATCTGGCACAAGCTGCGCAATGCCAAAAAGGCGGCAGCCATCCGCTACCTGGCCACCGTGGAAGGCAAAAACTTCATGGTGACCAACCTGATTGCCGAGATTGCCAACTCGTACTACGAGCTGCTGGCCTACGATAATCAGCTGACCATCGTGAAGCAGAACATTGGCATTCAGAGCAATGCGCTGGAGCTGGTGAAATTCCAGAAGGAATCGGCCCGCACCACCGAGCTGGCCGTGAAACGCTTCGAGGCCCAGGTACAGCACACCCGCGCCCTGCAGTTCAAGCTTCAGCAAAGCATCGTCGAAACCGAGAACCGGCTGAACTACCTGGCCGGCCGCTACCCGCAGCCGGTGGCCCGCAACGCGCAGGCGTTCAACGACCGGTTGCCGGCAACCATTCAGGCCGGTTCGCCCGCGCAGCTGCTGGCCAACCGCCCCGATATCCGCCAGGCCGAGCAGCAGCTGGCCGCCGCCAAAATTGACGTGCAGGTAGCCCGGGCTAACTTTTATCCCTCGCTGGGCCTCACGGGTGGCGTCGGGCTGGCGGCATTCACGCCCGGCCTGCTGGTATCCTCGCCCCAGTCGTTGCTCTATGCGCTGGGCGCTGACCTGGCCGGCCCGCTGTTCAACCGCAACGGCATCAAGGCATTCTACTACAACGCCAACGCCCTGCAAACCCAGGCCGCGTACCGCTACGAAAAGAGCGTGCTGAATGCCTACGTGGAGGTATCGAACCAAGTATCAAGCATCAGCAACCTGGCCCAGAGCTACGACGCGAAAGCCAGGGAAGTAGCAGCCCTCAACCAATCGGTGGAAATTTCCAACAGCCTCTTCCGCTACGCCCGCGCCGACTACACGGAAGTTCTCTTCACCCAGCGCGAAGCCCTGGAATCGAAATTCGACCTCATCGAAACCCGCATGCAGCAGCTCAACGCCTCGGTGAATGTGTACCGGGCCCTAGGCGGCGGCTGGAAGTAATCAGGCCCCGCGAAGTAGCTGAAGCAACTATTGCCGCATAGAGAAACGCCCCGCAACGAATTCGTTGCGGGGAGTTTTGGGTTGAAGAAGAACAAGCGCAAAAAACCATTTTCAATTAATCAATCGATATCCCATTAATAAAAAGGGATTTTCCATTAATATTAAAAAGGATAAATGAATAGCCCCAGAACAGGAAAACATACGGCATATCTGATTCATCAGGATAATTGAATATCTCTGTTGTATTCGTAAGATATTGCTGAATGAACAATTCGACTTTTTTCTCTTCTATCAACAAAAGTTCTTCTTTTTCACCAGTTAACTTCAATCCTGCTGCATCGTCTCCACGATATGCAAAGCCGTAGCTAATTGATTCCCACAAATGTAGTTCATTGGTTAATTTGGGATATACCTTACAGAATCTGTCATCAGTATACTTTACACTTAATTTTCTGCATACTTCATCTATTGTTTCACAATTGTCAAGAACTTGTACTTCAAAATGCACTTCGTAATTGTAACCGTACATTTTTCGTTCTAATGCTTTCAAAACCTTCTTTACTTCTTCAACTGTCATCGTTTCTAAGTACTGTAATGTAAGTTGAAGGTAATTTAATTTCGGAATTTACATCAATCCTCAATCGCCTCAATCCCAAGTTTCTTCAGTCGCTCAAGGTGCTCCTTCATGGCGTTGAGCTGTTCGGGGGAGTTTCCCTGCCAATCGGTGACTTCCCCGGTTACCCGGAGCGGACTTTTGGAACGGCAGGACTTGGTGGGATTGCCAGATAGCTCCTCATGCTGGTCCGTTCCCGTGGTCGCCTGATTGTTGGGGAGGCGATTTACCCAACTGTAGCTGAACATCTCGTCTGACAGCTCAGAAAATGCTACCGCTGGAGGCCGACCCAAAACCACCCCCATTGGCACTGGGTTATCATAACCCCGCCCCGCCTCCGGGCGTATTTCCGTCAGCCAACGCCTGACCTATGACTGAACTGCAACGCCTGCTCCTCGCCTACGACCGGCACCGCGCCATGGCCCGGCCCTGCGCCCTGGCCACGGTGGTCGAAGTACTGGGCTCGGCCTACCGCCGCCCCGGTGCCCGCATGCTCGTGACGGAAGACGGCGAGCTGACCGGGGCCATTAGTGGGGGATGCCTGGAGGGTGATGCCCGCCAACGGGCGCGCCAGGCCATTTTTCGGGGCCAGCCCGCGCTGGTGACTTACGACACCCGCGACGAGGACGACCCGCGCCACGGCCTCGGTCCCGGCTGCCAGGGCGTGGTACGCATCCTGCTGGAGCCGCTGGATTTTGCCGCGCCGGACAACCCTATTGAGCTGCTGCGCGGCTTCGCCCGGCACCCCGAGCCGGCCGTGCTCGCCACCGTGTTCGAAACCGATGCCTCGGGGCTGAAAGCGGCCGTGGGGCAGCGGGTGCTGCTTTCGGCCACCGGCGCGTTGCGCGGCACTCCCCTGCTGGCCGGCCCGCTGGCCGAAGCCGCTCGCGCCACCCTGGCGCAGGGCCTCTCGCAGGTGCTCGATATTGAAACCGATGCCGGCCCGGTGCGGGCGCTGCTGGAGGTGCTGGTGCCGCCGTTGCGCCTGGTAGTATATGGGGCCGGCAACGATGCTCAGCCGTTGGTGCACCTGGCCGCCTCGCTGGGCTGGCATATTACGGTGATGGATGGCCGGCCCAATCTGGCCACGGCGGCGCGCTTCCCGGAAGCGGCGGCAGTACGTATTATGCCGGTGCGCGAACTGGAAATGCAGGTACCGGATGCGGGCGCGTACCACGTGCTGCTCAGCCACAACTACGCCTATGACCTCGCCGCGCTGCAAACGCTGCTGCCCACGGCCGCGCCCTACATCGGCCTGCTCGGCCCCCGCGCCAAAGCCGGGCGGCTGCTCGAGGAGCTGGAATTAACGGAAAGCGAAACGGCCGACGTGCTGCAAAACCGCCTATACAGCCCAATTGGACTGGATTTGGGCAGCGAAACGCCGGAGGAAATTGCGCTGGCCATCGTGGCCGAAATTCAGGCCCGCCGGCACCAGCGCAACGGCCGGCCGCTGCGGGAGCGGGCCGGCACGGTACACGCCCCGGCGCTGGCTATGCCGGTTGCGGGGCTATAAATCCTCGGCTCGACCAACAAAAAAAGCGGCCCGCGTCGGATGACGCGGGCCGCTTTTTTGCACCAAAGGGTAGGCGCCCTATTTCACGTTTACCAGCAGGCCCAGGTAAATCAGGCGGCCGATTTGCGGGCCTCCGATAATCTGAATATTGCCTTCGTTGAAAATGTTCGAGCCACCAACTTGCAGCGTGGAGGCCAGCTTGGGGATGGTGTAGCCCACGTAGGCATCGGTGGTGCGGTAGGTCTGGATATCGCCGGCGGCGAAGGGCATTTCCTGCTGGTGGCCCTGAATCCAGCGGTAGTTCACCGAGTAGGTCAGGTTTTTCAGCACGATGCCGTTGGCGCCCAGGTTGTATTTGTGCTTGGGCGTGTTGAAGTAGGTGCGGAAGCCGATGGGCAGGTTGCTGCGGTCGAGCACGTTGAGCGAGTAGTTGCCGGTCAGGTTCAGCCCTTTGTTCAGGTAATAGGTCAGGGCGAAGGTGGCACCCTGGGTACGCACCACCTGGCTGTTGTTCTGCGACACGAAGATGATGCGGGCTTCGGGCGTGCTAAATCCAGCGGGCGTGGTAGCCGCGGTTTGTACCTGAGCTTCGGTGGGCCGGCTGCCGTTCACGTTGCCCACAAAGGCAGTACCGCCGATAAAGTCGTTGTAGCGGCTGTTGAAGTAGCTGGCATCCACGTACACGTTGGGCAGAATCGCACCTTTGTAGCCCACCTCAATCGTATTTACGCGCTCCAGACGGAGCTTATCGATGCTGATTTCGAAGTCCTTGAGCTTCATCGAGGGGTCGAAGGGGTTGTAGGTGCGGCCCTGCGCATCGGTGAAGCCGTAGCCCTGGAAACCATTGCCAATGTTGCCGAGGAGGATGAACGAATTCACGTCGGAGCGCAGGTACTGGTCGGTTTGCGAAGGGCTGCGGAAGGCCTGCCCGTAGCTGGCGCGGAAGTTATGCTCGTTGCGGGCTCCCAGCGAGTACACGGCGGCCACGCGGGGCGAGAATGCGGGGTTGAAGTTCTTGAAAAAGTCGACCCGGCCAGCGGCGGCCAGCTTCAGGTGGCCGTCGAGCAGCGCGTGCGTAATCTGCGAATACGCCCCATACTCGTAGTTCGGGATGCGGTTACCGTCCAAATCAGCAAAGAGCACGCCGCCCGAGCCCAGCAGGTAGCGCCGGTAGGCCGCGCCCACGATAAGGCCCGTTTTGGGGCTGCCCAGCTCGAAGTTGCGCTGGGCACTCACGTCGCTCAGGCGCGAATTGAAATTCTGGCCGGCACCGGTGGTGGGGCTGTTGTCATTAGCAATGCGGTCGCGCAACGAATTATATACGCCGCTTCCGGCCTGTGGCAGCGTGGCATTGGCTGCGGCTTGCGCCGTAGCCAGGGCCATATCCACCGGCTGCCTACCCACCTGCCGGGCGAAGGTATAGGCCCCGTTGTAGGTGCCGAAATATTGCTGGTAGTAGGTCGGCGACTGCGGGTTGGCCGGGTTCACCTTCGATTGCAGCAGCTTGGTGCTCAACTGGGTCAGCTCGTAGGTGCTGCCCGTAAAGTCCTCCGTCGTGTAGGCCCGGATAAAGCCTTTCGAGCTTTTCAGCTCCAGCCGGTACTGGTCGGTGCCCAGGTCCTTAATGCGGAAGCGGCTCAGGTTCTGGTAAGTCGACGTGCCCACCCCGCGCTTGGCTTCAAACGTCAGTTTCAGGTCGTCGTTGATGAGGTAGGACAGCGCCCCCTGCACGCGATAGGAGCGGGTGATGGTGTCGCCGGCCACCAGCTCGCGCTCGGTGTAGCCGGGCATGTAGGCCCGCTTGCCGTAAAGCTCCGGGTTGACGCCGGGGAAGGGCGCAAACGTCAAATCCAGCTCGCCGTAGCGGTTCACGGCATCGTACCCCAACGGCGACCCGGCCGGATTGGTCGAAGAAGTCTGGGCATTGAAGTTGCTGGCAATCCAGTCGTTGGCCCGGAAGTAGCTGGCATTCACCTTAAAGGCCAGCTTTTCGGTAATCTTGTGGGCGTAGCGCAGCTGGCCATCGAGCAGGCTGCGCTGGCCGCCGCGCAGGCGCACGCTCAGGCCCTCGTACACAAACGGGTCTTTCGAGTTGAAGAGCACCACGCCGCTCAGCGCGTTCGAGCCGTAGAGCGCCGAGGCCGGACCGTGCACGATTTCAATGCTTTCCATGTCGAGCTCCGGAATGCCCACCATGTTGCCCGGGCTCAGGTTGAGCGACGGCAGCGCCGTATCCATGTAATCGACCAGCTGAATCACGCGCTCCGACTTGGCCGTGTTGAAGCCCCGCGTGCTGATGCTGGTGAACAGCATCGACGCCGAATTCACGTCGATACCGGCCAGGTTGCCCAGGCCCGCCAGCACTTCCGGCGTGCTGATGCGCTCGACCTGCTTAGCCGAAACCTTGTCAATCGTGACCGGGGCGCGCATGATATCCTCCTCCACCCGCGAGGCCGAAACTACGGTTTCATTCAGCATATTGGCACTGGGCACCAACGATACACTGAGCTGGTCTTCGGGCTTTTGCAGCACCACCGACTGAGTTTCGTAGCCCACATAGGACACAACGAGCTCTACCGGGCCATTGGCAAACGAGCCGTTCAGGTCGAAACGCCCATCCTGGTTGGTACTCGTGCCGATGTAGGTGCCTTTGATAAAGACCGTGGCCCCCGGCAGCGGGTCGCCGGCATTTGTAGATACGGCGCCACCGATGTGGGAGCCCGTGGGGTCGGGGGCCGTGTGGGCCCCCTTATGTTTGGCAACCGGTTTAGCAGCTGAGTGTCGGGGCGGGGCGGCCCCAACAGGAGCGGCAGCAAGCTGCGCAACGGGCAGAACCGCCGCCACCACCAAAGCAGAATAGATATTACGCATTCGTAAAATTATTTGTCAATATTAGAAAAGTTAAAATTACGGGTCACCGACTGAGCAATAGGAAATATTCGCCAGAACGCTGAAAACGCCCGATGAAACTGCGAAAAAACTTGCCAAGTGTTATGCAATTATTAACACCACCCATGCTTGACCCAGCATGCCATAGCTTATCTCGTAAATATTTAACCCGATAATCCATCAGAAAAAGACCTCCCTCAACACCCTTAATCAGGCAGCACTGCTATTCTAAGCTGTGATGCCATTATTATCCATCAAGCACGGTATAATTCTTTCGCAATCGTTTGCAGAAAACAATAAAGTTTAATTTTACTATTCTTGCTGCCGCCCAAATAATATTGGTACCACAACCAGTGTTTTGGCTGCGGGGGTAAAAACACTAATGAGCGCAAACGCCACTACCAAAGCGAAGCGCAGCCATGAAAGGCCATCAAAAAAAGTCCTCCGTCGACGCTTCGACAGAGGACTTTTTTTGCTGAATTCAACCCCTTGCTTAGGCCTCGGCTGGTGCTTTCGTTTCGCCGGCATACACGCGGGCCTTGCCGGGCAGGGTTTTGTGGCGCTCCTTGCCGAGAGCGGCGCTGGGCTCGGGCACCCAATGGTGGCGGCCGCCGGCCTTTTCGTCGTTGAATTCGGTGGGTGCGGTGCCGGCTTCGGTGCGCTCCTTCCAGGTGAGGTGCTGGGTGCCGTCGTCGGTACGGTCCATGGTGATGCACTCCTCGACGGGGCACACCAGCGAGCAGAGGTTGCAGCCCACGCAGTTTTCCTCGATGATTTCGGGCACGCGGGTGCCGGCATTCAGCCGAATGGCCTGGTGCGCCCCGTCTTCGCAGGCCGTGTAGCACAGCTGGCAGCCAATGCACTTTTCGGCGTGAATGTTGGCCGTCACCTTGTACTTCATGTTCAGGTCCTGCCAGTGCAGCACGTTGGGCAGGGCCTTGCCCACCATGTCGTAAATGGTGTTGAAGCCCTTCTCGACCATGTACTGCTCCAGGCCCGAAGTCATTTCCCGGATAATGCCGAAACCGTAGTGCATGGCCGCCGTGCACACCTGCACGCTGCTCGCGCCCAGCAGAATATGCTCCACCGCGTCGCGCCAGGTTTCGATGCCCCCGATACCCGAGATGGGCAGCTGAATATCGGGGTGCTGGGCGCAGTTTTTCACCATGTTCAGGGCAATGGGCTTCACGGCCGGGCCGCAGTAGCCGCCGTTGGTGCCCTTGCCATCCACGATGGGGTACGGCGCGAACTGGTCCAAATCAACCCCTACGATGCTCTGAATGGTATTAATGAGCGAAATGGCATCCGCGCCCCCGCGCCGGGCGGCCAGGGCGGGTTCAGTAATGTCGGAAATGTTGGGCGTGAGCTTCACGATGACGGGCTTGGTGGCCACTTCCATCACCCACTCCACAATCATCTGGAGCACCTTGGGCTCCTGCCCCACCGCCGAGCCCATGCCGCGCTCGCACATGCCGTGCGGGCAGCCAAAGTTCAGCTCGAAGCCGTCGGCCCCCGCGTCCTGGCTCTGGCGCACGATGTCGTGCCACTCCTGGCGCGTTTGCACCATCAGCGAGGCAATGACGGCGTGGTTGGGAAAGCGCTTTTTCACTTCCTCAATCTCGCGCAGGTTGTCGGCCAGCGGGCGGTCCGAAATCAGCTCGATGTTATTAAAGCCCACCAGGCGCTTGTCGCGGTAGTTCACGCCGCCGTAGCGGCTCGATACGTTCACGACGGGCACGCCCAGCGTTTTCCACACCGCCCCGCCCCAGCCGGCATCGAACGCCTTCATAATCTGGTAGCCGGAATTGGTGGGCGGGGCCGAAGCCAGCCAAAAAGGATTCGGCGATTTAATGCCGGCGAAATTGATGGAGAGGTCGGGCATATCAGTAGCGCGGACTTTGTAGTCCGCGTTTGGCTGTCAAAATGAAGTAAAAAGGCTCAACTCGCGGACTACAAAGTCCGCGCTACTTGCTCAAATAAGCGTGAATGCCCCGCGCCGTGAGCTTGCCCTCGGCGGCGGCGTTCACCACTTCGGCCCCGCCGTTCCAGGCGTCGCCCGAGGCAAAATATTGCGGGTTGGTGGTTTGTCCGGTGTGGGCATTGGCCACGATGCGACCCTTGCCGTCTATTTCCAGGCCCGGAATCAGGCGCAGAAACTCGGTTTGCTTAGTCTGGCCCGTGGCTTTAATCACCATGTCGCAGGGCTCGATGAATTCGGAGCCGGCAATTTCATGCACTTTGCCATCGGTGGTCGCCGTACGAATAAATTTTACGCCGGAAACATAGCCGTTGCCCATAATTTCGAGTGGAGCTACGTTGAATAAGCCCTTCACTCCTACGCTTTTGGCCAGGTCATACTCGAAATCATACGCGCCCATTTCCTCTTTGGCCCGGCGGTAAGCGAGAATCACATTATCTGCGCCCAGCCGCGAAGATTCCGAAGCGGCATCCATCGCAGTGTTGCCGCCACCCAGTACAATTACCTTGCGGCCCACCGCCACCTCGTGGTGGTACTGGCGCAATTCTGAAATAAATTCAACCGCGCCCGTGCAATTGATTTTATCCTCGCCCGGCAGGCCCAGCTCGTTGGTTTTACCCAGGCCAATACCGAGAAAAATAGCGTCGTATTTATTTTCCAGTCCGGCCAGTTCTTCGCGCGAATTAATGGGCGAATTGTAGTGGACCGCGTAACCGAATTGCGCCTGCAAATAGGCCATTTCGGCCAGCGTTTCTTCGTTAGTGATTTTGTACGGAGCCACCCCATACACCGTGAGCCCCGAAGGCTGCGCTTTAGCCTCAAAAACATCGACCGAATAACCCAGCAGCCGCAGCTCGCAGGCGGCCGAAATACCGGCTGGCCCGGCCCCAATCACGGCCACATTTTTCCCGTTATCCACCCCCGGCCCAAACAGCTTTTGGCCGCTTTTTATCACCTTGGTGGTAGCGTAGCTCTGCAGCCGGCCAATCTCAATTGGCTTCACGTCCTGCAGGTTATACACGCACGCGCCCTCACACAACACTTCGGTGGGGCATACTTTGCCGCAGGCATTCCCGAAGTAGTTCGCCTCGTAGATAGTACGCGCCGAGCCGGTTTCATTACCCGAATTTATCTGGCGAATAAACTGCGGGATATCAATCCCCGAAGGGCACGCCTTAATGCACGGCGCATCGAAGCAAAACAGGCAGCGGGAGCTTTCAAAAAGCGCCTCGGTGCGGTTCATTGCCGGTTTCAATTGCGCGAAATTTTCCGCGAATTGCTGCTCGGTGGTGGGTGTAGAAAATTCGGCCATGAATGGGCGGGGTAATTCGGAGTTTTTTTTAAGAAACAAAGCCTGTCATGCCGAGCGCAGCCGAGGCATCTCGCTCGCATCGTTCAATGATTGAATTACTATCATACGCGAGATGCCTCGGCTGCGCTCGGCATGACGGGCTATTATCAAGCGCCTACAGTTCCACCAGCTTCTCGTAGGTTTCGGGGCGGCGGTCGCGGAAGAACTGCCAGGTGTTGCGCACTTCTTCAATCATGTCGAGGTCAAATTCGGCAATCAGCAGTTCGTCCTTGTATTCGTCGGCCTGCGCGATAATCTGGCCGCGCGGGTCCACGAAATACGAGGTGCCGTAGAAACGGCCCAGGTTCCAGGGTTTCTCCTCGCCGACGCGGTTGATGCAGCCCATAAAGTAGCCGTTGGCGGCCGCGTGGGCGGGCTGCTCCAGCTTCCAGAGGTATTGGGAGAGGCCGGCCACGGTAGCCGAGGGATTGTACACGATTTCGGCCCCGTTCAGGCCCAGCACGCGGGCCCCGTCGGGGAAGTGGCGGTCGTAGCAGATATAGACGCCAATTTTGGCGTATTTGGTCTGGAACACGGGATAGCCCAGGTTACCGGGCTTAAAGAAGAATTTCTCCCAGAAGCCGGTGGTGTGGGGAATGTGGTTTTTGCGGTATTTACCGAGGTAGGTGCCGTCGGCGTCAATCACGGCGGCAGTGTTGTAGAGGAAGCCGGCGGCTTCGCGCTCGTACACGGGCACAATCATCACCATGTTGTATTTTTTGGCATACTCGGCCATGCGCTCGGTGGTCGGGCCGGGCACGGCTTCGGCCGAGGCGTACCAGGCTTTGTCCTGGCCGGGACAGAAATAGGGTGTGTTGAAAATCTCCTGCAAACAGAGGATTTGCACGCCCTGGCGGCCGGCCTCCTCAATCAGCGGAATGTGCTTGGCTTCCATCGCCTGCATAATTTCCTGAATGGTGCCTTCACCTTCGGTCATCGGCAGACTCATCTGGATGAGGCCGGATTTAATTATTCTGGGCATCGTTTTTTGATAAGTGAGAGTTGCAATTCGCGCAAGGTCTCGCGAGGTTTTAAATTAAGTTTCGCGAAGTCTTTTGGACATGTCTTCGCGAAACTTAATTTAAAACTTCGCGAGACCTTGCGCGCTAAAAAATGGTTTTGCCGCGCCGGATAAACTGCCCGTAGCCCTTCGCTACTTTGGCTTCGCCGGCATCAATGGCTACTTTTCCACGCAACAAAACCGTGTCAATCTTGCCGGTTACTTCCCAGCCTTCGTAGGCCGAATAGTCGCAATTCATGTGGTGCGTATCAGCTGAAATAACATGCTTTTTAGCGGGGTCGAAAATTACCAAATCCGCATCGGCCCCGATGCTGATGGTGCCTTTGCGCGGGAACATGCCAAATATTTTCGCCGCGTTGGTAGACGTTACTTCCACGAATTTCTGGAGCGTGATTTTCCCCTTATTTACCCCTTCGGAAAACAGCAATTCCATGCGGTGCTCGATGGCGGGGTGGCCGTTCGGAATTTTTGAGAAATCGTCCTTGCCCATCAGCTTTTGCTCCCACATAAAGGGGCAATGGTCGGTGCCCACCACGTTCACGAGGCCCTGATTGAGGCCCGCCCAGAGCGTGGCCTGGTCTTTTTTCTCGCGCAGCGGCGGCGACATCACCACCTTCGCGCCATTGACTTCGTCTTCGTACAACCGCGCATCCAGCACCAGATACTGGATGCAGGTTTCGACCAGCACGCGCTGGTTGCGCTCGGTGGCGCGGCGCACCTGGTTGAGCGCGCCCTCGCAGGTGAGGTGCACGATATAGGCATTCACCCCCGTGTAATTGGCAATATCGGCGAAACGGCCCGAGGCTTCGGCCTCAGTCACTTCGGGCTGCGAGAGGTAGTGGTAGAGCGGCGTGAGCTTGCCCTGCGCCCGGTGCTGGGCGATAAGCGTATCAATCATGTCGCCGTTGGTGGCGTGGGCCGTCACGAGGCCGCCGTGCTTTTTCACCTCCTGCATGAGGCCCACCATCTGCGCGTCGTCAATCATGAGCGCGCCCTTGTAGGCCATGAAGGTTTTGAAGGAGGTGATGCCCTCGGCAATCATATCCTTGATTTCTTCTTTAGTACTGGGGTTGAAATCCGTCACCGCCATGTGGAAGCTGTAGTCGCCCACGGCATTACCGGTGGCGCGACCTTGCCATTCCTCCAAGGCCGAACGTAGCGAATTACCCTGCTTTTGCAGGATGAAATCGATGACGGTGGTGGTGCCGCCGTGCAGCGCGGCGCGGGTGCCGGTTTCGTAGGTATCGGAGCTGAACGTGCCCATAAAAGGCATTTCCAAATGCACGTGCGGGTCGATGCCGCCGGGCATGATGAGCTTGCCGGTGCAGTCAATTACCTCCGCGCCCTCGGCCGCCAGGTTGCGGCCGATGGACACGATGGTTTCGCCTTCAATCAGAATATCACAGACGGCGTCCGAATCGGCGGTAACGACGCGGCCGTTTTTGAGGAGGATGGACATGGGAAAAAGTTTTTTCAGAACGTCATGCCGGGCGCAGCCGAGGCATGACGTTCTGGGTCAGTTAACATACTTATCCGCGATTTCCAGCGCCTCGGAAATGATGGCCAGGCCCTCGTCGATTTCCTCTTTCGTAATGGTGAGCGGAGGGCAGATGAAAATGTAGCTCCAGCGCACGAAGGTGTACATGCCCAGCTCGCGAATTTTGGAGGCTACCTGGTTCATCACGGCCATTTGGTCGTTGGTGGCGTTCCAGGGGGCCATCGGCTCTTTGGTGTCGCGGTTTTTCACCAGCTCCAGGCAGCCGAAGAGGCCGGTGTTGCGCCAGTCGCCGATGCTGGGGTGGTGGCGCATGAGCTGAGCGACCTGCTCGTCCATGTACTGGCCCATATTCACGGTGTTTTCGAGCAGATTGTCGCTCTCGTAAATATCGAGCACGGCCACGGCGGCGGCGCACGAAACCGGGTGGGCCGAGTACGTGAGGCCCAGCGGCAGGGGCTTGTCGTCGAAGGATTTGGCGATTTTCTCGTCCACCATTACCGCGCCCAGGGGCAGGTAGCCGGCGGTGATGCCCTTGGCCATGCACATCACGTCGACTTTCACGCCGTGGTGGTCCGAACCGAACCACTTGCCGGTGCGGCCAAAACCCGACATCACCTCATCAGCGATGAGCAGGATGCCGTGCTTGTCGCAGATTTCGCGCACCCGTTTCCAGTAGCCGGGCGGGTACTTGATGCAACCCGACGTGCCCGACTCCCCTTCCATAATAATGGCGGCCACGCTGCCGGGGTTTTCGTAGCCAATGATGCGCTCCATGGCATCGGCGGCGCGCTGGGCGCACTGCTCGGGCGAGTCGGAATACCAGGGGCAGCGGTAGGAATACGGGTTTTCGACGTGCACCACGCCCGGCATGGCCTGGCTGTCGACGGCAAACTTGCGGGGGTCGCCGCCGGCGCTCATGGCCCCATAAGAGGCCCCGTGAAACGAGAGATACAGCGTCACAATCTTGTGGCGGCCGGTGTACACCCGCGCCAGCTTGATGGCGTTTTCGATGGCCTCGGCCCCGCCCAGCGTGAAAAACGCTTTGGTGAGATTGGGGGCGGTGATTTCGGCCAGTCGCCGGCCCAGGTCGCCGCGGGCCTTGGTAATCATGCCGGGGTACACGTAGCTGAGCTCGCGCATCTGGGCGGCCACGGCTTCGGTCACGCGCTGGTCGCCGTGGCCGATGTTCACGTTCATCAGCTGCGAGCTGAAGTCAATGTATTGCTTACCGTCGCGGTCGTACACGTACACGCCCTCGGCGCGCTCGGCGTTGATGGGGTTCAGGCCCGTTTGCTTCGACCACGAGAAGAGGGTGTGGTCGAGGTTGTCGTGCAGGATTTGGGTTGGGTCGGGGGCGAGGATGGTTTCCATGAATGTGCTGATTTTTGAGCTGCTGGCCGCAGTTTAGCGCGAAGCGCGTAACTGCTGGCTGATAGGTAAAGCGAGTTTGTAACTCGCTGCCGCAGAGCGGCAATTTTTGGTTCAAAAATGCAATGTGTGCAGATTACGCTGCTGGCTCATGCGTCGTGAGTCACAGACTCACTGTTACTATCGGCCAGCAGTTACGCGCTTCGCGCTAAACTGCGGCCAGCATTTAGCTCATCCAGTTCACCCGCGACTCCGGATTCCACTTGGTCGTGGTCTTCTTCAGCTGCGTCCAGAACTCAATTGAGCTCTTCCCGGTAATATCACAGGCCCCGAATTTCGAGTCACCCCAGCCGCCGAAAGAAAAGGGCTCGCGGGGCACGGGCACGCCGATGTTCACGCCAATCATGCCGGCGTTGGCGTGGTCCATCACGTAGCGGGCGCTGCTGCCGCTGCTGGTGAAGACGGCGGCGGCGTTGCCGTAGGGGTTGGCGTTTTCGATGGCCAGGGCCTCGTCCAGCGTGTTGGTGCGCATGATGGCGAGCACGGGGCCGAAGACTTCTTCCTGGGCGATGCGCATATCGGGCGTCACGTAATCAATTACCGTTGCGCCCACGTAGTAGCCGTCTTCGTGGCCGGGCACTACGGCGTTGCGGCCGTCGAGCAGGACTTTGGCCCCGGCGGCTTCGGCTTCGGTGATGTGCTGTTCGATGCGCTCCCTGGCCTCTTTGCTGATGACGGAACCGAGGTTCTGGCCGGCCACAATCTTGCGGGCTTCTTCCACGATTTTGGCCACGATGCCGTCAATGGCCCCTACTCCGACCATGGTGGAGCCGGCCATGCAGCGCTGGCCCGCGCAGCCCGACATGCTGGCGGCCACGTTCGAGGCCGTCATTTCGGGGTGGGCGTCGGGCAGCACCATCAGGTGGTTTTTGGCCCCGCCGAGGGCTACGCAGCGCTTCAGGTTGCTGGTGGCACGGATGTAGACGACTTTGGCGATTTTGGTGGAGCCCACGAAGCTCACGGCCTTGATATCGGGGTGGTCGCAGATGGCTTCCACGATTTCGCGGTCGCCGTTCACGATGTTGAGTACGCCGTCGGGCAGACCGGCTTCTTGCAGCAGCTCGGCAATTTTTACGGCGCTCAGCGGTACTTGCTCCGAAGGCTTCAAAATCATGGTGTTGCCGAGAACCAGAGCGTTCGGGATGGTCCAGTGGGGTACCATGTTGGGGAAGTTGAACGGGGCGATGCTGGCCACTACGCCCAGCGGCTTGCGCTCGGCGCGGGCTTCCACGCCCTTGCTCACTTCCAGGAATTCGCCCTGAATAAGCTGGGGCATGGAGCAGGCAAACTCGGTCAGCTCGATGGCTTTTTCGACTTCGGCACGGGCTTCGTCGTAGGTTTTGCCGTTCTCTTCGCGCACCAGGTCGGCGAGGGCTTTCATGTCGCGCTCCAGCAGCGTTTTGTAGCGGTAAAAAATCTGGACCCGCTCCTTAATCGGCGTGGCCGACCACGAGGGGTAGGCCGCTTTGGCGGCTTGCACGGCATCGTCGAGCGCGGCGGCGTTGCTTAGGGGAAGCGTAGAAATCAACTCCCCATTGAGCGGGCTGAACACGTCCATAGTGGCCGCGGAGGCATTATCGACCGCTTGGCCGGCCACGTAGTTGCGAATGGCCGGGTACTTTAATGTTTGGACTTCCATGTTACCTTATTGTTATGCGGGGTGCAAGCTAAGGTTTTTGCGGGAATTGCCACAATTCCACAATCGATTTCGATAAAAAACATTTCAGCGTAGGGAGCGGCTGGTCAGCAATTTCCATCACTGGCCGCCCCCAAAGCGACAAGGCACTAAAAAACAACGAGAGGTTGTTTTTTAGTGCCTGAAAAGTAGCGATTTCGAATGGAGTTTACTTCACTTCCTCCCCGTCTTTGTCGATGGTGAAGCTACGGCCACCCTGCGTAACCCGGGCCTTACCGTCGGCAAAGTCGGTGGCCAGCGTGTAGCGCCCAAATGGCTTGGTGCCACGGCTGGGGTCGGTCAGGTAATCGGAGGTGATATACGTGTAGCCATCGGGCAGCTTCACGCGGGCCAGCCCGTCCGCGAAGGAGTAGGCTTCGGCAAAGATGGGCGGCGCGGTTTCCGGCTCAGTGGGGCCGCTGATGTAGTGCCAACCCCGATGGTCAAGCACGGCGGCGTGGCCCTCGGCAAAGTCGAGCGCGTTGAAATAGTAATGGTCAAACTCCTGCCCTTCCCCGTCGATAAATGTATAGGCATCGCCGACGCGGGCCCGGGCAAAACCGCCCGCGTACGGGTTCAGGGCATCGTAGGCCGGGGGCACCACTTCCGTGCCCTGCTCATTCACGAAGCCATAGGCCCCATCCTTGGCCACCACGGCCTGGCCCGCCACAAATGGACTGGCGGCCGCGTATTGCGCGGGCACTACGGGCTTGCCGCTGGCATCGGCGTAGCCCCAGCGTCCATTTTCCTGAAACGGCACCAAGCTCTCGTTTCCGGTGTAGCTGAAGAGTAAAACCACCAGTCCTATTACCCCGGCCCCAGCGGCCAGGAGGACCGGCCTCGGCAGCGACAAGGCCCGCTGCCCCAGCTGCCCAAGCAGCGGCGGCCACTCAAAACGGCTTGTAAAGGAGGCAGCAACGGGAGCCGTAGCTGAGGCTTCCGATGGTGCGGCAGACGCTGCTGGCGGCGCAGAAACGGCTGCTGCAGCCTGGGGTGCGGCCTGGGGTGCGGCCTGGGGTGCGGCCTGGGGTGCGGCCTGGGGTGCGGCCTGGGGTGCAGGGCCTGCCCCCGCCGGCGCACCAACTGCCACCGAACGCGCGCTTAGCTGGTCGATGAGTTGGTTGAGCTGCTGAATTTTGCTATCCAGCTCTTGGTTCCGGGCCGCTGATTCGGCCTTGGAGGCCTGCATTTCGGCTTCAATAGCCGCTTTGGCGCGGGTTTCGGCCGATAGGCGCGATACCAGAGCCGTGGCTTCCGAAGCCACGGGCGGGGCCTGGGCCAGCTCGGCGCGAAGCTGCTGTATGCTGCGCTCGCGCTCGGCTTCGCGGGCTTCCATGGCGTGCAGCTGCTGGCTGAGGTCGGCCTGCATTTGCTGGCGCAGCTGTTCGAGCTGCTGTTTTTCCTCGTTGCGGGCGGCTACGTCGGTGGCGGCATATCCGTAGGGCGGGTCGTCGTCGGGCACGTCGGCAGCGCCCAGCCAGCCCCACAGGGCCCGCACCTGCTTGCCCAGCAAGCCGCTGGAACTGGCCGTAGCCGTAGTTGGGTCGGCTACTGTTGGCGGGGTAGGTTCAGCAGCTGGTTGGGCGGCGAAGGCAGCCCACTCGGCAGCCCATTCGGCCAGGTCTTCGGCGGTCAGGTCGATTTCGGGTGAGGCCAGCTGGCGCAGGCGGCGGGGCAGCTCGGCAGAGTCGCTCAACAGCCGGAAGCCGGCCGCGGCACTGCTCAGCGCGGGCTCCACATCGGGCGCAAACCCCACGGGCGCACCAAATAGCACCAGCCCGCTTATCAGGTGCAGGTTGGCCTGCTCGGAGCTGAAACGGCGACTGAGCCAGCTTTGCAGCGCCGTTTTTTGCTGCGCTACCTGCTCGTAGGGATTATCAAAATCCTGGGGGCCGGGCAGCGGCAGCCCATCGAGCAGCCAGCTGCCATAGCCCAGAGCCGGAATACTCAGGCGGCCCCCGCGCGGCACCAGCACCAGCAGCGTGATGCTGTGCGGGCGCACCACCACGGCATCAATGGGCGCGGTGTCATCGGCCAGCACCAGGTTGCCCAGCAGCAGTGCATCAGTGTCGGCATCGGCCCGCAAGGCGGCCTCCACGGCCGCGAACTGGGAAGCCTGGCCCCCATCGGCAAAAGGTGAGGCGGTAAAACTGTAAACCATATTTTCTTAAAACTCAATCAGGCCAAGCCTTGCGGCGGCCAATAGCTTGTGCGCGAAACAAGATACCTGCGCTAGAGCGGTTTCCAGGTTGGTGAATAGTAGCGCGAACTAAAAGTTCGCGCTACTGCCATCTATCTGTACAATAACGTGGAAACTGCGCTAATCATCACCTTTCCAGCCACCGTGGCCCTTGCCTTTGCCGTGGTGCTTTTTGTATTTTTTGCGCTTGAAAAACCTGTTGTCGTCATCGTCGTCAGCATTTCCAAACATGGCCTGCAACAGCGTGCGCGACGACCGGGAATCTCCACCCAAGACAGGCGCTACGGAGCGTGGGCTGGCCGGGGCGGCCAGCGCCAGGCGGCCATTGGCGGCGGCCTGCACGGCTACTGGCCGGCCGCGCAGGTCGCAGCCCTGGCCTTCGCGCAGCTCGGTGCGCTGGCCGGTGGGGCTCACCACGAAGCCGTCTTTGGTAACGGTGACGCCGGTGGGCAAGTGGGCATCGCGGGTCATGGGGCGGCCCAGGCCGTTGCGCAGCACCTGCATCTGGCCGTTGTGGCGCTGAAACCCGTCGTTGTTGGACGCTTGCTGGGCCAGGGCCGGGTGGCCAAAGCTCCCCAGCAAGCTCGAAGCCATAATGGCCCAGAAAATGCGCATTCGCATGGTAAAAACAGACATAAAGAAAAAAGCGGCACCGGGGGTTGCTCCCCGGTGCCGCTCCTCATACGTCAAATACAACGCCAGGCTGCCAACCCCGGCTATTTTTTTTACCCGCCGGGTCGTTAGTCAGTCCGGCACGACTATGGGGCTACTTCTTCACTTCCGTGCCATCGGCGTTGAAGAGCACATCACGCTTCTTGCCGCCCTGCCCTACTTCGGCCTCGTAGGTAGTGCTGCCGGTTGCGGCCGTCACAATTTTGGCCGCTTCAATGATTTTATACGCCTTATAATTGGTGGCCAGCGCTTTCTGGACCTGGGCGGGAAGCTGGCTAACCTTCATCTCCGTCTCGGTTTCCTTGAGGACGCCAGCGGCGGTAATTACGGCCGACATCTCGGTTTTGCCCAAGGTGAATCCGGCTTCAAAATCAGCGTCTTCTTTTTCCCATTGCACGGTTTTCACGGTGGGAAAAGTTTGGTTGAAGGTGGCGACGGCCGCAGCCGGCACCTGGGCCACTTTTACTTTCTGCGCGTGGGCCGCGCCAGCCAGCAGCAGGGCCGCTACGAGGGTCAGGAATGTCGTTTTCATTTAGTTAACGAAGTTAAAAATGTGAGTTTCGAACCAAATGTATCCGGGCTTTCTGTGGTTAATCTGTGGGCTGCAAAACCTGAAGGGGCTTTTTTATGGACGAGGTGGCTACCGGGGCCAGGCGTACTCGCAGCGTGTGGCAGGTGCCCGCTTCCGCCAGCAAATAGCTGACCCCGAAGCCGTAGTACGCGCAGATGTGCTGCACGATGCTCAGGCCCAGGCCCGGCGAGTCGGAAGCGGCGCTGTGCTTGCGGAAACGCTCGAAGAACCGCGCCGGGTCGCCGCCAATGGCGGGCCCCGTATTGCTGATTATCAGCTCCCGCGCCGTGAGGCTGATGGCGACGCTGCCGCCGGGCACGTTGTGCTTCACGGCGTTTTGCAGCAGGTTTTGGAGCAGCGAGTCGGCCAGGCCGGGGTGCATATGCACCACGACGGGCGCACTGGCAATGTCGAGGCCGTAGCGCAGCTCGCGGACCTCAAAGAGCGGCTCGAACTGCGCTACCTTCTCGGCCAGCAGCTGGTCGAGGCGCACGGGCAGGGCGGCCTTGAACTGGCGGTTCTCGATTTTGCTGAGCAGGCCCAGCGCCTGGTGCAGGCGCGAAAGGCGCAGGGTAGCGCCGTAGAGGTCGGCTACGAGCGGGGCGGCGGCGGGGTCTTCGGCCAGGGCGGGCACCTGCAGCAGCTGCTCGAGCTGGGCCTGCATAATGGCCAGCGGCGTTTGGGTTTCGTGGGCGGCGTTGGCCGTGAACTCGCGCAGGTTCTCATAGTCGGCCACCAGGCGCTGGCTGAGGTGTTCGAGGGCGTGGTTCAGCTCGGCAAACTCGGTGATGGCGGGCGTGGGCAAGCGCAGGGGCTGGTGCTGCTGCAAGTCGTAGCCGCGCAGCGCCGCCAGCGTGTGCCGAAACGGAGCCCACAGGCGGCCCGACAGCCAGCGGTTCAGCAGCACTACGCCGCCCAGCAGCAGCGCCAGCACGCTCAGCATCACCGCAAGCACCACCGAAAGCAAGTCCTCGGCCTCAACCAGTGATTTGCGAAGCGTGACCCATACCGTGCCCTCGCCCGCCGTTGGCAGGGCGAAGGTGAGCTGCCGGTGAGGCACCAGCTCGCCCTCCTGCGCATCGAGCAGCAGCGTATCGCTGAAACCCAGCGGCAGGGGCCGGCGGCTGATGGGCAGCACCACCTGAAGCAGGGCCACGGCCGGCAGCTCGTTGGCCCGGGCTTTGGCGGTCAGCTCCAGCTGGCGGGCCAGCAGCTGCTCCCCCACTTCGTGGCGCAGGGTGCGGTCGACTCCCACATACAGCCCCCCACTGCCTGCCACAAACATGGCGGCAGCCAGCAACAAGTAATAACGCGTGGTGGTAGCGAGCAGCTTCATCTACAATTTCAAAAGATTAACCCAGGGGCGGCTGAGTGGGAAGCCTTTGTTACCCTTGCTGGTAAAGCCACCAAGACTCTCAACTAATGATTGCGCTACTTACCCATTATTGAGCTTATAGCCAACCCCGTACATGGTACTAATATAATTGTCAGCCCCCTTTTCCTGCAATTTCTTCCGCAGGTTTTTGAGGTGGGTATAGATGAAGTCGAACGAGTCGGCGCTGTCCACGGCATCGCCCCAGAGATGCTCGGCAATGGCTTCCTTGGTGAGCACGCGGCCGGGGTTGGCCAGCAGGTAAAGCAGCAGGTCGTACTCTTTTTTGGTGAGCGTGAGCGGCTCGCCGCGCACGTGCACTTCGGCCAGCTCGGGCAGCACCAGCAGGTCGCGGAATACGATTTGCTGCTGGCCGTTGAACTGCCGGCGGCGGATAATGGCCCGCACCCGGGCGTTGAGCTCGGAGAGGTGAAAGGGCTTGATGAGGTAGTCGTCGGCCCCGAGGTCGAGGCCGGCCACTTTGTCGTCGAGCGCGTCGCGGGCCGTGATGATGAGCACCCCGGCCGGCGAGCCCTCGGCCTTGAGGGTGCGGAGCAGGTCGAGGCCCGAGCCGTCGGGCAGGGTGAGGTCGAGCAGCACGCAGTCGTACTGGTAGAGCATGATTTTTTCGTGGGCCTGGGCGATGTCGGCGGCTTCCTCCACCACGTAGCCGCCCTGGCGCAGCGAGCCCAGCAGGGCCGTACGCAGGGCCGGTTCATCTTCAACGAGGAGTAGTTTCATTGGCGCGGGGAGGCCGGGCCGGCTGGATGTGCGCGGCAACCAGCCGCGAAGGACGGGCTAAAGTTTGAAGACTTTCTGTGAGCTTGTGCGTATGCGGTGAAACTGGAGCCCGGCATAAAACCGGCGCTCTCAATTTTCTTCAGAATTGGCCCGCAGCTTTGCGTGGTCAACCATTCATTTTTTCCCCGTTGTTCGTTCGCTTTCCCCACCTGATACGCTGCGTGGCCCTGGCCGGCCTGCTACTGGGCCTGCCCGGCGGCCCGGCCCGCGCCCAAACGCCGGTGCCGCCCCCGGCTCAGCTGGCCCCCGCGCCGGCCGTGGCCGCCGCCCCCGCCAGCCCGCGCCGCCTCGACGACTTCCTGCTGGTGGCCCGCCAGAACAGCCCGCTGCTGCGCGAAACCGCCAACCAAATTAGCCAGAACCGAATTGACAGCCTGGTGCGCGCCCGCCAGAACGGCGTGCAGGTGGGCGGCATCGGCTCGGCGCTGTACTACCCGTCCATCACCAACAGCCGGGGCGAAAGCGTGCTGGGCTACGACAACGCCGTAACCAACGGCGGCAACTACGCCGCCATTGCGCAGGCTACCAAGCCCATTCTGAACCGCTTTCAGCTGCAGAACGACTACCAGATAATTGCCAACCAGGGCCTGGTATTGCGTAATACCGGCCGCCTCTCGGCCCTGGATTTGCGGCGCACCATCACCGACCAGTTCCTGATGGCCTACGCCGCCGAAAGCCAGCTCAGTTTCAGCCGCTCGCTGCTGGGGCAGCTGCGCCAGCAGGACGGCCAGCTACGCCAGCTGGTGAACGCCGGCGTCTTCAAGCAGACCCAGTACCTGAGCTTCTACCTCTCGGTGCGCACCCAGGAGGTGGCCGTGGAGCAGAACCGGCTGGCCTACCGCCGCGAGCTGGGCACCCTGCGCGCCCTGGCCGGCGTGGCCGATACGGCCCTTATCAGCATCGAAGTTCCTACCCCGCCCACCCACCGCCCGCTGGCGGGCCTGCTGGCCCCCAGCCAGCTCCGCCTGGGGCTCGACAGCCTGCGCCTGCTGCTCGACCGCCGCGCCGTGGACGCTTATTACCGCCCCCGAGTGAGCGCCGTACTCGATGCCGGCCTGCAATCGTCGTCGTACCTGCCCATCGCGCTGGCGCGCAGCGTGGGCATTGGCGGCGGCTTGCAGCTGAACATACCGATTTTCGACGGCCACCAGCGGCAGCTGCAATACCAGCGCCTGAAGCTGAGCGAGCAGAGCCGGCGCGGCTACCGGCAGTACCTCACGGTGCAGCGGCGGCAGCAGTATGAGCAGCTGGAGGGCCTGATTCAGGCTTCGGATGCGCTGCTGGCCCGCATTCGGGAGCAGGTGCGCGTGGCCGATGCGCTGGTGGGGGCCGCCCGCCAGCAGCTGGCCACCGGCGACGTGGCCATTCTCGATTATCTGAACCTGGTGACCAGCTACCGGCAGCTGCAATTCAGCCTGACCCAAGCCGAAACCGACCGGCTGCGCAGCCGGTTTGCATTGGATTATTTGGGCGAGCAGTAGAAACGCAATATTTTGCGGCTTGTCGTTGAGCTGCTGGGACCGCACCAGCTGTGCCGAGTTAACAACATCAGCAACGACGAGACGCAAGATATTGCGTCTCGTCTACGGTTTGCCCTTCTTACTTACATGACTTTCCCCAAACGCTTTCTTTTCCTCCTGCTCCTCTCCGGCCTCGCGGCCTGCGGCTCTAAGAAAGACCCGGCCACCGGTGAGGCCGCGCCCGCCGACGGCGAAGAAGAGCCGGCCGTGAAGCCCCGCGCCCTCGTCACCATCGGCACGGTGCGGGCCGATACGCTCACCGACGTGCTGCGCCTGAGCGCCGTATCGGCCTACCCGGCCAAGGATGCGCTGCGGGCTACCACCACGGGCTACGTGCTGTCGCCCGCGCCGGTGGTGGGCCAGGCGGTGCGGGCCGGCCAAACGGTGTTCACCATCCAAACCAAGGAGTCGCGGGTGCTGCATTTGGATAAGCTCACCGGCGACCCCCGCCTGAGATTCAGCGGCATTATCCGGATAAAAACGGCCCGCGACGGCGTAATGGCCACCGTGGACAAGCTGGCCGGCGACTACGTGCAGGACGGCGAGCAGCTGGGCCTCACCTACGACAAAAGCCGGTTTGGCTTCATTCTCGACGTGCCCGCCACCCAGCTGCGCTACGTGCATACCGGCCAGCGCTGCCGCATAAGTCTGCCCGATGGCCGGGTGCTGTCCGGCCGCGTGGCCGAGGTGCTGGCCACGGCCGATGTCAGCATTCAGACCCAGCGCTACACCATCCGGCCGATTGGCCCGGTGCCGGATTTGCCCGAAAACCTGGCCGTGCAAGTCGAGCTGGACCGCACCGCGCCCCGCCTCACCAGCACGCTCCCGCGCGGCGCGGTGCTCACCGACGAAACCCAAACCGAGTTCTGGGTGATGCGCCTGCTCAATGACTCGACCGCCGTGAAAGTGCCGGTAACCGTGGGCGCGCAGGAAAAAGACCACATCGAAATCAAAGCTCCGAGGTTTTCAGCGAAGGATAAAATTCTGCTGAGCGGGAATTTTGGGCTTGATGACACGGCGGCCGTGAAAGTGACGCGGCCCGTGGCAGCGCAGAAGGAGTAATCGAATGAGAACGTCATGCTGAATGTGAACGTCATGCTGAGCGCAGCCGAAGCATCTCTACCGCGCAAGTAATCCAATCGAGTCACCGAAGCGGTAGAGATACTTCGGCTGCGCTCAGCATGACGTTCTAAATTAACCGACAATAACCAACAAATGCCCCGTCCTTCCCTCTTTCAAGCCTACAAAGCGCCCATTGCGGTGGTGCTGGCCCTGGCGCTGGCCCTGGGCACGGTGGCCTACCGGCGCATCAACGTGGCCCTGTTTCCGGAGGTAACGTTTCCGAAGGTGAAGGTGATTGCCGAGAACGGCCTGCAACCCGTCGACCGCATGATGGTGACCGTGACCAAGCCCATGGAAGATGCCATGAAGCGGGTGCCAGGCCTGAAACTGCTGCGCTCGACCACCAGCCGGGGCAGCTGCGAAATTTCGGCTTTTCTGGATTGGGGCGTCGATGTGGCCAAAAGCCAGACCCTGATTGAATCGCGCCTGAACCAGATTCGGGCCGACCTGCCGCCCACCGTCCAAATCACGGTCGAGCGCATGAACCCGGCCATTCTGCCGGTGATGGGCTACACGCTGGAAGCGCCGGGCCGCTCGGCGCTGGAGCTGCGCAAGCTGGCGCTGTTCACCATCAAGCCGTTTTTGTCGCAGGTCGAGGGCGTGTCGTCGGTCCAGGTGCAGGGCGGGCGCACCAAGGAGTACCAGGTGCAGCTGCTACCCGACCAGCTGGCCGCCCTCGCCCTCGGCCCCGATGACATCACGAGGGCCCTCAGCGCCACCAACTTCGTGCAGAGCAATGGCTACCTCAGCGACTACCGCCGCCTCTACCTGACGGTGACTGATGCCACGATTCTGCAAAAGGAAGACCTCGAAAACATCGTGCTACGCAACGACGGCCGCCGCATCGTGCGCCTCGCCGACGTGGCCACCGTGGCCCTGGGCGAGCAGCCCGAATACACCCGCATCAACGCCAACGGCTCCGACGCGGTGCTCATCTCCATCCTGCGCCAGCCCGATGCCAACGTGGTGCTGGTATCGGAGGGCGTGAAGGCCAAGGTGGCGGCCCTGCAAACCGGCCTGCCCCGTGGCGTGCGCCTGGCCCCGTACTACGACCAGGCCGATTTCGTGGCCGAAGTGGTGCGCTCGGTGGAAGATTCGCTCTGGATTGGCCTGGCCCTGGCCCTGGTGGTTACGGCCCTGTTTCTGCGTTCGGTGAAGGCCACGCTCACCATTCTGGGGGCTATCCCGGTGGCGCTGGCGCTCACCATTGCGGTCCTGTATTTCGGCCTGGGCTACTCCTTCAACATCATGACGCTGGGAGCCATCGCCGCCGCCATCGGCCTGATGATTGACGATGCCGTGGTGATGGTGGAGCAGCTGCACCGCGTGGGCGAGGACCACCCGGATGAGTCGGCCGGCGAAGTGGTGCGCCGCTCGGTGACGCATTTGCTGCCCGCGCTGATTGGGTCATCCCTCAGTACGATTGTGATTTTCCTGCCGTTTGCGCTGCTGGGCGGGGTGGCGGGGGCCTATTTTAAGGTGCTGGCTACTACGATGGTGGTGGCGCTGGTCTGCTCGTTTTTTGTGGCCTGGCTGGGGCTGCCGGTCATTTATTTACTGCTGTCGCGCAGAGCCGCCCAGCCGTCAACCTCACCCCCTGACCCCCTCTCCAAAAAAGAGGGGGCACCGGATGATTCCGTTGAAAGCAAGACCGGTGCCCCCTCTTTTTTGGAGAGGGGGTCAGGGGGTGAGGTTGACGCAGGGCGGCGCCAAGACTCCAACCACCACGAAATTCCCTGGGTGCGCTCCGTCATTCGCCACCCGGCCTACTCCATCATTGGCATTCTGGTCTTGATTGGGACGATGGTGCTCATCATTCCGCGCCTGGCCACCGGCTTCCTGCCCGAGATGGACGAGGGCGCGATTGTGCTCGACTACAACTCGCCGCCCGGCACCAGCATCGAGGAAACCGACCGCATGCTGCGCCAGGCCGAAAAGCTGATTGTGAAGGTGCCGGAAGTGGCCAGCTACTCGCGCCGCACCGGCACCCAAATGGGCTTCTTTATCACCGAACCCAACCGGGGCGACTACCTCATCCGCCTGAAAACCGACCGCCAGCGCACCACCGAGGAGGTCATTTCCGATATCCGCCAGCGCATCGAGGCCACCCAGCCGGCCCTCACCATCGACTTCGGCCAGGTAATCGGCGACATGCTCGGCGACCTGATGAGCACCGTGCAGCCCATTGAAATCAAAGTTTTCGGCCCTGATGCCACCCGGCGCTACGCCCTGGCCGACCAGGTAACGGCCGTGGTGGAAAAAGTGGCCGGCACCGCCGACGTCTTCAACGGCATCGTGCGCATGGGCCCGGCCGTGGATGTGCGCCCCGACCCGCGCCGCCTGGCCCAGTACGGCCTCACCGCCACCGATTTCCAGACCCAGCTGCAAACCCAGCTGGCCGGTACCACGGCCGGCGCGGTGCTCGAAGGCGAGCAGCTGCTCAACATTCGGATGCGCTACCCCAACGCTGCCCAGGCCACCCTCGCCCAGATGCGGGCCGAGCCCATTTTCCTGCCCAACGGCCAGCGCCGCCGCCTCGACGAGCTGGCCACGGTATCGGTAACGGCCGGCGATGCCGAGCTGGAGCGCGAAAACCTGCAAGCCATGACCGCCGTGACGGCCCGCCTCGACAACCGCGACCTGGGCAGCGCCATGAGCGAAATCCGCCAGAAGCTCGAAAGCGAGGTACCACTGCCGCCCGGCTATTTCATCCAGTACGGCGGCTCGTATGCCGAGCAGCAGCAGTCGTTTCAGGAGCTGCTCACCATTCTGGGCACGGCGTGTTTGCTGGTGTTCGCGGTGGCGCTGTTTCTATTTCGCGATTTGAAGGCGGCGGGACTGATTTTGCTGGTGGCCGTGCTGGGGCCGGCCGGTGGCAGCCTGGCCCTGTTCCTCACCAACACGCCGCTGAACGTGGGCTCCTACACCGGCCTGATTATGGTGGTCGGCATCATCGGGGAGAATGCCATTTTCACCTTCCAGCAGTTCAACGAGGCCCGCGTCGAAGCACCCGTCGAGCAGGCCATTGGCTATGCCATCGCGGCCCGCCTGCGCCCCAAGCTGATGACGGCCCTGGCCGCCATCGCCGCCCTGCTGCCGCTGGCGCTGGGCATTGGGGCGGGCGCGCAGCTGCACCAGCCCCTGGCCATTGCCGTGATTGGCGGCCTGCTGCTGGCCCTGCCCCTGCTGCTGCTCGTGCTGCCCAGCTTGCTGAAGGTGGCCTACGGCGGCAAAGTGGCCCCGGCAGCCCAGCCGGTAGCGCCGGCGATGGCCTGATTGGCTGGCTTTGGGCCCCGAATGTTACGCTTTTGTTAATCCCTCGTATGAGGGGGTCTTACACTACTTTACCTCCTTACCTAAAATGCGCTCCCTCATAATCAATCGTTTAGCGGCTTTAGCCCTGTTGCTTGGCAGCCTGAACCCGGCTCTCGCCCAGGTGAAACCGGCCGCCGACACTACCAAAAAATACGAAAACCCGGGTGGTATCCCGGCGGCGGTGAAAGCCCCCTGGTACCGAAGCAAGCTCGTGAAGGCCGTAGCCATTCCGGCCGTGCTGATAACCTACGGCGCTATTACGGCGCAGGGCGATGCGGGCATCAATCGCCGGGGGCGGGAGTTCGCCCAGAAGCAGTTCCGGCCGGTCAGCACGGGTTTCGATAATACGCTGATTATCGTGCCGTATTTTGAATTGGCAGCCGTGGCGCTTGCCGGCGTGGAGTCGCGCGACGACCGCATCAACACCCTGCTCATCATTGCCAAGGGCGAGGCCATCATGCTGGCCTCCACGTTTGCCATTAAATATATCAGCAACGAAACCCGCCCCAACGGGTCGGATAACCTGTCTTTCCCGTCGGGGCACACGGCGCAGGCGTTTCTGGCGGCCAGCATCGTGCACACCGAGTTTCGCGACAAAAGCCAGTGGTACGGCATCGGTGCTTACACCATCGCGACCAGCGTAGCCGCCCTGCGCATGATTAACGACAAGCACTGGCAGAGCGACGTGGTGGCCGGGGCGGGTTTTGGCATTCTCTCCGCTCACCTGGCCTACCTCTCGCATCGCAACCGCTGGGGCCGCAAGCCCATCGGGCGCGATGTGGGCATGGCCCCGGCCTATTTCGGCAACGGCACGCCGGGCATGACCATCAGCTGGCGGCCATCGCACTAGGTATCAGCTCAAATCGACAAAACCCTGATTGACTCCCGGTAATCATGCGCTCATGCAAGAGCCTGCTTACCGGGAGTCATTGTTTTTTTGTTTCCGGGGCAACCCTTGTCTTACATTTACAATCAGTCCTGAAACTCCCAACCTTCTTTATTCAAATATGAAAAGAAACGTACTGCGCTTCCCGCTGCTACTGGCGGCCGGCCTGCTCACGCTGAGCACTACTCACGCCCAACAAGCCGTGCCCAACGGCGCCATGGAAACCTGGCTCACCCGCAACGGCGGCGAGGCCCCAGCCCAGTGGCTCACGACTGATGACGCGCTGCAAGTTGGCCTACCGGGCTTTCCGGTTACCAATGCCGTAAGCAAATCGACGGATAAGCGCGGCGGCAGCTTTGCCGCCCGGCTGGTCAACACGAATACTCTGGCAGGACCCGTACCGGGATTTATGGCCCTGGGAACCAACCTGAACACCCTCTTGACCGCTGATTCGCTGGTTGAATTGGGGGGTTTGCCCTACACGACCCGTGCGGCCCGGATGCAGTTTTACTACAAGTTCAGCGGCACCATCGCCGACCCCGACGACCGGCCCGTGGCCCGCGTGCAGCTCACCAAAACTACGGGCGGCGTGCGGCGGGTGGTGGCATCCGGCCAACGGTACTTAACGGCGGCAGCGACCTACACCCTGACCGATTTCCCCCTGGTGTACCGGCTGGGCATCGCGCCCGATTCCGTACACATCGCCTTCGGCTCGGGCGACTTCGATGGCGGCAACTTCACGGCCGGCAACACGCTCCTGGTTGACGATATCGCCCTGACCGGCACCGTGACGGCCACCCGCGATGCCCAGCTGCAGGCCGCCGTGAGCGCCTACCCCAACCCCAGCGCCACCGGCCTGTTCACGCTGAGCACCTCCGAAACCGGGCTGCTCGCCGCCCCCTTCAGCGTGACCGATGCCCTCGGCCGCGTGGTGCTCCGGCAGGCCGCCGAGCAAGCCAGCGCCGCCCCCGTCCGCACCGTGGATTTGCGGTCGCAGTCGGCCGGCGTGTATTGCCTGCGGCTCGACTCGCCCAGGGGCCCGGTGGTGAAGCAGCTCGTTATTCGGTAATTCCACTGCCTGGCATTCGCCGCCCTTCGCCGGTTACCCCTCTTGGGGTGCCGCGCGAAGGGCGGCTTTTTTATGCAGCCATGCTGGCGGAGGCTGAGAATAAGCTTTCGGTAATTTATTGACAACTGTGAGAAGCTGTTTGAGTTAGCTGGAGGCCATTTGCGATTACCCCGAATTTTTAATTCGGCCCGTCTGGGCGGTAAAAAACGCGGTTCCGAATCGGGCAAACGGGCCGAATTAAAAATTCGGGGTACTCCACCTGCTAACTCAACTAGCTTCTAAGGATGCCGCGCCGCGCCCCGCGCGGGATTTCAACTTTCTCAAACCAGCAACGCAACGCTTCGCACGACCCATTGTCTTTTTGATTAAGATTTGTACCCATCTTTACGAATCTGCTTCTCCTATTTCCAAATTCCTACTCTCCTTTGAAAAGACGCGACTTCGTGGGACTCACCGGCCTGGCCGCCGGGGCCCTCTTTCTCCCCAGCTTCCCCAGCCTGGGTGGCACCCTGGTTGACCCCGCCCGCCTGCTGGAGCCCGGCCTCGACCCCACCCAGAAAAAGCGCCTCGCCGATGCCGGGCTCAACGCCGCCAAAGCCGCCGGGGCCACCTACGCCGACGTGCGCATCGGCCGCTACCTCAACCAGAGCATCTTCACCCGCGAAAAGCAGGTACAGAACATTGCCAGTGGCGAGAGCTTTGGAGCCGGCGTGCGGGTGCTGGCCAATGGCACCTGGGGCTTTGCCGCCACCAATACCGTGACCGAGGCCGGCCTCGCCAAAGCCGCCCAGCTGGCCGTAGCCATCGCCAAGGCCAACGCCAAAGTGCAGAAGGAAAAAGTGCGGCTGGCCCCGCAAAAGGGCTTTGGCGAAGTGAGCTGGAAAACGCCCATTCAACAAAACGCCTTCGAGGTGCCGGTGGCCCAGAAGGTGGAGCTGCTGCTGGCCGCTAATGCGAAGGCCACCGACAACGGGGCGAGCTTCGTCAACTCCTCGCTCTTCCAAATCAATGAGCAGAAGTATTTTGCCAGCACCGACGGCTCCTACATCGACCAGGACGTGCACCGCATCTGGCCCACGTTTTCGGTCACGGGCATCGACCGGGCCACGGGCAAGTTCCGCAGCCGCGACGCGCTGAGCGCGCCCATGGGCCTGGGCTACGAGTACCTCACGCCCAAAGCCGCCGATAAGATTGCGGGCGCGGCGGGCACCGGCCTCATCGGCTACCGCAACTCCTACGACATGCTGGAAGACGCCGCCCTGGCCGCCAAGCAGGTGAAGGAAAAACTCACCGCCAAATCGGTGACCGCCGGCAAGTACGACCTCGTACTCGACCCCAACCACTTGGGCCTCACTATTCACGAGAGCGTGGGCCACCCCACTGAGCTCGACCGCGTGCTGGGCTACGAGGCCAACTACGCCGGTACCTCGTTTGCCACTTTGGAATGGAAAGCCAGGCAGATTCCCTACGGCTCGAAGCTGGTCAACATCGTGGCCGATAAGCTGCAGCCCGGCTCGCTGGGCGCGGTGGGCTATGATGACGAAGGCGTGCAAACCAAGCGCTGGGACCTCATCAAAGAAGGCACGCTGGTGAACTACCAGAAAATCCGCGACCAGGCCCACATCGTGGGCCAGACCGAGTCGGACGGCTGCTGCTACGCCGATTCCTGGGACTCGGTGCAGTTCCAGCGCATGCCCAACGTGAGCCTGCAGCCCGGCAAAGCCAAAATGAGCGTCGACGACATGATTAAGGGCGTCGACAAAGGCATCTACATTGCCGGGCGCGGCTCCTACTCCATCGACCAGCAGCGCTACAATTTCCAGTTTGGCGGGCAGGTATTCTACGCCATCGAAAAAGGCCAGATTGCGGGCATGATTGAGGACGTGGCCTACCAGGCCAACACCCAGGAATTCTGGAACTCCTGCGCCGCGATTTGCGACGAGTCCGACTACCGGCTGTTCGGCTCGTTCTTCGATGGCAAGGGCCAACCCAGCCAGGTTTCGGCCGTGAGCCACGGGTCGAGCACGACGCGGTTTAACGGCGTGAACGTGATAAATACGGCCCGGAAAATTGGGTAGTTGAACGTCATGCTGAGCGCAGCCGAAGCATCTCGCGTAGTTGAAAGTCATGCTGAGCGCAGCCGAAGCATCTCGCGTAGTTGAACGTCATGCTGAGCGCAGCCGAAGCATCTCGCGTGCAATAGTGACTTAATAGTTGTGACGATGCGCGCGGGATGCCTCGGCTACGCTCGGCATGACGGTCTAATTTAAATAATCATTAGAACCAGAATCAATGGCCATTCTCTCCAAAGACGAAGCCCAGACCATCCTCAAAAAAGTCCTTAGCTACAGCACCGCCGATGAGTGCGAAGCAACCCTGAACGGCAGCACGGGCGGCAACGTGCGCTCGGCCCGCAACTCCATCAGCACGGCCGGGGCGGCCGAGAACGTGGCCTTGTCCGTGCAGTCGCGCTTTGGCAAGCGCAGCGGGCTCGCTACCTGCAATGAATTTGACGAGGCCAGCCTGCGCCGCTGCGTGCAGCGGGCCGAGGAAATCGCCCGCCTCGCCCCCGAAAGCCCGGAGTACGTGCCGCTGCTCGGACCGCAGACGTACCTGGCCTCGCCGGGCTCGTTCGCCGCCCGCACGGCCGCCATCACCCCCGACTACCGGGCCGAGCAGATTGGGGCCAGCATGGCGCTGTGCGACCAGAAAAAGCTCAGCTCCGCCGGGTTTTTTAATGATTCGGCGGGCTTCGTGGCCAAGCGTAATTCCAAAGGTCTGGAGGCCTACCAGCAGTTGACGAGCGTGGATTTTTCCATCTCCGTGCGCACACCGGACGGCACCGGCTCGGGCTATGCCATTGCCAACTACACCGATTTGGCCCGGTTCGACGCGGCCCGCCTCACGCGGGTAGCAGCCGATAAAGCCGCGTCCTCGGTGAATGCCAAGGCTATTGAGCCCGGCAAGTACACCGTGATTCTGGAACCGGCCGCCGCCGTCGATTTGCTCTCGAACATGATGGGCGCAATGGATGCGCGCAACGCCGACGAGGGCCGCAGCTTCCTGAGCAAAAAGGGCGGCGGCAACAAGAAGGGCGAGAAAGTTTTTGACGAGCGGGTGACCATCTACTCCGACCCCACGCACCCCGACGTGCCCGACCTGACTTTCAGCGGCGACGGCCGCCCGCAGCAAAAGGTGACCTGGGTGGAAAAAGGCGTGGTGAAGAACCTCTACACCTCGCGTTTCTGGGCCCAGAAATCGGGCGTGCCGGACATCGCGCCGCCCGGCGGCTGGATTATGGCTGGCGGCACGCAAAGCACCGCCGACCTCATCAAGGGCACGGCCAAGGGCATTCTGGTCACGCGCCTCTACTACATCCGCGCCGTGGACCCGCAAACGCTGCTCTATACCGGCCTGACGCGCGACGGGACTTTTTACATCGAAAACGGCGTCATCAAATTCCCGGTGAAAAATTTCCGCTTCAACGAAAGCCCGGTTATTATGCTGAATAACCTGGAAGCCATCGGCAAGCCGGTGCGGTTGGGCGGCAACCTGGTGCCGCCGCTCAAGATTCGCGACTTCACCTTCACCAGCCTGTCGGACGCGGTGTAGAGTGGCATGGTGCTATTCGTAGCGAAAAAGGTCGTCATGCTTCATCTGGCGTCCGCTTGTCGAAGCATCTCTATCTCAATAATAGTCAATTACTTGCGCGGTAGAGATGCTTCGGCTGCGCTCAGCATGACGTTCTAAATTTAAAAACACTTATGAAAAGACGCGACTTTGTGGGACTGACCAGCCTGGCGGCCGGTGCCTTATTTCTCCCCAGCCTGCCCAGCCTGGGCGGCACCCTGGTTGACCCCGCCCGGCTGCTGGAACCGGGGGCCGACGTGGCCATGAAAAAGCGCCTCGCCGATGCCGGCCTGAACGCCGCTAAAGCCGCCGGCGCGTCCTATGCCGACGTGCGCATTGGCCGCTACCTCAACCAGGGCATTTTCACCCGCGAAAAGCAGGTGCAGAACATTGCCAGCACCGAGAGCTACGGCGTGGGCATCCGCGTAATTGCCAATGGGACCTGGGGCTTCGCCTCCACTAACAACGTGACCGAAACCGGCATCGCCAAAGCCGCGCAGCTGGCCGTGCAAATCGCCAAGGCCAACTCGAAAGTGCAGAAGGAAAAGGTGCGGCTGGCCCCGCAGGCCGGCTTCGGTGAGGTGAGCTGGAAAGCGCCCATTCAGCAGAATGCGTTTGAGGTGCCCATCAAGGACAAGGTGGATTTACTGTTGAGCGTGAACGCGAAGGCCCTGGATTTGGGCGTGTCGTTCATCAACTCGGTACTGTTTCAGGTGAACGAGCAGAAGTATTTCGCCAGCACCGACGGCTCGTATATCGACCAGGATATTCACCGGATTTACCCCACGTTCGGGGTCACGGCCATTGACCGGGCCAGCGGCAAGTTCCGCTCGCGGCAGGCCATGAGCTCGCCCGTGGGCATGGGCTACGAGTACCTCACACCCAAGGCCGCCGACAAAGTGGCCGGCCCCACGGGCTCCGACATTGTGGGCTATAAATACAGCTACGATATGCTGGAAGACGTGGTATCGGCCGCCAAGCAGGTGAAGCAGAAGCTGAGCGCCAAGTCCGTCACGCCCGGCAAGTACGACCTCGTGCTCGACCCGCACCACCTGGGCCTGACCATCCACGAAAGTGTGGGCCACCCGCTGGAGCTCGACCGCGTGCTGGGCTACGAGGCCAACTTCGCCGGCACCAGTTTCGCCACCCTGGAATGGAAGGCCAAGAACATTCCCTACGGCTCGAAAGTGGTGAACATCGTGGCCGATAAAACCCAACCCAACACCCTTGGCGCGGTGGGCTACGACGATGAAGGCGTGAAAACCAAGCGCTGGGACCTCATCAGGGAAGGCCAGCTGGTGGACTATGAGAAAATCCGGGACCAGGCGCATATGGTGGGCCAGAAGGAGTCGGACGGCTGCTGCTACTCGCAGTCGTGGGCCGATGTGCAGTTTCAGCGCATGCCCAACGTGAGCCTGCAGCCCGGCAAAGCCAAGCTTAGCGTCGACGAGCTGGTGAGCAAGGTTGATAAGGGCATTTACATTGCCGGCAACGGCTCGTTCTCCATCGACCAGCAGCGGTTCAACTTCCAGTTCGGCGGGCAGGTATTCTACGCCATCGAGAAAGGGAAAATCACCGAAATGCTGGAGGACGTGGCCTACCAGGCCAACACCCAGGAATTCTGGAACTCCTGCGCCGGCTCGTGCGACGAGAGCGACTTCCGCTTCTTCGGCGCTTTCAATGACGGCAAGGGCCAGCCCAGCCAGAGCTCGGCCGTAAGCCACGGCTCGGCTACGACGCGGTTTAATGGCGTGAACGTGATTAATACGGCGCGGAAAATCGGGTAGAACATCACTCCCCTCCTCAGATGAGGAGGGGATGTGAGCGCCAATGAGGCGCGAACAGGGGTGGTTGAACTCGTTGAACGACACCCGAACCACTTCGCCCCCACGATGCAGTCGCCTACAACCACCCCAGTTTCAGCTTCGCTGAAACGTCCCCTTCTTGGTAAGGAGGGGAGTTTGTTCTCACAACTCAACTACAAACCAATGGCCATTCTCTCCAAAGACGAAGCCCAAACGATACTAAAAAAGGTCCTCAGCTTCAGCACCGCCGATGAGTGCGACATGACGCTGACCGGCGACATCGGCGGCAACGTGCGCTCGGCGCGCAACTCCATCAGCACGGCCGGGGCGAATGAAAACATCTCGCTGGCCGTGGAAAGCCGCTTCGGCAAACGGAGCGGCGTAGCCACCTGCAATGAGTTCGACGAAGCCACCCTGCGCCGCTGCGTGCAGCGGGCCGAAGGAATCGCGCGTCTCGCGCCCGAAAGCCCGGAGTATATGCCGCTGCTCGGGCCCCAGGCCTACCTCGATGGCAGCCGCTCTTTCGCCGCGGCCACGGCCGCCATCGACCCCGACTACCGCGCCCGGCAGATTGGAGCCAGCATGGCCCTCTGCGACCAGAAAAAACTGAGCTCGGCGGCCTTTCTCAACGACTCGGTGGGCTTTGTGGCCAAGCGCAACTCCAAGGGCCTGGAGGCTTACCAACAGGTTTCAAATATCACGTTTTCGGTGACGGTGCGCACGCCCGACGGTACCGGCTCGGGCTACGCCTCGGGCGATTATGTGGACGCCAGCAAGATGGACGCCGCCCGCTTCACGAAGATTGCCGCTGACAAGGCCGCATCCTCGATGAAAGCCCGCGCCATTGAGCCCGGTAAATACACCGTGATTATGGAGCCCAACGCGCTGCTCTCCAACGTCGACACGTCGCTGCTTGGGGCCCTGATGGGCGCGCTGGATGCCCGCAACGCCGACGAAGGCCGCAGCTTCCTCAGCAAGAAGGGCGGTGGCAACCGCAAGGGCGATAAGCTGTTCGATGAGCGGGTGACCATCTACTCCGACCCGTTGAATGCCGAAATCGGCGACCTGACTTTCAGCGGCGACGGCCGCCCGCTGCAGCGCACCACCTGGATTGAAAAAGGCGTGGTGAAGAACCTCTACTCCTCCCGCTATTGGGCCCAGAAAGCCGGCATTCCCGACCTGCCCCGCCCCAACGGCTGGATTATGGAAGGCGGCACCCAAAGTACCGCCGACCTCATCAAAGGCACCGCCAAGGGCATTCTGGTGACGCGCCTGTGGTACATCCGCCCCGTCGACCCGCAGACACTGCTTTTCACGGGCCTCACGCGGGACGGCACGTTCTACATCGAAAACGGCCAAATCAAGTTCCCGGTGAAGAACTTCCGCTTCAACGAAAGCCCGGTCATTATGCTCAATAATCTGGAAGCCATCGGCAAGCCGGTGCGGTTGAACGGCAACCTGGTGCCGCCGCTCAAGATTCGGGACTTCACGTTCACGAGCTTGTCGGACGCGGTGTAAATCAGAACGGAGTATTTTTTGAACGTCATGCTCATCTAGTGTCCGCGTAGTCGAAGCATCTCTACCGCTTCGTATGAGCCATTCAACGAAGCGGTAGAGATGCTTCGACTACGCGGACACTAGATGAGCATGACATTCCGAAGCCACCAATCTGCTTAGAATGGTGGCTTTTTCCGTTGCTGGTATGGCTCGGGCAACTTACAGCCTGCCAACGGCATCTGCCTGCTTGGGCGCAGGCATTCCTCGCCTATCTTGCGGCCTCCTCTCCTACTTTCTGCGATGAAGTTTTTCCTGATTGCCGGCCTGCTCCTGGCCAGTACCATCCAGCCCGCCGCCGCGCAGTCGCGCCTCACGGGCAAAGTGCTGGATGCCGCCACCGGCCAGCCGGTGCCCTACGCCAGCGTTTCGGTGCTGAACACCACCGCCGGCACCACCAGCAACGCCGAGGGCGAGTTTGAGTTGAAGACCACGCTGCCGGGCCGGCTGGTGGTATCGGAGCTGGGCCATGAGCGTGACACCGTGGCCGTGGCGGCCGCTACCCAGCCCCTGCTGATTCGGCTGCAACCCGCTTCGGTGTTGCTGCCCGAAGTGCAGGTGGGCAGCTACCTCGGCGATTTGATTGCGCAAGCCTACCGCCAGCTGCGCAAAACCCACGACCAAAAGCAGTATGGCCAGGCTTTCTACCGCCAGGTTACCCAACTGGATGGGGATGCCACCGAGGTGCAGGAAATGGTGTGGAACGCGGCCAGCAGCAGCGCCGGCGTGGAAGGCACGGCCCTGGCGCAGGGGCGCTTCGCCAAGAAAAAAGGCCTGCTTAACTTCAACAATTTCTCGGTGTACACCAAGGGCAAGGCCCTCTACAGCGCTAAGGAAGACAGCAGTACGCAAAAAAGTATCATTGGACTCCGCGTGGCTGATTACCTAACGCTACGGCTGCTTGGCGTAACGCAAGACGGCACCCATCAGTTGGTCGAAATCGGCTTTGCCAGCAAGTCGAATGCCGGGGCCCATGGCAGCATGGTTATCGATGAGACGACGCATCAAATACTGCGCGTACGCGTCACACTCACGGCTCTTAACACCAAGTCCACCAACCCCATGTTCAAATTCAAGGACGAAGCTTTGCAGTTGGAATGGGGGTTCCAGCCCCGGCCGGGCGGCGCGGCTACGCTGGACTACCTGAAAGTGGATTACCAAACCAACCTGGGCCGGGTGATGAAGCCCGACCTGCCTATTCACGTTACCTCGTTTGCGTACTTTTATAACGGCCGCGCCACCCCCGATGCCAGCGTGACCTATGCCCCCGTCAAAGGCGGCGAAGTAGACCTGGCCGCCATCAGGCAAACGACTTACGACCCCGCTTTCTGGCAAAATAATGCAGTTGTGAAACGTACGCCACTGGAGGACCAGGTCATGAAATCCTTCGAGCAGAAAGGCGCTTTCGGCACCATGCTCACCCCGTGATTTAACGGTTAACGGTTAGTGATTAACGGTTAATATCGAGTTGCAATTTCAAGGCATTTATTTCCTGCTGACCATTTGTAATTAACCGCTAATCATTAACCGCTAACCGTTAATCGTTAACCACTAATCATTAACTGCCAACCACTAAAAAAACACCTTTTTTTTCTGCACCTTATGAAAAGACGCGACTTTGTGGGCCTGACCGGCCTCGCCGCCGGAGCCCTG
The DNA here is from genome assembly GCF_039539545.1 of Hymenobacter antarcticus. NCBI lineage: Bacteria > Pseudomonadati > Bacteroidota > Cytophagia > Cytophagales > Hymenobacteraceae > Hymenobacter > Hymenobacter antarcticus. Next base: position 173,222 of record NZ_BAABDI010000004.1, on the reverse strand, counting down.
TTTTTGCCGAGCCTGCCGGGCTTTGGCTACGCACCCGTGGACCCCGCCCGCCTGCTGGAGCCGGGAGCCGATGTCATCGTGAAAAAGCGGCTGGCTGATGCCGCGCTCAACGCCGCGAAAACGGCCGGCGCGAGCTACGCCGACGTGCGCATTGGCCGCTCGCTGAACCAGTACGTGTTCACGCGCGAGAAGCAGGTGCAGAACATTGTGAGTACCGAGAGCTACGGCGTGGGTATTCGGGTGCTGGTGAATGGCTGCTGGGGCTTCGCCTCGACCAGCGTGGTGACCGAGGCCAGCCTGGCCGCCACCGCCCGCGTGGCCGTCGACATTGCCAAGGCCAACCGCCTGGTGATGAAGGAGCCCGTGCAGCTGGCCGCCCAGCAGGGCTACGGCGAAGTGAGCTGGAAAACGCCCATCCAGCAAAGCGCCTTCGAGGTGCCGGTGAAGCAGAAAGTAGATTTGCTGCTGGCCGCCAACGCCGCCGCCCTGGATGCGGGTGCCAACTACATCAACTCGGCCCTGTTTCAGGTGAACGAGCAGAAGTATTTTGCCAGCACCGACGGCTCGTATATCGACCAGGACGTGCACCGGCTCTGGCCCACGTTCTCGGCCACGGCCGTGGATACCAAGACCGGCAAATTCCGCTCGCGGGAGGCGCTGAGCGCGCCGGTGGGCCTGGGCTTCGAGTACCTCACGCCCAGCGCGGCCGAGCAGATTGCCGGGCCAGCCGGCACCGGCACGGTGGGCTACAAGCTACGCTACGACATCCTGGCCGATGCCGCGATGGCCGGCAAGCAAGCCAAAGCCAAGCTGACCATGAAATCCGTCACGCCCGGCAAGTACGATTTGGTGCTCGACCCCGGGCATTTGGGCCTCACGATTCACGAGTCCGTGGGGCACCCCACGGAGCTCGACCGCGTGCTGGGCTACGAGGCCAACTTTGCCGGCACCAGTTTCGCCACCTTGGAATGGAAGGCCAAAAACCTGCCCTACGGCTCGAAAGTAGTGAACATCGTGGCCGACAAGCTGCAGCCCGGCTCGGTGGGCAACGTGGGTTACGACGACGAGGGCGTGAAAACCCGCGAGTGGGACCTCATTAAGGAAGGCAAGCTGGTGAACTACCAGAAAATCCGGGACCAGGCGCACATCGTGGGCCAGAAGGAATCGGATGGCTGCGCCTACGCGCAGTCGTGGGAGGACGTGCAGTTCCAGCGCATGCCCAACGTGAGCCTGCGCCCCGGCCCCGCCAAAATGAGCGTGGATGAGATGATTAAAGGGGTTGACAAGGGCATTTACATTGCCGGCGCGGGCTCGTTTTCCATCGACCAGCAACGCTTCAACTTCCAGTTTGGCGGGCAGCTGTTCTTTGCCATCGAGAAGGGCAAAATCACGGAGCCGCTCGAAGACGTGGCCTACCAGTCGAATACCCAGGAATTCTGGGGGGCCTGCGCGGGCAGCTGCGACCAGTCGGACTACCGCATTTTCGGCACCTTCTTCGACGGCAAGGGCCAACCCAGCCAGGTATCGTCGGTGAGCCACGGCTCGGCCACCACGCGCTTCAACGGCGTGAACGTCATCAACACCGCCCGGAAGGTGTGATGCAAGAACAACCACTCCCCTCCTCAGATGAGGAGGGGATGTTTCCGCGCAGCGGAAACTGGGGTGGTTGAATTGATTGAACGGCACCCGAACGAGTCTCGGAACGACATCCGCGTGAGTCGTTCGGGTGTCGTTCAACACCCCAACCACCCCCGTCCGAGCCTGCGGCTCGAACATCCCCTCCTTGGTAAGGAGGGGAGTTTTTTCCACCTTCCCAAACCTGCAAAATCAACATCATGGCTATTCTCTCTAAAGACGAAGCCCAGACGCTCCTCAAAAAGGTCCTCAGCTACAGCACGGCCGACGAGTGCGCGGTGTCGCTGAACGGGCGCACCATGGGCAACATTCGCTACGCCCGCAACAGCGTGAGCACGGCCGGCGCGGCCGATACCGTGTCGCTGGCAGTGGAGTCGCGCTTCGGCAAACGCTCCGGCATTGCTACCTGCAACGAGTTCGACGACGCGGCTCTGCGCCGCTGCGTGCAGCGAGCCGAAGAAATCGCGAAGCTCGCGCCCGAAAGCCCGGAATACGTGCCGCTGCTCGGCCCCCAGACCTTTCTGAGCCCGCCCTCCACCGCTACCACGCTGCTCACGGCCGCCACTCGTGCCCAGGCCGCCGCCGACAGCATGGCCCTGTGCGCCGCCAAAAATCTCACCGCCGCCGGCTTTCTTGATGGCGGCACCCGGTTCCAGGCGCTGCGCAATTCCAAAGGGCTGGAAGCCTACCAGCAGTCGACCAACACCGACTTTTCGGTAACGGTGCGCACCGCCGACGGCCGCGGCTCGGGCTACGCCATTGCCGACGTGACGGACCCAGCCAAGCTCAATGCCAAAGCCCTCACCCAGCGCGCCGCCGACAAAGCCCTGGGCTCGGTGAACGCCAAGGCCATTGAGCCGGGAAAGTACACCGTGATTCTGGAGCCCGCCGCGCTGATGGACGGCGGCGACCTCTCGCTGCTCGGCGGCCTGATGTACGGCCTCGATGCCCGCTCGGCCGACGAGGGCCGCAGCTTCATGACCAAGAAGGGCGGCGGCAACCGCAAGGGCGAAAAGCTCTTCGACGAGCGCATCAACATCTACTCCGACCCCATGAATGCGGAGGTGCCCGGCAGCGCCTTCGACGGCGAGGGCCTGCCCACCAAGCGCCTGAGCTGGATTGAGAAAGGCGTGGTGAAGCAGCTGTACTACTCGCGCTTCTGGGCCGAGAAAAACAAGATGGCCGCCACGGCTTTCCCCAGCGGCTTCATCATGGCGGGCGGCACGCAAAGCACGGCCGAGCTCATCAAGGGCACCGCCAAAGGCATTCTGGTCACGCGCCTCTGGTACATCCGCGAAGTCGACCCCCAAACGCTGCTCTACACCGGCCTCACGCGCGACGGAACGTTCTACATCGAAAACGGGAAAATCAAATTCCCGATTAAAAACCTGCGCTTCAATGAGAGCCCGATTATTATGCTGAATAACATCGAGGCGATTGGGAAGCCCCAGCGGCTGGCGGGGTGTATGATTCCACCGCTGAAAATCCGGGATTTCACGTTCACGAGCTTGTCGGACGCGATTTAGGCTGAGCAAGAAAAGCAGAACGTCATGCTGAGCGTAGCCGAAGCATCTCGCGTGTGGTAGTAACTCAATCAATTGGATTACTTGAGCACGCGAGATGCTTCGGCTACGCTCAGCATGACGTTCTGGTTTTCCTTATTTCCCGCCAAATTGCAGCGCCGCGTACACCTGAAACACCCGGTTCTGCAGCCGTGGGTCGTTGATGCCCGACAGGTTTTTCGCGTCATTAATATCATTAAGCCCGGCTACCAGCCGGCCGCCCAGCGATAGACTGCCACCCAGCTTTAGCCCCACACCACCCACCACGCTGAAATCGTTGCGCTTGAACTCGCTGGTAGCCGGGCGCGACTCGTTGCCGTAAGCCGGCTGGCCATTTGGCGTGAAACCCACCTGCATCGTGCCCGACTTACTGGCGCTGAGCAGCACGCCGTACTGCGGCCCGGCCTCCACGAATACCGGCCCTAGGGTGAGTTTGAGCAAGATGGGCACCGTGAGGTAGTGCAGTTCGCTGTCGTAGTTGGTGAAGGCTGATTTCAGGTTGCCACCGGCTACCGAATACTGCACCTCGGGCTGAATGGACAGCGGCCCGAACAGGTTAGCCTCGTAGAAGGCCCCGACGTGGTAAAACGGTTTGTACGACGCGCTTTCGCCGTCGCGGCCGGTGAGCTCCGCTACGTTTAGCCCGCCTTTAATCCCGAACTGTGCCTGGGCCAGCGGCGTAATGAGCAAGCTCAACACCCCAATAATCAGCAGCTTTTTCATAGGACAAAGGAGTATATAGTGAGTGCGGTGAACCGGGGGCGGCCGATGATTCAGCAGTAGCTTCGCCGGCGGCTATGCCAGTTGGGTAAGCCGTAAAAGTAAATACCGCGCCGGCTGGCCAGAAAGTTGCGCGCTGGCTCGAAGCTGAAATACAGGGGCCCTGCCTCGGTTTAAACGCTGATAATTCAACGCCAAAGCAACTCGTTTATTTTTAGTCCGACTATCGCTCAGGCGCCCGGCTTACTCGTCCTAAATTTTCTTACGCTTCTACTTCGTCCGCTGTGCCCGCTGCCCCTTTCACTTTCGTGCGCCTGAAATACCACTCCGGCGACTGGGATGCCGTGGATGAGCGCATGCCGGCCAACTTGCTGCACTCGCTGGTACAGTACACCAAAGTACCCATCGACCCCAAAGAAAAAGTGGTGGCCCTCGATAGCCCGGAGCTGTTCAACTACCCGTTCTGCTACCTCTCGGGCCACCGGCTGGTGCAGTTTTCCAGCGCTGAGAAACAGAACTTTACCCAGTACGTGCGCAACGGCGGCTTCGTATTTGTGGACGACTGCAATCACGACATCGACGGCCTGTTTGCCCGCTCCTTTGAGGAGCAGATGCGCCAATGCTTCGGGGCCACTGCGCTCAGGAAAATTCCCAAAACCCATCCGATTTACTCCCAGTTTTTCACCTTCAAAGACGGTCCGCCCAATACCGGCTTCGAGCTGAATGGCTGGGGCGACGACCTCGTGCACGACTACCTGAAAGCTGTGGAAATAAAAGGCCGCATCGGCGTGCTGTATTCCAATAAAGACTACGGCTGCGAGTGGGACTACGACTTCCGCAACAAGCGTTTTTTGGCGGAGGACAACACGAAATTTGGGGTAAATATTCTGCTGTATGCCCTGACTTAGAACCGACTACAGAAACAGTCATGCTGAGCGAAGTCGAAGCATCTCTACCTCAGTAGTAATCAATGCTAGCACAGCGAAGCGGTAGAGATGCTTCGACTTCGCTCAGCATGACCGTTTTGCCCTTCCTCCAAATATCCGAATGACCGAACAAGAAGTAAACTCCCTGCTAGCCAAGCTACCGGTTCTCAAAGCCGAAATCGGCAAAGTCATTGTCGGCCAGGAAACTGTGCTGGATGAAGTGCTGGTGGCTTTACTAGCCGGCGGCCACGCGCTGCTCGAAGGCGTGCCCGGCCTGGCCAAAACCCTGCTGGTGCGCACGCTGGCCGCCGCCACCGATTTGCCCTTCCGCCGCATCCAGTTCACCCCCGATTTGATGCCCACCGACATCCTCGGCACCGAAGTACTGGAGGAGGACCACGGCACCGGGCACCGCTCATTCAAGTTCAATCCCGGCCCCATTTTCGCCAGCCTGGTGCTGGCCGATGAAATTAACCGGACACCGCCCAAAACCCAGGCCGCGCTGCTCGAAGCCATGCAGGAAGGCCACGTTACCTACGCCGGGCAGGAGCACGCACTGCCCAAGCCGTTCTTCCTGCTGGCCACCCAAAACCCCATCGAGCAATCGGGCACCTATCCCCTGCCCGAAGCCCAGCTCGACCGGTTTTTGCTCTACGTACGCATCGGCTACCCCACGGCCGACGAGGAGCTGGCCGTGCTGCGCGGCACCACCGGCGCGGCTGGGCAGGCCGTGCAGCCAGTGCTGGGCGGGGCCGACATCCGGGCCCTGCAGGCGCTGGTGCGGCAAGTCAGCCTCAGCCCCGAGCTAATGGATTTTGTGAACCGGCTGGTGCGCGCCACGCGGCCGGCTACGTCGGAAGTGAAGTTTATTAAGGACTACGGGCGCTGGGGCGCGGGGCCTCGGGCGGGGCAGGCGCTGATTCTGTGTGCCAAAGCGCGGGCCCTGCTGCACGGCCGCTTCGCCGCCACGCTGGAGGACATCCGCACGCTGGCTCCGCCGGTATTGCGCCATCGGGTGCTGCTTAATTTTAATGCCGAAGCGGAGAACCTGACTACCGATGATGCCGTGGTGGAATTGCTGAAAGCGGTTCAGGTTTAATCGTAGCGCGGACTTTGTAGTCCGCACCATTTTCTGATTCCCAACTACTCGCGGACTACAAAGTCCGCGCTACATTATGCTCTCCCCCGAACTACTGCACGGCCTGCACAACCTCTCCCTGGCCGCCCGGCAAGCGGCCGAGGGCTTCCTGAATGGCGCGCACGCCAGCCGGCGGCACGGCGCGGGCATGGAGTTCAGCCAGTACCGGCCCTACCAGCCCGGCGACGACCTGCGCCGCCTCGACTGGCGCCTGGCGGCCCGCTCGGACCGCTACTATTTGCGGGAGTCCGAAATCGATACCAGCCTGACCGTGCACCTGCTGCTCGACGCCAGCGCCAGCATGAACCACCGCGACGACAACGGCCTCACCAAGCTCGACTACGCGCGGCTGCTGCTGGCCGCGCTGTCCTACCTCGCCACCCAGCAAGGGGATGCCGTGGGCCTCACCATTCTCAGCCCAACCGGCCTGCGCCACCTGCCGCCCCGCGCCGATGCCCGCCAACTCCCGCGCCTCTACCACGCCCTCGAAACCGCCGAGGCCGCGGGGCGCTTCCCCGACACGGCCACCCTGGCTCCGCTCACGGCCCGGCGGCAGCGCGCCCTCACAGTCTGCGTGAGTGATTTGTATGAGTCGGAAGCTGAAATCAGCACTCTGCTCACCCGCCTGCGGGCTACCAGCGGCGACGTTCTGCTACTGCATTTATTATCCCATAACGAGCTTACATTCACCTACCAGGGTGCGGTTACCTTCCGCGATTTAGAAAGCGGCCAAACCCTGCAGATTGATGCCGACCAGCAGCGCCCGGCTTATCAGCAGCAGTTGCAACAGTGGCTGCGCGACACGGCCCAAACCGCCCGCCGCCAGGGCTTCGACTACCACCAGCTCAGCACCGCCGAACCGCTGGACCAAGCCATCCGAGAGTTTCTGCGGCGGCGAAATACTATAAACTGACCCAACCGAAACGGCACGCGCAGGTCTTCATCCGGACTTTAACTTCAATCGCCTTCTTTGTTCACGCTCCTCAATCCGTTTGCGCTGCTGGCCCTTCTCGGCCTTTTGGTGCCGGTGGCCATTCACCTGTGGAACCGCCGGCCGGGCCGCGAAGTGGCCGTGGGAAGCCTGCGCTGGCTGGCAGCCGGGGCCAACCGCCGCCTGCGCAACCTGAAGCTGGAGCAGGTGTGGCTGCTGCTGCTCCGCGCCGCGCTGCTGGCCGTGCTGGCCGTGGCCGTGGCGGAGCCCGTGTGGCGGCAGCGGCAGCCAGCCAGCCGGGGCCAGGTACTGCTGAGCCCCGAGGTGCTGGGCACGCCCGCTTTCACGGCCCTGCGGCCAACCATCGACTCGCTTCGGCGGCGGGGCTACGTGGTGCGCTGGCTGGCGAATGGGTTTTCTCGGGTGCCGAGTGGCGCTTGGCGAGCTGATTCGGCAGTCCGGCGCGGTGGCTCAATGGCGGGAAAGGCAACGGATGCCGAGCAGTCAAAAGGCTTTGCCTGGGCGCGTATGCAGGAGGCGGCCGACGTGTTTTCGGGCCAGCCGCTTTTTGTGGTGACATCGGCGGCAATGCGGAATTTTCAAGGGATTCACTCCCCGCTGCCCACGGCTGTGACTTGGCAACTACTTCCCAATGGTGTTGCCAACACCTGGCTGCAGGCCGCGGCCTTGCGCGCCGACAGCCTGCAGCTGCAGCTGCAGCTGGGCCAAAGCAATGAAATGCAGACCTCATTTCGGCTGGTTTCGGTGGCCCGGCCCCAGCCGGGTGCGGAACTGCGCGTGACCGGGTTGCCTGCATTGCGGTTTGAGAAGGACGCAACAGGGAGCCAATTGAAACCGTTGCGAATTAGTGGAGACACCCTGGCAAATCCAGCGCTGACCATCCCAGTGCGCACCCAGCCTTTGCACGTTATTATCTACGCAACAGCTGACTACGCGGCAGATGCGCGCTACCTGCGAGCGGCGCTGCGGGCCGCGGCCGTTGGCCTGCCCGTGCCGTTGGCTCTCACCACGACGGCCCAAATCCCTACTTCAACCACGCCTGCCGATTGGCTTTTCTGGCTGAGCGATGCGCCCCTGCCCGCCGAATGGCGCACCGCACTCAGCAAAGGCACCAAAATCTGGCAGGAAGCCCGAGGCGCAGGAGTGGCCGATACGGCAACCCTGGCAACCAACGAAGCTGTAGCAGCGGCAGTCGTCGTGTTCCGAAGAGACAAAATTGTGCCCCTGAAAACGGCCCTGCCGCTTTGGACGGATAGCCAGGGACGGCCCGTACTTACGCGCCAGGCGCAGGACGCCGGGGCGATTTACCAACTTCACACCCGTCTGGACCCAGCGTGGAGTGAGCTGGGCGACGACCCGGCCCTGCCCGCCCAACTGCTGGCGCTGTTGCAGCCAGCGCTTACCGACGGCCCTCCTGCTCCCGAAACGGCCCTCGACCAGGCGTTGGCAACCCAGGACCAGCGCGTACTTGACCCCGCGCAGCTTTTCAACGGCAGCGCTTCGCCAGCGAAAACAAACCCAGCCCCACTAATGCGTTTAACACCAGCGTTTCGCGTCACCGATTTGCGGCCCTGGCTGGTACTGGCCGCCGGGCTGCTGTTCCTGCTCGAACGCCTGCTCGCCCGCCGACGGGAAGTCCGGACCTTGTCTTCGCCACTATCATGAGCCAGGTACTTGATTCTTCGCTGACGACGGATGTAAACCAGGCCCGGCAGGCGCTTCGGGCCGTGGGCCGGCGCTACGTGGCCCGGCGGGTGGCGGCAGTGCTATTGCCGGCACTGGCCGGGGCGGCGCTGCTGGCAGTAGTGGGTGGGCAGTGGCCGGCAGCGGGGCCAGCGCTGGTGGTAGCGGCCAGCTTAGCTCTGGCTTTAATTGGATGGCAGCTGTGGCGCTTGCGGCAGGTGCGGCCCGCTACCATTACCCCCCGGCTCGACCGGCAGTTTGCGGAGCTGGAGGATAGCAGCGGCCTGCTGCTGCGCACTCCCGCAGACCTGAACTTACTGGAACAGCTTCAGCAGCAGCGGGTGGCACGGCGCGTGGGCGAGCTACGGGCAGCCGATGCGCTGACCTTACCCGTGGATTTTCGAAAAGCCGCGTGGCTGACGGGGATATTGATTCTGACCAGCGCCGTGGCCTGGTGGTGGCCAGCGGCGCAAACCGAAAAGCAGTCCGCCGGAGTACCCATTCACTTTTCAAATCCCAGTAAGCCCGCGGTGGCTGGTCAGGTGGTGCCCCGCATCACCGAAACGCAGCTGCTGGTAACGCCGCCGGCCTACACGCGCCTACCGGCTTTTGCCCCGGCGCAAGGCTCGTTTCAGTGCCCACAGGACGCCCGGGTGCGCTGGCAGGTACGCGTGAGCGGCAATGCGCGACAAGCCCCTGAGCTGGAGCTGGGCCGGCAGCGGGTGAGGCTGCGGCCCGTGACCGGGCAAGCCGGCACGTTTTTCACCGAGCAGCTGCTCACCAGCTCCACCCTGTACCGGCTGCGGTTCGCGGGCACGGTTTCGGATGATTATGCCATTGATGTGCGGCCCGACCAGGCCCCGGTCCTGCGCATCATCACCCCCAAATCCTACACGCTGGTAGCCGCCATCGGCCAGCGGCCCGAGGTGCCGATACGGGCCTCGGTGCGCGACGACTACGGCCTGAGCCGGGCCGAGCTGGTTATCACCGTGGCCCAGGGCCAGGGCGAGGCGGTGAAATTCCGGGAGGTGCGGCGCGATTTGAGCGCGAGCCTGGGCGGCAATTCCGCGCAGGCCACGCTCACCAGCCAGCTCAGCCTGCCCAACCTGGGCCTGACGTACGGCGACGAGCTCTACTTCTACCTCACGGCCCGCGACAACCACGGCCACACCACCCGCACCGATGCCTACCTCGTGCAGTGGCAGGACACGGCCGTGACCGACAGCCCTACCGACATGGGCATGGGCGTGAAAGTAGCCCCGGCCTACTTCCGCAGCGAGCGTCAAATTATCATCGATACCGAAAAGCTCATCGCCGAAAAGCCCAAGCTGGATGCTGCCACCGTGGCCAGCCGCGCCAACGACCTGGGCTTCGACCAGCAGAGCCTGCGCCTGCGCTACGGCAAGTTTATGGGCGAAGAATCGGAAGCCGGCATCGGGGCCCAGGCTCCGCGTTCGCCCATTGCCGAGGATGATGACGCCCCCGCCAGCCCCACCGCCGAGGCCCCGGAGCAGCACGATGAGCACGACGGCCACGACCACGGCAGCGCGCCGGTTTCGCCCGCCAAGGCCTCGCCCACCGCCGAAACCGACGCCTTGATGGACCCCTACATCCACAAACACGACGACTCCGAAACGGCCGACTTCCTGGAGCCCGCCGTGAAAGCCAAGCTCCGCGCCGTGCTCGACCAGATGTGGGCGGCCGAGCTGCGCCTGCGCACCGGCCAGCTCAAAGAAGCCCTTCCCTACGAGTACCGCGCCCTGCGCCTGCTCAAGCAGGTGCAGCAGCAAACCCGCGCCTTCGTCAAAAAAGCCGGTTTCACCCCGCCGCCCATGCCCGAAGCTACCCTGCGCCTCACCGGCGAGCTGGCCGGGGCCGCCGTGCCCCGCCGCCAGCAGATGCTGCCGGCTCCCGCCACCCAACCCACCGTGCGCGCCGCCCTGCGCTGGCTGGCCGCTGCCGATAGCGGCCAGCCCGGCCGCCCCGCCGATGCCGCGCTGCTCGACCAGGCCGGCACCGCCCTGGCCGGCGCGGCCCTGAGCCGGCCGGGCGCGTACCTGCCAGCCCTGCGGGCCTTGCGCGAGCTGGGGGCCGATGTCCGGGCCGGGCGACCCACCCGCGCCGCCGCCCGGCAGCCCGTCGCCCGCGCCCTCACCGATTTGCTGGCTGCCCCCACGCCCACGCCCCCCGCGGTGCCCGCCCCCGACCGGCTGGCCCGGCGCTACTTCCAGGAATTAAGCCGCTAGTCCGTTGCCCACTCTGTCCCCGAATCCGGTTATTTATTACGGCCTGCTGGCATTTTGCCTGCTGCTTGGCCTCGGGCTGATGGTAATGGCCTGGCAGCGCCCCCGCCAGCGGCAGCGCGTGGCGCGCATGCTGGCCGGCGCGGTAGCCGCGGGCGCGCTGTGGCTCACGGCGTTTCCGCCCTTGCGCCACCTGCCCGCCGCCCGCGCCGAAGCCATTCTGCTCACCGACAGTTATTCGCCCGACACCCTGCGGCAGTTATTGCGGCAGCTGGGCGCGGGCACGCCGGTCTGGGCTTATGGCGACGTAAAATTGCCTCCTAAAGCCAAGCCGCTGGCCAGTCTACTCACGCTGGCCGAGCAGCGGCCGGCCCTGCGCCGCCTGCACGTACTGGGCCAGGGCCTGTCTGCCACCGAATTGCCCACGCTTGGCCAACTACCGTTGCGGCTGCACCCAGGCGCGCCCTTCGGGGGCTTCCGCACGGCTTTCTGGCCGGCAAAGCTGAGTTTGGGGGAAGCCCTGAAAGTAGAAGGCTCCGTGACGGCACTGGCCGGGGCTGGCTCGGCCTGGGTGGTTTTGCGCGCCGCCGGCACCGGGCGCGACTCGGTGAAACTACCCACCGGAAGCGGGGCCTTTCGGCTGCGGTACCAGCCCAAAGCCGCCGGGCTGGCTACCTACGAATTGCTGCTGCGCCGACCAAATCAGCCGCTGTACACGGAGCCCGTTCCCGTCGAAATCACCACGCCCACGCTGCCGGCCGTGCTGCTGCTCACCGCCACGCCTTCCTTCGAATTCAAGTTCCTGAAAAACTACCTGGCCGAAGCCCATTACCCAGTGGCCCTGCGCACCAGCGTGAGCCGGGGCCTGGTACAAACCGATTTCACGAACCAGCCCGCCCTGGCCCTCGACCGCCTCACGCCCGCGCTGCTCACTCGTTACCAAGTCCTGATTGCCGATGCGGCCACGCTGGCCGCCCTTACTGCTGCTGAAACCCAGGCGCTGCAAGCCGCGGTCGGCGCGGGTCGCCTCGGTCTCATCACATTAGCTGAAGCGGCGCCCCTGCCGCGCGCCGTGCCCGGCCGCGCCGACTTCACCATTCGGGCCCGCCCTGCGGCTCCGGCCGCGCTCCCAGCCCTTAGCTGGCCCGATGCGCCCGGCGAGGCGCGCGCCCCGCTGCCCGCCCAGCTTCAGCCCCATCCCAACCTGCGCCCCCTCATCACCGGGCCCAACCGGGTGCTGGTGGCCGCCAGCCGGCGCGTGGGCCTGGGCTTTGCCGTGGTTTCGACGGTGCCCGAAACGTTTCGGTGGGCCCTGCAAGGACACGCCCCCGTGTACGCCTCGTTCTGGAACCGGCTGCTGACAGCCGCCGTGCCGCCCGCCCCAATGGCGGCCATCTGGCGCACCGGCACGCGCTGGCCGCGAACTTACCAGCCGCTTTCACTGCACCTGACCGCAGCCTTCCCCAGCGCGCAGCCAACCGTAGCGGCGCTGGCCGGTGGCCCCACCGCCCGGTTGGCCCTGCGCCAGGATGCCCGCCTACCCGAGTGGAGTACGGCGCAGTTCTGGCCCGGCGCGGCGGGCTGGCACCAGGTACGCGGGCCCCAACGGGCTACCCACAATTTCTACGTGTACCCCGCTGCTGCCTGGCCGGGTCCGGAACTGGCGGAACGCCGGCAGGCAGCAGCGCAAAGAACCACTGCATCGGCAGCTTCTCAGGCAGCTCAAGTCACCATCACGGAGCCGTGGCCGGCCGGCTGGTTTTTTGGTTTGTTCCTGCTGGCGGCCGGGTATTTGTGGTTGGAAGAAAAGCTATAAGAAGCGGTTTTGAAGCTGGGATGTAGCGCGGACTTTGTAGTCCGCGTCTGGTTCGTCCAGACGCGGACTACAAAGTCCGCGCTACATATATACGAACCTGGAAAGCGCTGTAAACAGCTTTTGAGGGAGGTATTTCAGGCAGCCGACTACTCCACCACCAGCTTTTTCACTACCACGCCCGCCGCGGTTTGCAGGCGCAGCGAGTACACGCCGGGGGCCAGGTTGGCCAATGGCAGGGTGTGCGTGGCCACGCCGGCGGGCAGCTGCTGCCGGAGCACCGTCCGCCCCAATCCGTCGAGCAGGGTGGCCGATATTGGAGCGTGGCGTAGCGCGGCCGGCAGCGCCACCGCCACCGACGTGGTAGCCGGGTTGGGATATAGCGCCACCTGGCGGGCCAGGCTGGCCGCCGCCGCTCCCAGCACGCCCGCCTGCTGCACGAACAACAGCTCGAAGCGCGGCGTCGTAGCGAGGACGTTCAGCGTAAAGGCGTAGCGGGGCTGCTGCTGCAGGTCGATGAGGACCCCGGCCTGGAGGTCGCGCAGGTACACGCGGGTGCCGGCGGGCAGGTTCAGCAGCTGGCTGGCTTCCAGGGTGTAGGCTCCGGTGGCGGGGCCCCACACGGCCAGCGGCACGGTCAGGTCGGGAGCGCCGGGCACCAGCAGCGGGCGGCCGTCAATGGCCAGCTCAGTGCCGGCAATCTGGGTGGCCAGATTCAGGCCGGTGGTGTTGGGCAGCTTCACGGCGTCGAACTGCGCGTCGAAGCCGGATTTGGCACCGGTTTCGAAGTAGACATACAGGTCGTCGCGCAGCCCGCTGGCGGCGGCCTGCAACCCGAGCTGCACCTGCGGCCGCAGGTCGGCGGTGGTCCGGAGCATGGCGGTGGCGTCGAAGGTGGTCAGCCGCTGGCTGTTGCGGAAAGTGAAGCTGCCGCCGGTCTGGGCCGCGCTCACCCGCACAAAAAAGCCTTGCCCCACCGGCACCACGGGGTTGCCGCCCAGGCCGTTGGCGAAGGTGCGGTACTGCCCGGTATAGCGGCCGGCCGTTTCGAACACGTAGCTGGCCCCGTCGAGGTTAGCGCGGTCGGCCGCGGCCACGGTGTTCAGGGCGAGCGGGGCCGGATAGGGGTTGCCCAACAGGGCCCAGCCCGCGCCGGCGGCCGTAGCGCCGGTGTTGCGGCTCAGGGCCACGGTCTGGTCGCCGTTGTTGAGGGCACCCACAAAATCCACCAGCTCGCCGCCACCGATTTGCACGGTGTAGCCCCGGCCCACCGCGAGGGCATCGGTAGGAGCCGCCAGCGAAAACCAGCCCTGGTCGAAGGGCGTCATGTTGCTGGTCACGGTAGCCAGCCGCGCCTGGTCGTAGCCATACACGGTAGGAAAGGGTGTCACGGCACCGGGCGTGGGCGAAGTGTTGTAAGCGCTGTTCAGCACCGGCGCGAAGCCGGCCGTGACCAGGTCGGCCACGGTGGTGTTGCGCACTGGCGCGCTGTAGTGGCGGTAGCCCAGGCCCGGGTTCAGGCGGGGGTCGAGGTAGCGCTGCACGATGGCGTCGCCGTTCACCACCCCGTTGCTGTTCACCACCAGCGCCGTGCCGCCCGGCCCGGAGAGCAAGGTGAAAGCATTCCCGTTGGTGCTCAGGTTAGCCCCCAGAGTCAGTACCCGCTGCAGGGCGGCTGTCCCGCTCAGCATGGCCCCGGCGGCGCCCACGCTCAGGTTCCAGAAGCGGGCCTCGCGGGTGCCGCCCACGGCCTGTGCGGCCGCTCCGCTCAGCGCCACTGTGCCGCCGGTGGCGGTGTAGGCACCGTTAATTACGAAGGCGCCTTTCAAATCGAGCGTGGCGCCGCTCTGGTTCAGTTGGCCGTCGGCGTCCAGGGTCAGGGTTTTGGCGGTGGGTACGCCGACCGTGAGCAGCGGGTAGCGCGGGGCACCGGCCGGAATCCGGGCATCGAGCGTCGGGGTGGGCACGCCCCCGGTCCAGTTATTGGCATCGAACCAGTCGGTGCTCACGCTGCCGTTCCAGATGGCCACGGGGCCGGTGGTAGTGAAAGCAACCACGCTGCTGTAGGCCGTGCCGGCCGTGCTGATGGCATAGGCCCGCACATAGTAGGTGGTGGAAAGCGTGAGCCCCGATGCGGTGGCCGAAAAGCTGCCCGTGCCGCTGCCGATGACCAGCTGCGTGGCGCTGCCAATGGCCGGCACCACGTTGGAGGCGCTGTACACCACGCCGCGCTCGGTGACGCCCGCGCCGCCGGTTTGGGTAACGGTGCCGCCGAGGATGGCCGATGTTGAGGTGAGGGCGCTGGCCGCGCCCGTCACCACGGTGGCCACCGTGGGCGTGGCCAGGGCCGTGATGTCGCTGCCGACGGGGTAGTTGCCGATTTGCGCCCCGTTGGTCAGGCTAATCACCCGAATGCCCCGGCTCACGGTTTGGCCTTCGTAGATAAATGCCCGGTTGTTGCCCGCATCCAGCCCCAGGTGCCGCGGCGAGTTGGTGACGGACGAGGCCACCAGGGCGGCACCGCTGCCATCGGGCCGGAAACGGCGGAGGGCATCGGCCGCGTTCTGGGCGTTCGACACGCCGGACGTGAGGTAGTAAATGAAGTTCGAGCCCTGGTCGTACTCCAGGCCCGTTGCGTGCTCTACCACAGCCGTGGTGCGCGTCGGTGCGTAGCTCGAAAAGTTCAGGGCGTTGATGGCCCGCGCGCCTGGGGCGTCGTCGTAGAAATACAGCTCCCCGCCGCCCACGTTCAACACCAGCAGCTGCGGGGCCGCAGCCAGCGACGCCTTGAGCACCTGGGTACCGGTGCCGTCGGCACGCACGCGGCTCAGCGCGTCGGCGGCTTCCACCACCGCGTCGTCGGGGCCTGCGGTGAGGTAGTAGAGGTAGTCGGCCGCCGCGTCGTAGCGCATGGCCGTAACGGCGCCGTTCACCGCGAAGGAGCGAATAAGGGCTCCGGTGCTCATATTCAGCACCTTGATGGAGCGGTTGGCGGGCTCCGACTCGTAGACGAAGGCGCGGGTGGCGTCGCCGTCGAGCGCCAGCAGGAAAGGCGAGCCGGTGATGGCCGAGGCGATGACCACGGGGTTGGTGCCGTCGTAGTCGATACGCGTCAGGGCGTCGTCGCTGGTAGTGGTGCCGCCGGGGTTGCTGCCGCCGCTGCTCGCCGTGAGGTAAAATACCTGGGCCTGGCCGGGGACAGCCAGGCCCAACAGCAGCGCCAGCAGCCCCACGGTATACCAAGTGCCGCCGGTAGGCGCGGAAGGGTAAGGTTTTTTCATGGGGAATTCGAAAATAGGCCGCCCTAACTAAGCGGTAACCGTGGGTGAAACACTTGCTCATTGCCAGATAAGCAGTCGGAAACAGGTGGCAGGGTAAAATCCTGCTCCTTGGTTCTCTACTGTATATCGGAAGCCCACTTTTAGGGCCGCTCAACGACAGGCAGGGCCGTTATTAGCCACTACCAAAGTTCCGACCCAACTACCCCACGACCTAACCTAAGACCTACCCAAAATGCGGTAGATGCCGTCCACGCATCAACCACTTGCCGTGAAGGTCAATACGAAAGGTATGCATCTCTATATCATTCTGATAACTCAATAATCAAGTAACTTAATAGCCACAAAAAAAGAGGCCCCTGCCATAGCAGAAGCCTCCTTTTTTGCAAACCGGAGTTCGACTAGTTTTTCTCGACGCGGCGCACGGCCGTTACCGAGCCCTGACGAACCTCGAGCAGGTACACACCGGCCGCCAGGCTGGCGGGCAGGCGCACCTCGTGGTTGGCCGCGAGGGTTGCGGGGGCCAGCACGATGCGGCCGGTCAGGTCGCGCAGGGCTACCGTAGCGGTAGCCACCGACGGCAGCACAACCGTGATGCGGTCAGTAGCCGGGTTCGGGAACACCGTGAGGCCGGGCAGGGCCTGGGTAGCCAGCGTGGCCGACACCAGGTTGAAAGGCGTGGCGCTGGTGGCCGTGCCGCCGGGCGTTACCACCGCGATGGTACCGCTGATGCTGCCCGTGCCGTTGGGCACTACGAACGTGATGCTGGTAGCCGATACCACCGTATAGTTCGGCACGTTGAACGTACCGATGCGGATAGCCGTGGCACCGAGCAGGTTGGTGCCCGTGACGGTCACCGTGGTACCGGGGCCGCCCGAGGTAGGCGTGAAGCTGGTGATGGTGGGCACAGGGTTGGTCAGGGTGAACGTCACGGCGTTGGAAGTACCACCGCCGGGGGTGGGGTTAAATACCGTCACGCTGTAGGTGCCGGCCGGAGCGCCGGCCGGTACCGTACCCGTCAGCTGCGTAGCCGAAACGAAGGTGCTGGGGATGGGCGCACCGTCTACGTTCACTACCGAAGCAGCGGTGAAGCCCGTGCCGGTAACCGTTACCGTTGGAGTGGAGCCTACTACGGCCGTGTTCGGCGTGATGCTGGTGATGGTCGGCACCGGGTTGGCCGGGGCCGTGAAGTTCGAGATGGAAATGTCATCAATGCTGATGCGCACCGTGGTAGCCAGCGTGTTGGTGATACGGAAACGCACGTTGCCAGCCTGGTTCACCGTGAAGGTGTAGGGCGTGAGCGTGTTGGTGAGCGTAGCGGGGGCACCGGGTACGGTGGTGAAGGTTACGCCGCCATCGGTCGATTTTTCGAGGATGAACGAAGCACCCGTGTCAATGCCGTACAGGGCCGCGTTCACGATAACCGTGCCGGCACCGGTGGTTTTATCGAAATCCATGCGGATGAAGCCGGCGCGGATACGAGCCGATTTCAGGCCGTTGAAACGGTCGGAGAACGTGGTGCCGATGAGAGCATCCGAGAACGTCCAGGCACCGCTGGCGAGCGTGACGGAAGCCGCGGCGTAGCTGGTCTTGGTGCCGGTTTCGAAGTTCTCATAAGCGCCGGCCGTGCTCGGGTTGCTCACCGTGAAGGTGTTGATGTTCGACGTGCCGGCCGTGTTCGTCACGGTCACGGCGTAATTGCCGGCCGTGGCCACGGCGCTGGCCGGGATGGTAACTACCAGCGACGTTGCCGTACTGCTGGTCTGGGCGTAGCTCACGCCGTTGAAGCTCACCGTGGAAGCCGGCGTGAAGCCCGTACCCGCGATGGTGAGGGTAACGGCCGCACCGCCCGCCACCTGGGCGCTGGGCGTGAGGGACGTAATGGTGGGGATTACCACCGGAGCTGATACCGTGAAGGTGCCGGTGCTCGTGGCCGTGCCGCCGGGGGTGGTCACGGTGATAGTACCGCTGGTAGCGCCGGTAGGCACATCAAACATCACCGAAGTAGCGCCCATCACCATGAAGTTAGTTACGGCCAGGCCGTTGAGCGTAGCGCCGGTTGCGCCGGTGAAGTCCGTACCCGTTACGGTTACGGTAGTACCCACCGGGCCGCTGGTGGGCGTGAAGCTCGTGATGGTGGGCACGGGGGTGGCGGCCGTGGTCACGGTGCCGGTCACGGCCACGTTCTGGGTGGTAGCGCCGGTGCTGGCCACGGTCACGTTGCCAGTGAAAGGGCCGGCAGTGGTGCCAGCCAAACGAACATATACGGGCGTGCTGGCGGCGGCACCGCCCGTCTGGGCTACGGTCACCGAAGCGGCGAAGCCCGTGGTGGCGCTCAGCGAAACTTCGTAGCCGGCCGGGGCCGTCACCACCAGGCCAGCGGTAAGGGTAGTTCCGCCCACGGTCACGGTCTGGGTAGCCGAAGGCGTGCCCACTACCGTGGAGAAAGCGGTGAGGCTGGCGGGCGTGGCGGTGATGGTAGCGGTGGGCGCGGTGCCGCAGGCGCTGGTGTTCAGCGGGGCATCGGTGGCGGTGAGCACTACGGCGGTGAGGCCCGTTACGGGGTTCACCGTATTTGCGCCGCTGGGCCAGATGCCGTCGGCATCGGAGGCGCAGCCGACCAAAGTACCGTCAACCACCGAACGCTGCTCTACGCGGCGCACACCGCTGGGCAATACGTTGGGGATAAGGGTATTCCAGTCGCCGGCAGCAGTGGTGTAGTAGGCCGGCACGCTGGCTACGGCAGCACCGGTAGCGGCAATGGCTTCCACTACGGTCAGGCCCAGGGGGCGGCCGGTGCCGGCCACGTTGTCGTACACGGCCACCAGGTTTTTCGGGGTGGCCGACGAGCTGCCTTTAAAGCCGGTAGCATCGGTGGCGGTGGTGCCGGTGCCGAGGGCCAGCGCGGTCAGGGTCTGGTCGAGGGCCAGGCGCTTCTCGATTACCGTGGGCGTGGCATCGGGGGCTAGCACGATGGTGGCATACACGGTATTGCCGGCTGTGAAGCGGGCATTACCGGTGTTCAGAAAGCCAAACCAGCCGGTGTACGTACCGGTGGCGCTGGTGGTGAACGTGCCGTAGTTGCCGGCGGTGGTCAGGCTGGCCGTGCTGGTGTAAGCGTAAGCAGTGGCGGCGGGCGTAGCGCCGGGGGTGATGAGCAGGGGGTTGCCAGCACCCGAGTTGGCCGTACCCAAGTCGGTGCTGATACCGGCCTGGTTGAAGTAGCGGTAGAGCGTGTTGGGGGTGAGGTTGCTGACCGTGGCCCGGAACAGCACCGGCACCCGCGTGGCCGTGCCGCTGCTGGTGTACTGCGGCACGATGACGCCGGTGAAATCGGCCTGGGTTAGGTTCTGCGCCTGCCCCATCAGGGGTAGGAGCAGCAGTAGCGTTGCCAGACAAGCCAGCAACCGCGTCGTGAAAAAGTGCTTCATATGAAGGGAAAAAGAGTAAAAGAGGAAGGTTTAAAAAGTGAATTTTCGAAATGCAGTCAACTGCCCAAACATGCCTCAAAGATAGCGGCCTGCCCCCACTCGGCAGGTTACGGATTTATGACCTTGCCTTGGCGCGCCCACTTGTCGGTTCGCCAGTGATTCCAAAGCGTCACCTTACTCCCAGAGCGGGTAGTGCTCCAGATGGACTTCCTGCTCGAAGAATAGCCGCGTGCTTTCCTCAAATGAGCGGGTGAAATCGGACACGTAGAAATGGTGCGCCGGCGGCGTGGCCGAAGCCGGAGCCAGCAGCCCGTGGGCCGCCAGGTAGGCTTCGGCATCGGCCGCTACCACGTCAGAGGCATCGAGCACGTCGACCTGACCGGCGTAGAAGCGCGCAATCTGCTCCTTGATGAGCGGGTAGTGCGTGCAGGCCAGCACCAGCGCGTCGATATCGGCCAGAGCAGCGTTGCTCAGGTAAGCACCAATAATGTCGTCGCTGATGGAATTTTTGAAAAAGCCTTCCTCAATCATCGGTACCAGCAGCGGGGTGGCCAGGGAGTGCAACTCCACGGCGGCGTCGAGGTTGTCGACTTTCTTCTTATACACGTTGGAATTCACGGTTTGCTTCGTGCCGATGAGGCCCACGCGGCGCCCCGCATACGCCCGGCCCAGGTGCGCTACAATGGGGTCAATCACGTTCAATACCCGCGCTTTGCTGCCCACGTACTCGCGCACCAGCTCGTAGGCGGCGGCCGAGGCCGAGTTGCAGGCAATCATAATCAGCTTGCAGTTCTGGCGCAGCAGCAGGTCGCAAATCTTGACGGAATAGGCCTGGATGGCGGCCGCGCTTTTGTCGCCGTAGGGCAGATGGGCGGTATCGCCGAAGTACACGATGCGCTCGTGGGGCAAGCGCCGGGCCACGGCCCGCGCCACCGTGAGGCCGCCAATGCCGGAGTCGAACATGCCAATGGGCCGGGCGGCCAGGGCCGCGGCCGCACCAGCGGCCTCGGAAGCAACAGCAGTAGTCATGCGGCAAAGGTAGGCCGGGTGCGCGGCTGCCGTTTATATATTCAATTTCCTGTTTCCTGAAAACCCTCGCTATATTTCCGCCCCCACCAAGCTCGCTCCCCATCCATGAGCACTATTTTAACTGAGATTGACCAGGCGCTGGCCACGCACGACGCCCGCCGGGGCCGGCCCGTGGCCATCTACCTCGGCGAGCGCAAGCTCACCCAGCTCACCCTCGATGCCGCCCGCGATGCCCTGCCCGACCTCAGCACCGACGACGGCCGCCCCCGCACCTACCGCAACCTGGAGCTGTTGCGCGACGAAGTGAACGTGGACGTGGTGCGGGTGATTTAGGGCAGAAGAATGTGAGGGTAAGAGGGTAAGCGGGTAAGCGGGTAGGAGGGTAAGAGGGAATGTGAGTTTGTCCTACCCTCTTACCCTCCTACCCTCCTACCCTCCTACCCTCCTACCCTCCTACCCTAAACCACCCTAAACCACCCTAAACCACCCTACTTCAGCACCGGCTGCAACACCGCCCACACCGTGCGGGCCACTATGCGGTGCCCGGTGGGCGTGGGGTGAATGCCATCGGGCTGATTCAGCTTCCGGTCGCCGCCCACGCCTTCGAGCAGGAAGGGAATCAGCACCAGCTTGTTTTTAGTGGCGATTTCCTGGTAAACGGCTTTGAAATCACGGGCGTAGGCTTGGCCGAGATTGGGCGGAATCTGCATGCCGGCCAGCACGATTTGGGCCTTGGGACTGCGCCGCCGCACCGTGTCGATGATGCCTTGCAGGTTGGCGCGGGTAGCCGTGAGGGGCAGGCCGCGCAGGCCGTCGTTGCCACCCAGCTCCAGCACGAATACGTCTACCGGCTGGCGCAATATCCAGCCCACGCGGCTGCGGCCGCCGGCGGTGGTTTCGCCGCTCAGGCCGGCGTTTATCACCTCATAGCCCAGTTTGAGGGAGTCTATTTTATCGCCAATCAGCGCGGGAAAGGCTTGCTCCGGCTCCACGCCATAGCCGGCCGTGAGGCTGTTGCCGAAAAAAAGCAGGCGCTTGCTCGTCACTTTTGCGGCGGCTGGCGCTTGCGTGGCGGGCGTTTGTGAAGCAACCGGCGGCTCGGCCGTGGGGCCGGAATTGCAGGCGGTGAGGGCCAGGCCCAGCAGGGCGGCGAAGGGCAAATGCAGGAATTTCATAAGCAGTGTTTGAGGCACGAAACCGTAAAGCCGGAAAACATGCCGCCGGTTTCAACGTCTTAGGTAACGAACGGGCGGCGGCGCGGTTGTGAAGCGAGCGTACGCCAATAGCTGCCATAATGTGATGCCCACGCTCGTTTTACAATTAAGAACGTCATGCTGAACTTGTCGAAGCATCTCTACCGCTTCGTTCAAGCCGTTCCAACGAAGCGGTAGAGATGCTTCGACAAGCTCAGCATGACGTTCTTCTTGCCCATACATTCCTACCCTCCTACCCCCATCCCCTCCTACCCTATTACATGTCCATCCTCCGCGTCGATAACCTCACCAAAACCTACGTTAGCGCCGGCGAGCCGCTCACGGTGCTACACGCCGTCAGCTTCGACCTCCAGGCTGGCGACACCTTCGCCATCGTCGGCCCCTCGGGCTCGGGCAAAACCACGCTGTTAGGCCTCTGCGCCGGCTTGGACCGAGCCACTTCGGGCAGCGTGTGGCTCAATAACATTCAACTCGACAACCTGAACGAGGACGAGCGCGCCGCCGTGCGCAACCAGCACGTCGGCTTCATCTTCCAAAATTTTCAGCTCTTGCCTACCCTCACGGCCCTCGAAAACGTGCTGGTACCGCTGGAGCTGCGCGGCCAGCGCGGCGCCACCAAAACCGCCCTGGAGCTGCTCGGCCGCGTGGGCCTGGCCGCCCGCGCCGGGCACTACCCCGCCCAGCTCTCGGGCGGCGAGCAGCAGCGCGTGAGCCTGGCCCGCGCCTTCGCCAACCGCCCCGCCGTGCTCTTCGCCGACGAGCCCACCGGCAACCTCGACCCCGACACCGCCGAGCGGGTGGTGAATTTATTATTTGAATTGAATCGGGAAGCTGGAACCACTTTGGTGCTGGTGACGCACGATTTGGAGCTGGCCGCCAAGACGCAGCGCACGTTGCGGCTACGCGGCGGCAAGGTGGTGGAGGCAGTGCTGAGCTGATAAAACTTACTCCCCTCCTTACCAAGGAGGGGATGCCGACGCGCAGCGCCGGCTGGGGTGGTGGCACCGCAGGGTGGCGTTGAACGGCTCGCTGCTGGTTCGTGCAAACATTCGTTCGGGTATCGTCCAACGATTCAACCACCCCCGTTTCAGCTTTGCTGAAACATCCCCTCCTTACCAAGGAGGGGAGTCATCCGCCTAACATCGTCCCAACAATGAATGACACCTCCTGGCTTTTCCGTATGGCGTGGCGCGACAGCCGCCGCAGCCGGGCGCGGCTGCTGCTCTTTATGGCCAGCATTATTCTGGGCATCGCGGCGCTGGTGGGCATCAATTCCTTTGGCGACAACCTGGCCCGCAGCATCAGCGAGCAGGCACGGGAATTGCTCGGGGCCGACCTGGTGCTGAGCGCCAACCAACCCTTCGAGCCCAAGCTGGAGCCCGCGCTGCGTCGGCTTGGCACGACCCGGACGCGGGAAGTTTCCTTTGCCTCGCTGGTGCAGTTCCGGCCGGGCCGGGGCACGCGGCTGGCCCAGGTGCGGGCGCGGGATGGCGGCTTTTTCTACGGCGATTGGGACACGGAACCCAAAGCTGCCGCCCAACGCTTCGCCGATACCACCGCTGCTCCCGGCGCGCTGGTTGACGATGCGCTGCTAGTGCAGTTCGGGGCCAAAATCGGCGATTCGGTGCAGGTAGGGCAGGTCACGCTGCCCATCATCGGGCGGGTGCTGAAGACGCCGGGGCAGTCGGGCATCACCACGGCGGTCGCGCCCACGGTGTTTTTGCCGCTGGGCCAGGTCACGGCCACCGGCCTGGTGCAGCGCGGCAGCCGCGTGAAATACACCCGCAGCTACCAGTTTGCGCCGGGCACCAGCGTGGCGGCCCTAATCAAGCCCCTGCAGGCCCGCCTCGACGCGGCCGACATCGACACCGATACCGTGGCCAGCCGCCAGCAAAGCACCGGCCGCGCCTTCGCCGACCTCACCCGCTACCTCAGCCTGGTGGCCTTTGTGGCGCTGCTGCTGGGCTGTGTGGGCGTGGCCAGCGCCGTGAACCTCTACGTGCGCGAAAAGCTGGCCGCCGTGGCTGTGCTGCGCTGCCTGGGAGCCAGCGGGAAGCAGGCGCTGCTTATTTATCTGATTCAAACGGCCGGCCTCGGGCTGGTGGGCGCGGTGCTGGGCGCGGGCCTGGGGGCGGCCGTGCAAGGGCTGCTCCCGCGGGTACTGGGCGATTTCCTGCCGGTGGATATTACCGTGAGCGTGTCGTGGGCGGCCATTGCCACGGGCCTGGTCACGGGCCTGTTGATGGCGGTGCTCTTCGCGCTGCTGCCGCTGCTGAGCATCCGGCGGGTGTCGCCGCTGCGGGTGCTGCGCACGGCGTTTGAGGACGACACGGCCGCGCCCGACCCGCTGCGGGGCGTGGTGATTGGCGTGATTGGGCTGTTCATTCTGGCTTTCGCCTACGGGCAAACCCGCGACTGGAAACTTACCCTGGGCTTCGGGGCGGGGCTGCTGGCGGCGTTCGCGGCGCTGGCCGGCCTGGGCCGCCTGCTGATGTCGGCTGTCCGGCGCTTTTTCCCGGCCGGCTGGGGCTACGTGTGGCGGCAGGGCCTGGCGAATCTGTATCGGCCCCAAAACCAGACGCTGACCCTGGTGACGTCCATCGGGCTGGGCACTTTTTTGCTGGCCACGCTTTTCCTCACCCAGGCTATGCTGCTGGGCCGGGTACAGATTGCCGGGCAGAAATCAGCGGCCAACCTGGTGCTGTTTGATATTCAGCCCGAGCAGCGCGCCGGCGTGGAGGCGCTACTGACGGCCCAAAAGCTGCCCGTGCTCCAGCGCGTGCCCATCGTGACCATGCGCCTGACGGCTATCAACGGCACGTCGGTTTCCATCATCAAGAAGGATACGGCCCGGGGCATTCCCGCCTGGGCCCTCACCCGCGAGTACCGCGTGACCTACCGCGACTCGCTGAACTCCTCCGAAAAGCTTACTTCCGGCACCCCGCCCATCATTGGCCCCGATAAAATTCCGCGCATCTCGGTGGAGAGCGGCTACCTGGAGCGCGTCAAGCTCAGCCTCGGCGACACACTCGATTTCAACGTGCAGGGCGCGCCCATGCGCACCATCATTGGCGGTACGCGGGAAATTGACCGCAGCCGGGTGCAGCCCAGCTTCCTGGTGATTTTCCCGGCCGGAGTGCTGGAGCAGGCCCCGCAGTTTGAGGTGGTGCTCACGCGCACGGGCAGCGCGGCAGCGCTGGCCGCGGTGGAGCAACAGCTCGTGCGGCAGTTCCCCAACGTGTCGGCCATCGACCTGGGCCTGATTCTGAACACGCTGAACGACATCGTCGATAAAATCTCCTTCGTCATCCGCTTCATGGCCGGGTTCAGCATCCTCACCGGGCTGCTGGTCCTGAGCAGCTCGGTCGTCATCAGTCGCTACCAGCGGGTGCGCGAAAGCGTGCTGCTGCGCACGCTGGGGGCCAGCCGGGCCCAAATCCTGCGCATCACGCTGGTCGAATACGGCCTGCTGGGGCTGCTGGCGGCGCTGGCAGGCATCGGGCTGGCGGTGCTGGCGGCCTGGGCGCTGGCGGTGTGGGTGTTCGAGGCCAGCTTCGGGCCGGCGGTGCTGCCGCTGCTGGGTCTGGCGGCGCTGGTCACGGCCCTCACGGCGGGCATCGGCCTGCTCAATAGCCGCGACGTGCTACGCCGCTCGCCGCTGGAAGTATTGCGCGCCGAAGGATAAACTGCATTCTAGGCGGTCGCAGGCGGGTTGGCGAAAATAAATAATAAAAATTCACCGAATATTTATTATTTATTCCTACATTTCAGCATGAATACAGCTTTCGAACAGGCGTACCAAGCGTACGTTGCGCGTAAACAGGCCGAGCGCCAGGCCCACTTGCTGCAGCTGCGGCAGGAACTCATCAACTCGCGTGTGACCGCCCCACTGGGTTCGGTGAGTCGCATTACAAACAATCCGCATCGGGGACGACCTGCTGCGAGATAATTGTTTGGCTGGAATTACGGTCCGCTAAAAGCTTTCATCTGACCTTACCTGCGCCGCGCTCCGCCTGGAGATGGTTCAAACATCGGGTTAAGACGGCGGGCCGACACGTCCATTTAGGTGGAATCTGCGGCGGCTTGGCTTGCTTTACGGCATGATGCCCGGCCCGCAGCTCAGCCACGACGAGTTCACCCGCGCCTACCATGCCCACGAGTGGGGCGGGCCGGTGACCGATGCCGGCATTCTGTTGGAGTACGTGGTTCTGCACCCGTTTCGGGTCGGGCTGCCGCTACGCTCAACCACTCGTGCTTTACCCTTGCCCCGGCGGGTTAAGACTGGCATGGACTCACTGCCCGGCAACTGCCGAACGGCTTGGTGTGGGGCGGGAAGCGAGCCCACGGGCGGAGTATATTTGGGAATAATCCCATTATACCCATGCCCAAACTCCTGCTGCTCCTCGCCTGCTTCGTTTGCCTGCACCCCGCAGTGGCGCAGCAAGTCGCCAAAAAACCGCTGGACCACTCGGTGTACGATAGTTGGGAAAGCGTTGCGAACCAGAAAATAAGCAGCAACGGCAAGTACGTGCTGTTTCAGGTGAAACCCCAGCAGGGCGATGGCACACTGCACATCAAAACGGCCGCCAACCGCCCGCTGGCCCAGATTAGCCGCGGCGACTCGGCCGTGTTCTCGGCTGATTCGCGCTTCGTGGTGTTCCCCATCAAGCCGCCCTACCAGCTGGTGCGCCAGGCCAGAATCAAGAAGAAAAAGCCCGACGACATGCCCAAGGATTCGCTGGGCATCTACGCCCTGGAAACCGGCAAGCTCACCAAATACGCCAACGTGAAGTCGTTTCAGCTGGCCGAGAAGGCGTCGGTGCTGGCCTTCCTGGGCACCAAGCCGCTGGTGAAGGACACCAAAGCCAAGGCCCCGGCCGATACGCTGAAGAAGCTTACCGACGGCCTGCTGGAGGCCAACAAAGCCGGGGCACCCCTCACCGTACTGAACCTGCTAACCGGCAAAGCGCGCGAATTCGCCGCGGTGACCGAGTATCAGCTAAGCAAGCTGGGCAACAGGACGGCGTTTGCCGTGCTGGCCCCGAAGACCAGCAAAGACGTCCAATCGGGCTTGTTCGCGTTCGATTTAGCCGCGGGCAGCCTCAAAACGCTGAGCACGGGCAAGGGCGTGTACAAGAACCTGGCGTTTGACGACGCGGGCCGGCAGCTGGCCTTCACCGCCGAGAAGCACGCCGAAAAAACGCTGGTGAAGCCGTTCAGCCTGTATTATTCCGACTTCGGGGCCGACAGCGCGGCCATCCTGGTGCGGCCCGGCGACAAGGTCCTGAAAACGGGCTGGTCGCCGAATGGCTTTGGCAAAATCGTGTTTAGTGAAAACGGCGAGAAGCTGTTTTTCGGCACCGCGCCCGACCCCATTCCGCAGGACACGACGCTGGTGGACTTTGAGCACGCCAAGCTCGACATCTGGAACTACAAGGACGACTACCTGCAGCCCATGCAGCTCAAAACGCTGAAGAAGGACCTGCAGCGGAATTACCAGGCGGTGATTTACCCCAAACAGGCCAACAAATTCATTCAGCTCGAAGACGAATACCTGCGCGATTCCTACCTGGCCGAGAATACCAACGCCGAATACGTGCTGGCCGTGACGGACACCGCCAAGCGGATTTCGATGCAGTGGGAAGGCAGCACCCGCAAGCAAGCCTATTTGGTTTCGACGCGCACCGGCGACCGAATTGCCATCAATCCCAGGGCCGCTAAAAGCCGCTTCCAGATTTCGCCGCACGGCGACTACGCCGTGTGGTACGACGACGCGGCCAAGGCTTGGTTTGCCTTCGCGGTGGCCACGCGCCAAACCGTTAACCTGACCCAAAAAGCGGGCGTGTCCTTCACCGACGAAGAAAACGACTCGCCCACCGACCCCGAGCCCTACGGCGTGGCCGCCTGGACGAAAAACGACGAGGCCGTGCTGATTTACGACCGGTACGATATCTGGAAAATCAACCCCAAAACCGGCGTGGCCGTGAATTTCACCACTGGGGTGGGGCGCAAAAACAAATTGAAGTTCCGCTACCGCATTCCGGTGGATAAACAGAAGTTCATCGAGCCCAAAGACGAGCTGCTGCTGCAGGTGCAGAACGAGGTGGACAAAACCTGGGGCTACTACCGAAAAGGCATTGCCAGCACCAAAAGCCCGGAGCTGGTGGTGATGGCCCCCATGAGCTACTCGAACCTTGCCCAGGCCAAAAACGCCCGCAACTTCGTCTACACCAAGTCCAGCGTGAGCCAGCCGGCCGACGTGTACGTGAGCAGCGACTTTAAAAAGGAAACTACGCTCAGCGCCATCAACGCCCAGCAGCGGGATTACAACTGGTTCACGGCCGAGCTGGTGCACTGGACCACCCCAAAAGGCTACCCGGCCACGGGCGTGCTGTATAAGCCCGAAAATTTCGACCCAAACAAGAAATACCCGATGGTGGCGTATTTCTACGAAAAGCTGTCGGACGGCATCTACCGGTACCAGGCACCCGCGCCGTCGCCCTCGAAGCTCGACATTGCCCTGTTTGCCAGCAACGGCTACCTGGTGTTCACGCCCGATATCAGCTACACCATCGGCGAGCCCGGCCCATCGGCCGTGGAATTCATCAACTCCGGCGTGGAGGAGCTGAAGAAAAACAGCTGGGTTGATGCCGCGCACATTGGCATTCAGGGCCAGAGCTGGGGCGGCTACCAGGTGGCCTATCTCATCACCCAGACCAACATGTACGCCGCCGCCTGGGCGGGCGCGCCGGTCGTGAACATGACCTCGGCCTACGGCGGCATCCGCTGGGAATCGGGCATGAGCCGGCAGTTCCAGTACGAGCGCACCCAGAGCCGCATCGGCGGCACGCTCTGGGAAAAGCCCGACCTCTACATCCGCAACTCGCCGCTATTCCAGCTGCCCAAGGTGCAGACTCCCGTGGTCATCATGTCGAACGATGCCGACGGGGCCGTGCCGTGGTACCAGGGCATCGAAATGTTCACCGACCTGCGCCGCCTGGGCAAGCCCGTGTGGCTGCTGCAATACAACGGCGAGGCCCACAACCTGGTGAAGCGCGAAAACCGCAAGGACATTTCGATTCGCGAGCTGCAGTTCTTCGACCACTACCTGAAAGGCGCACCCGCCCCCGTGTGGCTGGAACGCGGCGTGCCCGCCGTGGAGAAAGGCCGGAACTGGGGGTTGGAGGTGCCGAAGGGCAGCGGGTTGTAAGCGGTACTGGCGTTGAGCAAAAGCTCAGCGGGTGCTGCTGTTACGACGGGCGACGTTGCGGAAGCTGCGGCGACCAACCTGCTGCCGGGGCCATGCGCACGGTGCAGCCGCGGGCCACAAAATGCGTATCGCTGGCCACGTCGCGCATCAGCTGTGGGCCGGTGGTGGCGTGGATTTCATCTTTGCGGAACCCGGCGTCGTTGCGGGCCTGGCAAACTATGGGCGTGCGCAGGGCCACGGTCCCGGCACTGGTGCCGGGACTAGCAATGGGCTGGGGGAGGGAGGCGTAATATTGTCCTCACACAGCGGTAAACTTTTGGTAAAAATGTGCGGGCCTGGTTGAGGCAGCGCGGTCAATAAATGAGAAATCTGTTAATCATCATCCTGGTCCTGATAGCCAGTGCTGCTCATAGTCAACCCTCCGACTCGTCGGCCCGGGCACCCGCCCCGGCCAAGGCCTGGTTTGAAACCTTTGCCATCCGCGGGTACGTGCAGGCGCGCTACAACCGCCTGCTAGAAACCAACCCGGACCTGAGCTGTGAGCAGTGCGACCGGTCGTGGGGCAACAACGGCGGCATCTCGCTGCGCCGGGTACGCATCATCTTCTTCGGACAGCTGCACGAGCGGGTATATTTCTACATTCAGCCCGATTTTGCGAGCGCCCCCAGCGGCAGCACGTCGCTGAATTTCGGCCAGCTGCGCGACGCCTATTTCGACGTGGGGCTCGACAAAACCAGCCAATACCGCATTCGACTGGGCCAGAGCAAAATTCCCTTCGGATTCGAGAACATGCAGTCGAGCCAAAACCGGCTGCCCCTTGACCGGGCCGACGCCCTAAACAGTGCTTTTTCCAACGAGCGGGATTTGGGTGCGTTTTTCTACTGGGCACCCACTGCCGTACGCCAGCGCTTTGCCCGTTTGGTAAAAGAGGGCCTGAAGGGCTCGGGCGACTACGGCGTGCTGGGCCTCGGGGTGTTCAATGGCCAAACGGCCAACCGCGCCGAGCTCAACAACCAGCAGCACGTGGTGGCCCGCTTCAGCTACCCGCTGCTGCTGGGCCGGCACATCATATAGCCTGCTCTGCAAGCCTACAGCGGTGAGTTCGTGGTGGCCCGGGACCAGCTGACGGCCAACGTAAAGCACCGCCCCGACTTGCGCTACCCCGACCAGCGCGTGGCCGCCACGCTGGTGCTCTACCCGCAGCCGTTCGGGGTGCAGGCCGAGTACAACGTGGGCCGGGGCCAGGAATTCAACCCCCGCACCGACAGCATCGAAACCCGACGCCTCCACGGCGGCTACGTGCTGCTCAACTATCGGCTGCGCTACCAGAAGCAGCAGTTCTACCCGTTTGTGCGCGCCCAATTTTACGAAGGTGGCAAAAAGCACGAGCGCGACGCCCGCAGCCACTCCGTGCGCGAAGCCGAGCTGGGCGTGGAGTGGCAGCCGCTCAACAGCTTCGAGTTCGTGGCCATGTACACACTGTCCTCGCGCCGCTTCGAGGACTTCCAGCGGCCCGACAACCGGCAGCGCGGCGGCCTGTTGCGGCTGCAAGCGCAGCTTAATTTTTAAACAGCGGCGCAACGGGCCTTCGCAACCGCCGCGACGGGCAGTGTCGGGGGCAGCTGGAGGAGCTTGGGAAGCTACCTGTCCGCACGGACCAGTCCTTCTTAAAAAAGTCGACCAATGCTGAATTTATGGTCAATCAGAGTGCGATTATTCATGGCTATTGATACCAGCTGATTATTCACATCAGTTGCGTAAATAATGAAATTGCCCACAAGGTTTCCGCGCTGCTTTCCGAGCACAATATCCGGCTGCGTAGTGCATTGAGCACGGTGTACTTCAGGCGAGTATAGCCGCCGGCTTAGTTCACCATAAAAAATAGGCAATGTGCCCGATGCAATAGCCTGTTTTTCCTCATCGCTGATTTCAAAACGAATAGAATCAAGACGTTTATACTGGATATCTTTTGTGTGAAAGTCCATGGTAAGCACGTAGTTCTTAGTGTGCTTTATTTTTTTGAGGCCTTTGAGGTCATCAGGAACAGGCCCCCCAAACACGGGTTTCTCCAACACAATTTCGATGAAGGGTTGTGTGTCATCAGTTTTGGAAATCAATTGCGTATGGCTCTTGTATGGCATCTTAACCAAGCAACTGCTCACCAGAAAGTAGCAGGCGAACAAAACGATTCCTTTTGGAAATATTGGCTTCATGGCGCTGCTAATGTAATAGATGAGGGCAACAGGCATTGGGTTTCAGAGCCAGAATTAGCCCCCGCCCGCCCCGGCCGTACCTTTGCGGCCTATGAATCTGTTATCCGCCGAGAACATCTCGAAGAATTACGCCGACCGCTGGCTATCTGATTCCTCCCGCAGCCGATAAGAGGTGCTTCGCCCCCCGGCCGACTCCTTCACCAGAATCTGCTGCGCCATCAGCGCCTGAATGTCGCGCCCGGCCGTATCCTGCGAGCATTTAGCAATCGTCGCCCATTTCGAGGAAGTGAGCTTCCCCTCAAAGCCATTCAGCAGTAGATTGAGCAGCTTCTGCTGCCGGGCGTTGAACTGCTTCGGCGCGTGCTGCTCCCAGAATCGGGCTTTATCCAGCACCTTCGTCAGCGTTTGCTCGGTGGCAGCCAGCGCCCGGCCCAGGCAACCCAAAAACCATTCCAGCCACGCCGTTATATCGAGTCCGCCTTTCTGGGCTGCTTCCAGCTGCGCATAGTAATCGGAGCGTTCCAGCCGGATTTGGGCCGACATGCTATAGAAGCGCTGGGCCGTGCCATCGGCCCGCGCCAGCTGCAAGTCGGTGATGGCCCGCGCCAGCCGCCCGTTCCCGTCCTCAAACGGATGAATGGTGACAAACCACAAGTGCGCCACCGCCGCTTTCAGCACGGCATCCAAGCTTCTCGCCTCATTAAACCATAGCAGAAACTGCCGCATCTCGGCCGCTACCACAGCAGCTTCGGGCGCTTCAAAATGCACCTTCTCCCGCCCCATGGCCCCCGATACAACCTGCATCGGCCCCTTGCTGCCCGTGCGCCACGCCCCCACCCGGATGCGCTGCAAGCCGCTGCGCCCCGCCGGAAAAAGCGCCGCCTGCCACCCAAACAGCCGCTCCGCCGTCAGCGCCTGTTGAAATTGCTGAGTGGCATCGAGTAGCATTTCCACCACGCCTTCCACGCGCCGCTCGGCCGGAACCAGCCCGGCCACGTCCAGCCCCAACCGCCGGGCCAGCGAGGAGCGCACCTGGTCGGCCGGCAGGTGCTCGCCTTCGATTTCGCTGGATTTCAGCACGTCCAGCGTGAGGGTCTGGAGCGTGGCCTCGGCCTGCACCGCAAAGCCCCGCGCCTGCATCTGCCCCAGCACGCGCCCTTGCTGGTGCCGCACGGCCCCCAGCAGCGGCTCCAGCCGCGCCGGCTGCCAGGTGAAGTGGGGCCACTCGGGGCGCTGGTAGATGTACATGGTTATTCTCCGCAGATATTGCGGCGAATGTATGAGTTATTCTCCGCATCGGGCCTTCGCCACCGCCGCGACGGGCAGTGTCGGGAGTTGCGGGAGAGGCCGATAAACAGCGTAAATTACTTCGCTACGCCGCTGCCAATATAAAATCGGCCGGAATATCCAGCGTTTTGTAGAGCTTCTTCGCTAGGCTCATGGTCACGCTGGTTTTGCCGTTGAGAAAGTCGCTAAAGCGGCTGGCGGGAATCCCGAGCAGCTCGGCCATCTGCTTGCGGTTGAGCTGGCGGTTGAACATCTCAATTTCCAGCCGGCCAATCAGCGTATCGGGCCGCACCGGACCGTGGCCGGCTCTGATTTCGTAGTCGTCAATGGCTTCGGCCAAGGTGGTAATGGCCGAGTCGCCTTCAGGGGCAGTGGTAATAAGCCGCTTCAGTTCAAGCAACGCGGCTTGGTATTCGGTGGCGGTGCGAATGGTCATAACGAGATGGTTTAATACAGTTAAAGTGCGCTCACGTCGAGTTTATCGTAGTCGGCGTGCGTACCGATGAACAGGATGTACAGCGTGCGGGTGCTGAAATGCACCAGCGTAATCACCCGCAGGCGGTTACCGCACACGTCAAACACCAGCCGGTCAGGAGCCACGTAGTCGGTGTTCCGATACGTCTGCTTCACGGCCAGGAAATCCTTCCAGTTGGCGGCGCGGGTCACGTCGTACCACTCATTCAGCGCCTTGGCGCAGCTGGGATATCGAATGGCCGCTTCCTTCACCGCCGCTTTAGCCAGCACCACCATTCGATTACATATTTTGTAATTCCCTAACGTTTTTACGAAGCTAACAGTTTGCGGCTGGCAAACCAAGCGCCGACGCGTCGTTCACAGCGGACCTGCACTACCGCCGCGACGGGTGGTGTCGGGGGCCTCGGGAGGGGGTGGAGGTGCTGTGGGCGATAAAGTAGATTCCACGCCGTTAGTTCTGCTGGAAAACGTTATGTTACACTAAATTTGTGATAGGACAAAGCTTGGTGAACGCATGATTTATTGAGACATACCAGCACTTTATAAGTTGTATAATACATTGACAATGAAAATAATAGCGCAGATTATAGCTCTGACTTGGCTCTCTATTTCGGCCGGCTGTATAAGCAGCAAATTGGTTCAGCACAATCGTGAATACGACACTGCTATAAAGCCCTCATCTGTTCAAGTTTATTTTGCAACGACGAAAGAGCAACTAGTATCAATTTGGGGTAATAATCAGAGATACTACTATGTGGGAAGCGATGCTGATTTTCATTATATAAACCTATATTATGACACGTATCTTAAAAAAAAGTACTACTATAAAATCCCGAGCACTACAAAAATTGACAACACACTTTTTGATTTTTTAAAAAACAATTCGTTAGCGCAGCCGCAGAGAATTGAGTTTTCGTTAAATAATTGATTATGGGTTTTGCAGGTAGCAGTGCGGCAGTTTAAGGCGAGTTATAAATCATGACGGTTGATAGCTACTTCTACCTTTAGCTTCATCGCCTCTACCCAACCCCGCCCGCCCCGGCCGTACCTTTGCGGCCTATGAATCTGTTATCCGCCGAGAATATCTCGAAGAATTACGCCGACCGCTGGCTGTTTAAAGACCTCAACTTCGGCTTGCAGCTGGGCCAGCGCGTGGCCTTTGTGGGCATCAACGGCACCGGCAAAACCACGCTGCTGCGCATATTAGCCGGTTTCGAAACCCCTGATACCGGCCTGGTGAGCTCTCGCAAGGGAATCCGCGTGACCTACCTGGGCCAGCAGCCCGTGTTCGACGAAAGCCTGAGCGTGGAAGAAACCATCTTTGCCAGCCAGAACGACACACTCAAGGCCATCCAGGAGTACGAGCACGTCATCAACGACGCCGACCACAAGCCCGATGACCTCCAACGCGTGCTCGAACGCATGGACGCCCTTAATGCCTGGGACTACGAAGCCCAAGTGCAGCAGATTCTCGGCCGCCTCGGCATCCTCGGCGACCTGCTCCAGCGCAACGTGAGCCAGCTCTCGGGCGGGCAGCGCAAGCGCGTGGCCCTGGCCCGCGTCCTCATCGAAGAGCCCGACGTGCTGCTCCTCGATGAGCCCACCAACCACCTCGACCTGGCCACCATCGAGTGGCTCGAAAACCGCCTCTCCTCCCCCACCCTCACCCTGCTGATGGTGACCCACGACCGGTACTTTCTCGACAAGGTGGCCAATGAAATCGTGGAGCTCGACAAGGGCCAGATGTACCGCTACCAGGGCAACTACGCCTACTTCGTGGAGAAAAAGGCTGACCGCGAAATGCGCGAAACCGTGGAGGTGGAAAAGGCCCGCCAGCTCTTCAAAAAGGAGCTCGACTGGATGCGCCGCATGCCCCAGGCCCGCGGCACCAAGCAAAAAGCCCGCATCGACGCTTTCTACGTCACCAAGGAAAAGGCCAGCACCAACCTCAACAAGCAGCAGATTGAGCTGAGCGTGAAAACCACCCGCCAGGGCGGCAAAATCATCGAAGCCCACAACCTGACCAAGAAATTCGGCGACCTCACCGTGCTCGACGATTTCAACTACGTGTTCAAGAAAAAGGACCGGATTGGGCTGGTCGGCCCCAACGGCGTGGGCAAATCCACGCTCATGAACATGCTCACGGGCAAGCTCCAGGCCGATTCCGGCAGCATCGAGGTGGGCACCAACACCGTGTTCGGCTACTATACCCAGACCGAGCTGGAATTCGACCCCACCCAGCGCGTCATCGACATCGTGAAGGAAGTGGCCGAAGTAGTGGAGCTCGCCAACGGCGACGTGCTCACCGCCAGCCAGTTTCTCAACCTGTTCCTGTTCCCGCCCGCCCAGCAATACACGCTGGTAAACAAGCTGAGCGGCGGTGAAAAGCGCCGCCTGCAATTGCTGCGCGTCCTCATCAAGAACCCCAACTTTTTGATTCTTGACGAGCCGACCAACGACCTGGACCTGGCCACGCTCAACATCCTGGAAGACTTCCTGCTGCACTTCACCGGCTGCCTGCTCATCGTGAGCCACGACCGGTACTTCCTCGACCACCTCGCCGAGCACCTGTTTGTATTGGAGCCCGGCGGGGCCGTCCTCAACTTCCCCGGTAACTACACCGACTACCGCGACTACCTCGAAGAGCGCGAAACCGAAGCCGCCTTGATGGAAGAAGAAAAGGCCGCCAAAGCTGCCCGCGCCGCCGCCAAGCTGGCCGCGCCCGTAGCCGTGAGCACCGCCGTAGCGCCATCGCCCGCCAAGCGCCGCGCCACCTTCGCCGAGAAAAAGGAGTATGAGCAACTCGAAAAAGCCATGGCGACGCTGGAAACCGAGAAGCAGGAAATCACTGCCAAGCTGAACGGCGGCGCGGGTAGCCCGCAGGATTTCGCGGCCTGGGGCGCGCGCCTGGGAGCTATTGAAAAAGAGCTGGGTGAGAAGGAAGAACGGTGGCTGGAGTTGGCCGAATTGGGCTAACCCATCGGTATCGAAAAAAAGAAAGGCCCCGCGAATTAATTCGCGGGGCCTTTCTTTTTTTCGGCATTATTAATTCTGCTCTGCTGCGAGTCCGTCAACTCAGTTTGACGTTGCAATAAGAATCACCTTATTGTTTGCATCGAATAATATTTCAATTGAGGCATCACTATTTATTGTGCCGTACCGGATACTGTTGTAGGCTACGGTCGAATAGTTGACATTTCTGGATTTCCCCGGTTTGGTGTCTACTATCAAATCCACTAAAGGCTGATTATTCAACAGATAGCGTTTGGCAGAAGCTGTCTTCGCTTGTCCGGCCACAACAATTAGCCGGGAGCCAATGCGAAGCGCTTGGTCAGGCGTTTTGCCAAAAGCCAGTGTGTTGTCGTTCAATTCAAAATCTATCAAATGCCCTTTGAGAAAATACAGCTTGTTGGTCCGGTAGTAATACACGACGGCCGTATCATGCTCTATTTCGAAATACATTTTCGCCGTTTTGGTCGGCTTGCCCAAGACCTTTACCGCTACGGCTCGGTTATCGCCATAATTCAGCTTCGATGTGCCTGGCTGCTGGCCCTTCATCAATCCCATGCCTTTGGTGTCGAAGAACCGCTGGGCTGTGGCAACCGGAGCACTCGCCAGCTCCAACAAAGCCAAGATGACCAGCACTATTGAAATTCTTATCATGGGATTACGGTAATTGAGGAAAGGAGCAGCAAGAGACTTTACTGCCGCCGGCGCACTTGCGCGAATTCCAGCGGCACCACACGGCTGCCTACGGGGGCCTTCACCACCAGCGCATCGGCCGCGTCGTAGCGGGGGAAGTAGAGGTAGCCGCGCACCTGCTGGCCGGGTGCAAGCGTGACTTTGCGCAGGGCGTATTCCTGCAACTGGGCGGCACGGTGCTGGAGCACATCAGCGGCCACGGCGTGCTCTATTTTGTTGGCCGCCGATACAACGTTGTAGGCAAACGCCGCGTCGCGGATACTGGCGCGGCTCTGATACTGCTGTTGCGTTTCGCGCTTGCCGATGCTGGCCACGTCGGTGGCCAAGCTGGCCGCGCTCAGAACGATGCCAAACCAGTCGATGCGGGCGGCTTTGGCAGCTTCGCTCTCGGCACGGTCGTGCAGGGCAGTGATTTCGGGCTCGGGGTCGAAAGCCGCGATGGGTTTGGGCGGCAGTGGCGGCAGCACCAGCCACTGGCTGGCCGCCGCCACGGCCGCCGTTACTTCGGTGCCCGGCAGCGGCTTGGGGCGATGGCCTTTGAAGTCGTAGGCCGGGGCAGGCCGGCGGCTGGGTTCGTACTGAAAAGCGGCCGGGTCGACCACCAGCGCGTGCGTGGTGGGGTTGCGGTATTCGGCCTCAAAAACCACGCGGGTCGGCTCGTAGCACACAAAGCTCAGGCGTACTTCCACGCTGTCGGCGGTGGCCTGAGCCTGCTCGCGGCCCTCCACAAACAGGTTGGTCGATTGGGCGGGCTTCAGGCCCAGCTGGTAGGTGGGGGCGCAGGCCGTAGCCAGCCCGAGCAGTGCCAGTAGCGGCAGCGAACGCAAGTAGAAAGGTTGCATAAGTCTGAAGAAAGAGGAAAGTGCTTCTGGTGGGAAGATGCCGCCGGGCGAACTGTGGTTGCACGCTTCCCTAAATTTATTCTTTTGCAACGGAAATTCCAGCGGGTAACTGAAATTCCCCCGCCGCATCGGCCCCAAAGGGCCAGCTACGCCGCACTGCCACCAACGGCACGGCCCCAAAAACGTGCGCAAAATGCTGGTTCCGGCTGGCCACCCATTCGCGCGCTACCCGCACCCCGGCGGCGGCGAGGGCAGCCTCGTCCCATTCCAGCAAAACCAAATCGGCCCGCCCGGCATAGTACCGGCGGGCCGTTTCGAGAATCTGGTGCGCCTCGGAGGCATGAATAAAACCTTCGGCGGCGAGGTCGGCGCTGGCGAAAAAGCCGGTTTGCCGGGCGTGGGCCCAGTCGGCGGGCTCGGCAAGACGGTAGAGCATGAGGTTGAATTTATTGATAAGGAGAGAACGTCATGTCGAGCGTAGCCGAGACATCTCGCTCGGGTTAGTAATCATAATCGTTGAACGATTGGGTTACTACCCCACGCGAGATGTCTCGGCTACGCTCGACATGACGTTCGGCTTTGTTTCGAAAACGTCAGGCTATTCGCCTAATCTACGCTTTCCACAGCTCCTGCTGCACCTGCTTACCCACGGTGAGCATGATGCGCACGGGATTCGGAATGAGCGTAATGCGGGCTTCTTTACCGGGATATTTCTCGGAATCAACCCACACGCCTTCTTTGGGCGAGGGCGTGGAGTTGGGGTCGCTGGGCAGGTAGGCGGTGGGCAGCAGCACGTCGGTATCGGATTTCAGGTCGGTGTGCACCTTGTCGAGGGCGGTTTCGAGAAAGTCGCCGTACTCGTCGTTGAAGTCGTCCTCCAGGTCGTGCAGGGCCTCTTCCACGTCGTCGTAGCGGGTATCGTCATACTTGAGGGTGTGCAGCTCGGCTTTTTTCTCAATCAGGGCCACGAGGGCGCGGTTCAGTTCTTCGGTATTCATGGGGCGCTAAGGCAGGTGATTGGCTACAAAAATGGGGATGAATTGCTAAACACGCGCCATCCCCACCGGAAGCACCGGTCCGTTGCCAGCCGATTTCCGTGCTAAACCAATAGAACCCGTATTTTTACCCCCCTAACCCCCCACCCAATTCCGCTCCGCCCATGCAAACCATGACCTCGCCCGAAGTGCTGGCCCAACCCGCCCAGGACTTCCTCCCCCTCAAAGGAACCGACTTTGTTGAATTCTATGTCGGCAACGCCAAGCAGTCGGCTTATTACTACCAGGCCGCGTTCGGCTACGAGCTGGTGGCCTATGCCGGCCCCGAAACGGGATTGCGCGACCGCGCCAGCTACGTGCTCCAGCAGGGCAAAATCCGCCTCGTGCTCACCACTTCCCTCCTGCCCGACTCCGAAATCTCGGAGCACGTGCGCAAGCACGGCGACGGCGTGAAAGTAATGGCCCTGTGGGTGGACGATGCCCGCAAGTCC
The DNA here is from genome assembly GCF_039539545.1 of Hymenobacter antarcticus. Taxonomy (NCBI): domain Bacteria; kingdom Pseudomonadati; phylum Bacteroidota; class Cytophagia; order Cytophagales; family Hymenobacteraceae; genus Hymenobacter; species Hymenobacter antarcticus. The sequence goes on along the minus strand of NZ_BAABDI010000004.1, from coordinate 134,384 downwards.
TACGAGGAGACTACCAAGCGCGGGGCGCGCTCGGCTTTCGAACCCTATACCATTGAGGATGAGTTCGGCTCGGTCACGCTGGCCGGCATTTATACCTACGGCGAAAGCATCCATACCTTCGTGGAGCGCACCAACTACACCGGCCCGTTCATGCCTGGCTACGTGGCCCGCAGCAGCGGCGTGCCCCAGGCCAATCCCGTGGGCCTGCTGCACGTCGACCACTGCGTGGGCAACGTGGGCTGGGGCGAAATGAACCAGTGGGTGAAGTTTTACGAGGACGTAATGGGCTTTAAGCTCCTGCTCACCTTCGACGACGAGGACATCAGCACCGAGTATTCGGCCCTGATGAGCAAGGTGGTTTCCAACGGCAACGGCTACGTGAAATTCCCCATCAACGAGCCCGCCGAAGGCAAGAAAAAGTCGCAGATTGAGGAGTACCTCGACTACTACCACTCGCCCGGCGTGCAGCACATCGCCATTGCTACCAACGACATTCGCACCACCGTCACCGAGCTGCGCCGCCGCGGCGTGGAGTTCCTCTCCGTGCCCGGCACCTACTACGAAGACCTGCTGGAGCGCATCGGCGCGATTGACGAAGACCTGGAGTCGCTCAAAGCCCTGAACCTACTCGTCGACCGCGACGAAGAAGGCTATTTGCTCCAGATTTTCACCAAGCCCGTGGAAGACCGGCCCACCGTTTTCTACGAAATCATCCAGCGCAAAGGCGCCAAAAGCTTCGGCAAAGGCAACTTCAAGGCCCTGTTCGAGAGCATTGAGCGCGAGCAGGCCCTGCGCGGCAACTTGTAAGAACTGGGTTGCGCGGCTTGCTGAAATACCGCACACCAATTGTAACGTCATGCTGAGCGCAGCCGAAGCATCTCTACCACGCAAGTAACTAATTACTGTTGCGGTAGAGATGCTTCGACTGCGCTCAGCATGACGTTCTTCTTTTATTCTACCACTTCGTCAATTTTCCCCTTGATAACCAGATTATTGCTGCTGCTGGGGCTGTTCCTGGTGCTTGCCGCCACGCCCGCCGTCCTGGCCCAGCGCGTGGAACCGGCGCGCCCTGCCCGCGCCCACCCCAGGCGCATGGTCCGGCTCGATTCGGCGGTGCCCGAAACATCGGCTTTGCTCTACACCAGCGGCGCGCTCTGGACGCTGAACGATGGCGACAACCCGCCAGAACTGTTCCGGATTGACTCGGCCAGCGGGCGCGTGGTGCAGCGCGTGCGCATCGTCAATTTTCCGAATACCGATTGGGAAGAGCTGACCGCCGACAGCCGCTACTTCTACATCGGTGACTTTGGCAACAACGCCGGCAGCCGGCGCGACCTGCGGGTGCTGCGCCTGCCCCGGCCCGGCCCCACCGACACCGTGGCCGTAGCCGAGGAAATCGCCTTCACCTACCCCGAACAAACGGAGTTTGCGCCCGGCACCTACCGGCATAACTTCGACTGCGAAGCCTTTTTCGTGGCCCACGACTCGCTGCACCTGTTCGCGAAGCGCTGGGCCGATGGGCACACCCGCCACTATACGCTACCCACCCAGCCCGGCCGCTATATAGCGCGGCCGCACGGGCTGCTCGACGTGCAGGGCCTGGTAACGGCCGCCGCACTTGCCCCCGACGGGCGCACCGCCGCGCTGCTGGGCTACACCAAAAATGGCCGCGTGTTCCTGTGGCTGCTCACGGACTTTGCCGATACTAACTACCTGAGCGCCAGGGCCCGCCGGCTACGCCTGCCTACTGCCCTCCGCCTGGGCCAGGTAGAAGGGCTGTGCTTTACGGGACCCGCCCGGGTATTCATCTCCAACGAGCGGCTGGCGCGGCACCTGGCACTGGTGCGGCAGCGCTTATACGTGCTGAACCTGCGGCGCTGGCTGACGCGCTGAAGCGCTAAGTTGTTAGTCATTAGTTGTCAGTTGTTAGCAGGATGGCAATCGTCTGACTGACAACTAACAACAAGCAACTGATAACCCGTTTACTTTTGAACGACTGCTTAAGGCCCATTTCGCCGGATTTTCCGGCCAACCTCTTTCCTTTACGGCCGTTTCGCTTCTGACCCCCGCACTTTACTTACGCTTTCGCCCATGTCCCTCTCCCCCGCAATCCAGAACACCATTGATACCTGGCTCACGCCGGACTACGACGCGCAAACCCAGCAGGCCATCCGCGAAATGGTGGTTTCCGGCCACACCGAAGCCCTGACGGATGCGTTCTACCGCAGCCTGGAGTTTGGCACCGGCGGCCTGCGCGGCATCATGGGCCCGGGCTCGAACCGCATGAACCGCTACACGCTGGGCATGGCCACCCAGGGCCTGTGCAACTACCTGATTCAAAGCTTTCCCGCCCAGGAAATCAAAGTTGCCATTGCCCACGACAGCCGCAACAACAGCCCGGAATTCGCGCAAATCGCGGCGGGCATTTTCTCCGCCAATGGCATCACCGTGTACCTCTTCGACGGCCTGCGCCCCACGCCGGAGCTCTCGTTTGCCATTCGGGAGCTGGGCTGCCAAAGCGGCTGCGTGATAACCGCTTCGCACAACCCCAAGGAATACAACGGCTACAAAGTGTACTGGAACGACGGCGCGCAAGTGGTATCGCCCCACGACACGAACATCATCGTCGAAGTCAATAAGATTGCCAGCGTGAGCGAGGTGAAGTTCGAGGCCGACCCGTCGAAAATCATTTCCATTGGGGCTGATATGGATGCCCGGTACTTTGCCCGCGCCCGGCAGCTGAGCATCGACCCCGCCGCCATCCAGCGCCAGCACGATTTGAACATCGTGTACACGCCCATCCACGGCTCGGGCATCACGCTGGTGCCCGGCCTGCTGCGCGAATTCGGCTTCACCAACGTGAACGTGGTGCAGGCCCAGGCCACGCCCGATGGCAACTTCCCCACCGTCCAGTCGCCCAACCCCGAGGAGAAAAGCGCCATGCAGCTGGCCCTCGACCAGGCCCAGGCCACCAATGCCGACCTCGTGCTGGCCACCGACCCCGACGCTGACCGCGTAGGTGTGGGCGTGAAAAACGACAAAGGCGAATGGGTGTTGCTCAACGGCAACCAGACTGCCGCCCTGCTCACCTACTACCTGCTGAGTGCCCGCCACCGCGCCGGCCAGACCACGCCCCAGGATTACATCGTGTACACCATCGTGACGAGTGAAATCCTGGGCGACATCGCCCGCCAGCACCAGGTGAAAAGCTACCGCACGCTCACCGGCTTCAAGTACATCGCCGGCCTCATCCGCGACTTGGAAGGGCAGGAAACCTACATCGGCGGCGGCGAGGAGAGCTACGGCTTCCTCATCGGTGATTTTGTACGGGACAAGGATGCCGTGTCGGCCTGCGCGCTCGTGGCCGAAATGGCCGCCGTGGCCAAAGACCAGGGCCGCACCCTCTACCAGGAAATGACCCAGATGTACGCCCACTACGGCCTCTACGTTGAAGACCTGATTTCCCTCACCAAAAAAGGCCAGCGTGGCGCCGAGGAAATCCAGGAGATGATGGCCAGCCTGCGCGCCAACCCACCCGCCCACATCGCGGGCCTGAAAGTGGTGGAAATCCGGGACTACAAAACCGGCAAAATCCACGACCTGGCCACCGGCCTAACCACCGCAACCGGCGTGGAAAGCTCCAACGTGCTGCAGTTCCTCACCGAAGACGGCAGCAAGATTTCGGCCCGCCCCAGCGGCACCGAGCCCAAAATCAAGTTCTATTTCAGCGTGAAGCAGCCCCTGAAATCAACCGTTGATTTTGACCTGGCCGAGCGGTTGGGCCGCGAGAAAATCGCGGCGATAATTGCGGATATGAAACTGCAATAGCGGCTAATTTTATTACGCGATTCAGCGTTCTTAATCGCCCGGCATGAGCACCTGCCGGGCGGTTCGGTTGCCCCCTGCTACCTTCAATTCCACGGCCGGGCTATCTTGCGCGAATTGTAACCGAGGACCCTTTCATCGTGCGCTTTCTACTACTCGCCGCCCTGCTGGCAAGCAGCTCTTTGCTGGCTACTGCTCAACGTGCCGCCGGCCCCGACTACGTCGTGACCACGACCGGTGATACCCTGCGCGGGCATCTGCGCCAGGTCGGCCGCCACTACCAAAAGGTGCGTCTGTATCGCCCCGACCAGCAGCCTACCGACTTCAGCGCGGCCGACATTATTAGCTTCGGTAGTAGCCAAGGCCCCGAAAAAGTAGCGCGACGCCTGGACCCCTCGGCTCCGCCGCGCTTCCTGACGCCCTTGGCAGAAGGGACAGTGAGCCTGATGACGGGCGAAAACACGCGCCATAAGTCAGCATTTTTTCTGCAACTGCCCGACTCGGCCAATCTGGTGGAGGTGCCACCCGGCAACAATGTACTCGTGCTGGCCCGAGCCTTGCCGGGCTGTTCAGCCATCGACTTCGGCACCACCGAGTTTCAGCGCCGCTACCCTTATTCCAGACGCGGCCTTACCGCCCTGGTGGTCGACTACAACCGCTGCCGATACCCCAAACGCCCAAGCCGCGACCTGACGCGCGTGCGCACCACGCAGCTTTATTTCGGCGTGAAAGCAGGCCTTAATGTCTTGCGGCTGGAGCTGTCCCCGGAAGTTTTCCCGGTTTCGGCGGCTACCCAAAACACCGGCCTGCAGGGGGGCGCTATGCTGCACATGGCCACGCGCACCCGGTTTTCGGGCCAGGCGGAGTTGCTGTTTGTGGTGCTTCGCAGCACGTACGCTCCCGTGGTGATTGACCCGCTCAACCCGCTTAGCTCCACCAGCGTGGTTTCGGCTACGGTGCGCTACAATCAGCTGCAACTTCCGCTGTTGGTGCGCTACACGGCCGGATACGGCGCAGTGCGACCCTTTGCCAACGCCGGCGTGATAGTAGCCAGCACCCTAAACAACTCGTCGGCCCTCCATTTCCCCAAAGACCCGGGATACAACCCGAGTATCGACATTGCCAATTTCACCTACGGGGCAACCGTGGGCGGAGGCTTGATGCTGTACCAGGCCTGGCGGCCCCGCCTCAGTCTGGAGGCGCGTTACTTACGAAACAACACCCAAGCCCGCTTTGGCGAGCGCAACGCTACGGTACAGTTCGACGCTGGATTTTATTTTTAGCTTTTACGGCCCGCGCCAGCCGCACGCGGCTGGTGCGAGTTTAGCGCAGGATAACTCGCGCCGGTCATGATGGGAAAGCTGTGCTTACCCTGCCGCGCCAGCGGCAAGCCGGTACTGCGCCGCCGAGGTCATTCTGATGGAAAGCACAGCCTCCCCCGAAAACACGGCACGAATAAGATGCGCTACACCCGCGCCAGTGCCGCCAGTGGCCGGCCTTATGGTTTCTCGCGCCGCCTCGTACCCAGCAGCAACAACACCACCAGCAGGAACCCCGTTGCTCCCAGGCTCCACCACGTTATTTCGGGCACGCCCCGGTAGTACGGCATGGCCGGAGAGTAGCGGCCCAGCAGCGTGAGACCCGAAAACAGCAGCCCGCCCACGCTCAGCAGGGCCAGAATGGTGCGGCTCACCAGCTGGTCGGCTTTGCGCAGCAGGATGCTATAGCCGCTCAGCTCTACTTTCACCCGCAGCTCGCCCTTGCTGATTTTGCGCACAATCTGGCGCACGTCGGCCGGCAGGGTTTGCAGCAGGGCCAGCAGCTGCGTGCCCGTGTACTCGGCCTCGCTGAGCAGGTTTTGCCGCGAATACTGCTCCCGAATAATCTTGGCCCCGTAGGGCCGCACGAACTCGAAGGTGTTGAAATTCGGGTGCAAAACCTTGCCGATGCCTTCCAGAATAACCAGCGCCCGCAGAATAAGGAACACCGCGCCCGGCACCTGCAGTTTGTAGTTGTAAATGATGGTTTGGAGCGCGTCGGCGAGGTCGCTCATGCTCATCTCCTTCACATCGAGCATCGCGAAATCCTCAATTAGCTGGCTCAAATCAGCCTCGAAAGCCCGCATATCCGGAATTTCGGCCGTGAGCGCCAGCCGGCGGAAGTTGAGCGCCATGCTGCGCGCATCCTGCCGCGCCATACCGATAAATACGCCCGCAAAAGCGTATTTCTGCTGCTTACTGAGCCGGCCCACCATGCCGAAATCGATGAGCACCACCGTGCCATCGGGCCGCACCAGCACATTGCCGGGGTGCGGGTCGGCGTGAAAAATTCCGAACTCGAAAATCTGCGTCAGGTAGATGTCCATGCCGTTTTCGGCCACGGCGGCGGGGCTCAGCCCCCACTCCTGCAGCTGCGCCTTATCGGTGATTTTGCAGCCGCTCACAAATTCAATCACCAGGATGCGCTCGGTACTCAGCTCCCGGTAGGGCTTGGGCACGTAGAAGGTGGTGTAATCTTCGTAGAGCTTCCGAAACTGCTCCATCGAGCGGGCTTCGGCGGTGTAGTCCAGCTCCTTGCTCATGCTCCGCTCGAAGGCGTCCACAATATCCTGCGGGTTGGCCAGGCCCTGCTTTTGCAGGAAGCCGGCCGTGAGGCTGACCAGCTCGTGCAGCAGGGCCAGGTCGGAGCGCACTTTGTCGCGCACGCCGGGGCGCTGCACTTTTATAACCACCTCCTCGCCCGTGAGCAGCCGCGCCCGGTGCACCTGCCCAATGCTGGCCGAACCCAGCGTCACGTCATCAAATTCGCTGAAAACTTCCGAAATCGGACGGCCCAGCTCTTCCTCAATAATCTGCCGGGCCACCACCACATCGAAGGGCGGCACGTTGCTCTGCAGCTTCTCAAACTCGTCAATCAGGCCCTGGGGCAGCAAGTCGGCCCGGTTGCTCATGGCCTGGGCCAGCTTGATAAACGTGGGTCCGAGCTCCTCAATTATCAGGCGCACCCGCTCCCAGCGCGTGGTTTCAAACACCTGCCGGTCGGCCCGCTGCCAGCTCAGGCGGCGGGCCTGGCTCACGAGGCGGCGCAGGGGCGTCGTCGTCACCACATCCTCAAAGCCGTAGCGCAGCAGTACCTCGGCCACCTGCCGGATGCGGGTGAGGTTAGAAATCGTGTTTTTAAACATAGACCGCAGATTTACGCAGATTAATCTGATTTCGCAGATTCAGCCGGGTCGTGGCGGTGGCTCAACCCGGCCATTTTAGGTGATTTTCAAATCAAAAACCCCGCTTGCTCCGGGCAAACGGGGTTTTTAAAAACTGGCAACTCCTACTATCTAGGCGTTGTCTTCAGCTTTGGCGGCGGGGACAGCGGAAGTAGCGGCGGGCTTCTTGGCAGCGGGCTTGCTGGTTGCGGGCCTCACAGCAGCTTTGGCGGCGGGCTTAGCAGCCGGCTTGGCGGCCGGCTTGGCGGCCGGCTTGGCGGCCGGCTTGGCGGCAGCGGAGGCCCTGGCGGCCGTCGAGCGCTGGGCCGAACCAGCGGCGGCGCTCACGCGGTCGGCTACGTTTTTCACGGCTCCGGCGGCTTTGCTGGCGGCTCCGTTGGCGGTGGCAGCGGCCGATTTGGCGGCGGGCTTGGCGGCCGGTTTTTTGGCGGAGGCTTTGCCTTTAGGCTTGGCATCGCCCAGGCCCACGGTGGTTTTCACGCGGTCGGTCAGGCCCTGGAATTGCTTTTCGAGTTCGGCGCGCTTGGTTTCGCCGCTTTTCATCAGCTCATCCACAATTTTCTTGCCCTCGGCCTGGGTCATCTTGTTGTCCTTCACCAGCTTCTCGATGGTGCTCTGAACCGACTTGCTGCCTTGAGCAATGTAGCCAACGCCAGCATTTACGAACTTTTTAAACAAATCTTCCATGGTGACAGACGGGTTGGGGTGAAATAGAAAAAAGGGAAGTGGTTGATGCAAAAGTCGTTGCCACCAAAAGTAGTATGCAAGCCGACTATTTTCGTTGCAAACCTACGAACACTCTGCAATATAGTTGAGTCGTTTACGCCGGAATTCTTCAAAAGTGGCTCAGAATCATCAGAAAGTGAATTTATTTTTTCAATTCTGTGAATATTCTCTGGTTGCCAAGTGCGCTACAACCAGTTCATTCGCGATTTAAGCAGCACGGCGGCGCGGCGCGGGTTGCCGCACGGTGGCAGGCAGCTGCATTGGCACCACGCCCTGCTGGGCCCAGATATTTGCCACAAATTCGGCCACCTGGTCGAGCGCCTGCCGGGCTTCGGGTACGATGCGCCAAAACAGGTGCCACCAGTGCACCAGGCCTTCGAAGGGCTGCACGATGACGGGCACGCCCGCCGTCCGGGCCTTTTTGGCAAATTTCAGCACGTCATCATACAGCACTTCGGCCGTGGAAATCTGGATTAGCAGCGGCGGCAGGCCGTGCAAATCGGCCTGGGCCGGCGAGAGCAGCGGGTGCGTAATGGGCGTTTTGTGAGCGTAAAGTGGGCCCCAGGTGCGCATTTGCAGGGCTTCGAGCAGGAGCGCTTCTTCGCGGGCCACGCGGCGCAGGGCCGTGATGGGCAGGTTCAGGTCGGTCCAGGGCGAGAGGCCGATGCCGGCGGCGGGCTGGGCCTCGCCGGCATCGCGCAGGGCCAGCAGCAGGGCCAGGGCTAGTCCGCCCCCGGCCGAGTCGCCGGCCACCACGATGTCGTGGGGCTGGTGGCCGTGGCGCAGCAGCCAGCGGTAGGCCCGCTTGGCATCGTCGAGGGCGGCCGGAAAGGGGTGGTCGGGCGCTTTGCGGTAGTTGATGGTAAGGACGTTGAGACCGCAGCGCTGGGCCAGACTGCCCACCAGACTGCGGTGCGTGTTGAGCGAGCCCAACACATAGCCCCCACCGTGCAGGTAGAGCAGCACCCGCGTGGGGTGCGCGTCGCGGGGCCGCAGCCACTCCGCTTCGAGGCGCTTATCGAGCGTCAGGCTCTCCAGGTTCACTTTCCAGGGCATGAACTGGAACAGCGCGCCCGCCTCCATGGCCAGGCGTATGGCTCCCACGCTGGGCTTGCGGCGGGCCAGCGGGGCCGCCGCGGCCGTGAGGAACTGCTTGAGGAGCAGATGTTGGAATGAGGGCATTGGGTGGGATAAATGCAGGAAGTGGGAAGCGAAAGAACGTCATGCTGAGCGCAGCCGAAGCATCTCTACTGCTTCGTTTCAACAGAACGAATTACTTGCGCGATAGAGATGCTTCGGCTACGCTCAGCATGACGTTCTTATTTATTCTGTACAACGTACTTAATTACTACGATAAGCCTTAGGTTTTTGCCCCAGCTTATTGTCTTTATACCCCTTGATGGCCAAGGGTATCCAGCCAATCAACGGAATGAAATAGGCCAGGGTTATGGGGTTGCGCCAGACCATCTTCAGCCACGCCCCGGGCTTATCGAGCTGCATGTTGAAATCGCGGCGGCCTTCCTTCACAAACAGCCGCTCGAACTCGGTGAACATGGCCGGCCAGGCGAAGGGCAGGAAGAAGGGGAAATAGCGGCGGTTTTCCTTCATGCGCTGCCAGAGCTCGGCCCAGCGGTAGGGCTTTTGGCCGTGGGCAAGCACGGCGGCGTCCATCTCGGCCTGCATCCGCTGGCGGATTTGCTCCGACAGGTCCAGGTATTCTTCGCGGGTGAGCTCGTCGGTGGTTTTGCTGGTAAGGTCGGAGGGCCGGATACGGGTGCCCATCACGAAGGTGAGCTTGGCGGGCAGGGCCAGGTAAAAGGCCCAGGGCTGAATCAGGACCAGGATTAGCAGCACCGTGAGGGGCAAAAACGGGATGCCGATTTTCTTGGTGAATTGGTTTATCCAGTCCCAGGAATAGGCGTAGGGATTTAGGTATTCGGCGTTGATGGTGTAGAACGGCACGATGTCGGTGCCGTGTTGCAGGGCCAGGCGCACCATGCTGGTGGCCAGGCGCTGAAACTGGTACTTGCGGTTGAACCCCTTGCCGATGCCGGGCACCCCTTCGGGGTACAGCATCAGGTTGTGGTCCTGGTAGTACATCATGGTCTCAAAATTCAGCGTCGTGGCATCCACGGAGCCGCATTTCTTCCAGAACTCATTCACCAGGTACGGGTTCATGAGGGCCGTTTGGGAGAGCAGCGGGGCCGAGAGCGGCCGGGGCAAGTCGCGTAGCGTGCCATGCTTGTCCAGCAGGTGCCGCCACAGGTGCGAGAGGGCCACGATGGCATCCCAGGGAAAGGCCATGCCCGAGTGGTTGCTGGCGAAAATCAGCGGCCGGTCGGGGTTGTTGCGCTGCGGGAAATTCTCGAAGCCCACCAGCTCGGAGCGAAACCACACGCGGTCCAGCAATTGCAGGATGTTTTCGTCCAGGGTCTGGGTGAATTCCTCCCGGAAATAGTCGTCGTAGATGTGCTGGTTGGCCACAATGGCCGGCGGGGGCAGCGAAGTCGAAGTAGTGGCGGGCATGGTGGGAATTTGCGGCAGACGAAGGACGGAAGATAGGAGATTTTCTGCCGCCGTGCCCGTGGGGCTTGCCTGGGAAAGTCCTGGCGCGGTTTCCCGCACAAGACACCGTACGCAAGCGCAACAGTGCACAAGGCTTGGCCCTTAGCCGCGCCTGCCGAAAATAGCGCTGCCCACCCGCACGATGGTGCTGCCCTCGGCCGCGGCCAACTGGTAGTCGCCGCTCATGCCCATGGATATATCGCGAAAAGCTTCAGACTCGGCGAAATGCGCGCTTTTCAGGCGCTCGAAGTAGCCGCGCAGCTGCTGAAACTCGGCGCGCAGCTGGCCTTCGTCGGACGTGAAGGTGGCCACGCCCATCACGCCGGTAATGCGGACGTGGGTGAGCTGCGAGAATTCCGGGTCTTCCAGAATTGCTTCAGCCTCGGCCAGCGAGAGGCCGGATTTTGTTTCTTCCTGGGCGATGTGGAACTGCAGCAGGCAGTTGATGACGCGCCGGCTGGCGGCGGCGTGCTTGTTTATTTCGCGCAGCAGCTTCAGGCTATCCACGCTTTGGATGGTGTGCACGAACGGCGCGAGCAGCTTCACTTTGTTGGTTTGCAGCTGGCCGATGAGGTGCCATTCCACATCGGGCGGCAGCTGGGGCTGCTTGGCGGCCATTTCCTGGGGCCGGTTTTCGCCAAAGCAGCGGGCCCCGGCGGCGTAAGCCTCCTGAAGCAGCTCCACGGAATGGGTTTTGGTGACGACGCACAGGCGGGCGGCGGTGCCGGCCAGCTCGGCATTGATGCGGTGGATGTTATCGGAAATCACTGATTATCGCTGATTAACCGTGATTTCGCTGATTATTGTTCAGCGAAAACCACTTGGTTGGATGAATGAATGAATGGACGAACGGAAACTACCTGTTACGGCCCTTTTGGCCCTGGTTACTTCGTTAACAGGCTCCGAAAAGTAAACAGCGCAGGTGCTGATTCAGCCAAATCCCCACCACCATTACGGCGGCCCTGCCAAAAATACGAACAGAAAAAATCAGCGAAATCACCATCAATCAGCGGTAATCAGCGATTCAGTCTTCCAGCGGGTTGCTCAGAAACGTACTCCGCAGCAGTAGCCAGAGCAGCCACAGGCCGATGCTTAGCCACAAATACGGGCGGTAAAAATCCTTGGTATTGCGAAACCGTAATTGCTTGATTTCGGATTTCTCCAACTTATTTATCTGGTCGAAAACCTGGCGCAGGCCGGCCGTGTCGGTGGCGCGGAAAAACTGGCCGTCGGCGGCGGCGGCCAGCTGGCGCATGGTGGTTTCGTCGAGACGGGTTTGCACGTAGCGGGGGCGGCCGAGCGAGTCCTGGCCGTAGGGCACGAAGCCGTCCTGGCCCACCCCGATGGTGTAGATGCGGATGCCAAACGCGTGGGCCAGCTGGGCGGCCAGCAGCGGGTCGAGGCTGCCGGCGTTGCTTTCGCCATCCGAGAGCAGAATGCAGACCCGGGAGCGGGCCTGGGATTCGCGCAGCCGGTTGGTAGCCACGCCCAGGGCCGTGCCGATGGCCGTGCCGTCGCTCGTAATCAGGCCCACGCGCAGGCTGGCGAGGCTTTCGCGCAGCAGCTCATAATCGGTGGTGAGGGGAGCCAGCGAGTAGGCCTCCCCGGCAAAAGCCACCAGGGCCAGCCGGTCGCCAACGCGGCTGGCCACAAAATCGGTGGCGATGCGCTTGGCGGCTTCAAGGCGGTTGGGGCGCAGGTCCTGGATTTCCATCGAGCCCGACACGTCGAGGGCCAGCACGAGGTCGATGCCGCGACCGGACTGCTCCACCCGCTCGTCGGTGCGCTGGGGGCGGGCCAGGGCCACAATGGCAAAGCTGAGGGCCAGGCCCAGCACCACGTCGGGCACGAAGCGCAGGGCAGCGGTCCAGTCGCGCCGCACGGGGCCGGGCGCCAAGGCCACGGCCACCTGGGGCCGCCGCCGGGCCAGCAGCCACCGCAGCCCAAACAGCAGCGGCACGGCCGCGATGAGCAGCAGCAGGCGCGGCTGCTGCCACTGGTACCCGGCCAGGGTGGTGTAGCGTAAAAGGTTAAAAAATTCGTTCATTATTAATCAGTAGTTACTAATTAATAATTAGTAACTACGACGGTTAGCAACTGCTGTTTCGTGAGCTATTTTAGGCGCTTGTGTTTCAACTTGCTTCTCGTTGTTTGTTGCTTGTTACACTCGTCGCGAAGTAGGGTGCGGGGTCGTACCCTACTTGACTTTCGCAAACCATTTCGTAACGAGTATAGGTTTTAACCTGAAAACCGGCCCACCTACTTCAAACCAGCAACAGGAATCAGACTACGTAATACCAATTAGCAATTAACCCCGTGCCGCCAACTCCATGCAAATTGCTCATTACTAATTATTAATTATCAACCGAGGCGTAGCGGCGCTCGGCAAAGCCGCGCAGGCGCTGGAAGGCCCGGTCTACCTCCTCGGCTTCTTCGGTTTGCACGTTGCCGTAAATGACTTTATCCGTCGCGTTCAGGGCCTTGCGCACGTCGTTATCGTTTTCGAAGTACGCCACGATTTCGCGGGTGGTGAAGGAGTTCAGGCCGCTGTTTTCCAGGCTGGCGAGGTAGTTTTTCCAGAGCACCACGGCCCGCTCCACGTTGGTGGCCGAGCGCGAGAGCTCGAACCGCTCGACGTGCCGGGCAAACTGGGCCAGGAAATAGCCGTGGTTTTTGCGCCGCTTGTAGGTCTGGTAGCGGCGCGAGAGCCGCCGCCGAAACAGCGCCACCGCGCCCGCCAGCAGCAGCAGCAGCGCCAGCGCCCCGGCCAGCCAGTAGGGGTAGTTGAACAGGGGCTCGACGGGCACCAGCTTCAGGTTTTGGCGCAGGGCGGGCAGCGGCGGCGTGGCCCCGAAGGGCGTGGGGGCCACGGTGCGCCGGAGCCGCACCCGGCTGGGCAGTGGCAGGATGCTCAGCGTATCGGCCCCTTTCAGCACGGCCACGGGCAGCGCCAGGGTCTGCACCGAATCGAGGCGGAACGTGCGCAGGTGGTAGATAACCCGGTCGAGGCTCACGCCCCGCCGGGTGCGGGTGGGGAAAAACGTTTTGCCCGTGTACTCAAACGGCGCGAACCGGGCCAGCGAATCCGGGAATACCACCTCCAAATCGGGGGCGTGCACGTAGCGCAGCTCGTAGTCCAGGGGCTCGCCCACGAGCACGGCGGGCTTCAGAAAACGGCCGGTTGGCACGGGCAGCGAAGTTTGCGCCGCGGCCCTGCCGCCGGGCAGCAGGCTCAGCAGGAGCAGCACCGTGGCCGATATGAGAACGGCGGGCTTACCCACGGCGGCCCGATTGACGACGGTGACGGAACAGATTCACCAGCTGGGGCACGAAATCGCCCTCGGTGCTCAGCGACAGGAAACCGGTGCGGTGGCGGCGGCAGATGTTTATCAGCTCGGCTTCCTGGCGCTCGGCGGTGGCGGCCACGCTGGCCCGGAAGCTGGCCAACGAAGTATTCACCCAGCGCACCTGGCCGGTTTCGGCATCGCGCAGCGGCACGATGCCCAGCGCCGGGAAGTCGCGCTCGCGCGGGGCCAGCAGCTGCACCACAATCAGGTCGTGGCGCTGGGCCAGCATGGTGAGCTCCCGCTCGTAGTTGCCATCAATAAAATCGGACACCAGCACCACCAGGCTGCGGCGCTTGAGCAGCCCCAGGGCCTGCCGGATGCCCGCGCCCACGCCCGTGCGGCGCGAAACCGGCTCCAGGGCAAACAAGCGGCTGATGAGCGCAACCGCCGCCCGCGGCCCCTTGCCCGGCGGCAGGTACAGCTCCTTCTGGTCGGAAAACGCGAACAGCCCCAGGGCCGAGCCCTGCCGGGCGGCCGAGAGCGCCAGCAGCCCCGCGATGTCGCGGGCCACGTCGAGCTTGCGTCGCTGGCCATCGCCCACGTCCAGCGACGCGCTCACGTCGAGCAGCACCAGCACCTGCTGCTCTTTCTCCTCCTTGTAGGTTTTGATGAAGGTGCCGTGGCCCTTGCTGCTCACGGCCCAGTCGATGGCCCGCACCTCATCGCCGTACTGGTAGAGGCGCACATCGTCGAATTCGAGGCCCGTGCCTTTGAAAACGGAATGGAAATCCCCTTGGAGCTGGGCCTCCACCGCTTTGCGAATGCGGATTTCGAGGTGGCGCAGGCGGCGCACCAAGTCGGTGAGGGCCGGGGGCACGGAAGGGTTCATGGGTGAGTTAAAGGTTAAGAGTTAAGAGTTAAGAGTTAGAGGATAAGAATCAGGGACTAAAAAATCAAACCCCTAACTCTTAACTCCTACCTTTTAACTCTTAACTCTTTGAGTAGCGAAGCTACGGCGCGGGGCTAACTTTGCGTCGTGAAATCATTCTGCCGCTGCTGCCTGGGCCTGTTGCTGCCCCCTCTCCTGCTGGCCCTGCCCGCCTGCCAGCGCCCCGAAGAGCCCCCCCAGCCCGCCGACCTGCTGCCCAAGGCAACAATTGTGCAGCTCGTAGCCGACCTGCATGTGCTGGAAGCCCGCGTGGAAAACAGCCGGCTATCCGGCGACTCGTCGCGGGCCCTGTACCTAGCCAATCAAAAGGAAATCTTCTGGAAAAACGAAGTCACCGATTCGGCCTTCCAGCGCAGCTACCGCTACTACAGCATTCACGGCAAGGACCTGGACGAGATTTACGGAGCCGCCATCGACACGCTGGCCCGGCGCGAGCTCCGGCTGGCCCCGGCTCCCGCTGGCACGGTGCCGCCGCCCGGCGCAGTCAGGTAATTGCGGTTGCGCAGGCAACTGGTGCGGCTGGCGCGCGTCTGAGACGCGCGCCAACCCGAGGACTATCAGTAGCTATACAAGGCGACTGCCGTTGGGCACGGCCCCGGCCACGCTGGCCAGTACAATGTGGCCCTCGGCATCGGCAAAGCCCGTCACCAGCACTTCGGAGCGGAACTTACCAATCTGCTTGGGGGAAAAATTGATTACGGCCAGCACCTGCCGGCCTACCAGGCCCTCGGGCGAGTAGTGGTGGGTAATTTGGGCACTGGATTTTTTGAGCCCGATTTCCGGCCCGAAATCAATCAGCAGCTGATAAGCGGGCCGGCGGGCCTCCGGAAACTGGCAGGCCTCGCAGATGGTGCCCACCCGCAGGTCGACGTGCTCGAACTCGGCCCAGGTGAGCGGTGCGGTGGTCATAAAGGAGTGGCGTAAGAAATAAATCTGCGGCTACTGCGCGAAGGCCTTCAGCGCCTCCAGCTTCTGCTGGGTTTGCGTTTCCCAAAAAGCCTGGCGGGCCGCGTTCAGGCCGTGGTTGCTGTCCTGGTCGTAGCGGTTTTCTTCCCGGTCCCACTCCGCGTACACGCCTTTGGTGAGGTTGTTGAAGGCCGGTTGCAGCTTGAGGCAATTGGCTTTGGCCGCAAACGCGACCAGCTTCTGGCGCATCATGCGGGCGTATACTTCGGTAATATCGAAGTGCGTTTGCTCGTGGCGAAGCAGAGTCGGCGACGCATTTTTGGGGTCTCGAAACCACGAGGTATTGGGGTCGAAGGTGGCCTGGGCCGTACCCGTAAATACAAAGTCGCGGCAGGCCGCATTGGCATTGATATTAGACGAGGTAGAAGAGGCGAGCCGGTCGCCCATACCGGGCCGGGCCAGATAGTCGGCCATGGTGAGCGGCCGGCTGGCCGACCACACGATGGGTGCCGCCGGCGTGGGCCTGGCGGCGGGCGCTTGTGCGGGCGGCGGCGTGGCCGCGGTAGCCGGGCGCGGCTTGGTAGCCGGGCCTTGCAGCAGCGAGGCCGCCACCAGCAAGGGAGTCAAAAAAGAGAGCATCAGCGGGTGATTAATAACCAGCACACCTGGCCAGTCCGTGGCAATTTAGGAATCCGGCCGAAATTCCGTAGCACGGGTCTACTCAGCGGGCACTGGCTGGGCCAGCGACGCGGTGTACTCCGGCGAAGTTTCGCGCCGGAAGCGCACTAGCAAGACTCCGGCCACAATGGTGAGGCCCAGCAGCAGGCCCGTCCACACGCCCGGCGCGCCCAGGTGCAGCTTGAACCCCAGGAAATACCCCAGCGGCAAAGCCACGGCCCAGTATGCCAGCAGCGCCACCACCGAGGGCACCTTCACGTCCTCCAGGCCGCGCAGGGCGCCCAGGCCCATCACCTGCAAGCCATCGGAGACCTGAAACAGGGCCGCGATGAGCAGCAGCGTACCCGCCTGCGCCACCACCACCGGGTCGTGGCTGTACATGAGCGGGGCCAGGTGCCGCGTGGCGATAAAGAGCACCGCCATGCTTGCCATGAACCCAAACCCCAGCACGTAGGCCGCGAAGCCGGCCTGCCGGGCCTCGGCCAAGTTGCCGCTGCCATTGAGGTTGCCCACCCGGATGGTGGCCGCCGCCGCGATGCCGGTGGCCGCCATGTAAGTTATCGAGGCCAGGTTGATGGCTACCTGGTGGGCCGCCAGCGGCACCGCCCCCAGCCAACCAATCATGATGGCCGCCGCCGCGAAGGCCCCCACCTCAAAGCCCATCTGCACGCCAATGGGCGCACCCAGGTTCAGGAGCCGGACCAGGGTATCCCAGTCGGGCCACCAGCTGCGCACGGCGGCGCGGTAGGTGTGCAGGCGCTGGGCCATGAGCACATAGGCCGCCATGAGCCCGGCCATGAGCACGCGGGCAATGAGCGTGGCCCAGGCCGAGCCCATCAGGCCCATTTGGGGCGCGCCCCAGTGGCCGAATACCAGCGCGTAGCACAGCACGGCGTTCACCACGTTGGCCAGTACCGACAGCCACATGGCCTGCCGGGTGAGACCCAGCCCCTCGGCGAATTCGCGAAAGCCCTGAAACACCATCAGCGGGAGAAACGACCAGCTGATGACCCGCACCCAGGGCGCGGCCAGGGCCTCCACCTCGGGGGCCTGGCCGAGGTAGTGCAGCAGCGGGGGCACCAGCTGGCCCAGCCCGGCCAGGGCCAGCCCCGCCAGCACACTCAGCCACACCGACGATACCAGCAGGCGGGCCAGGTCGGGCAGGTCGCGGCGGCCATCGGCGGCGGCCACCAGCGGCACGCTGCCCATGCTCAGGCCAATGCCCACTATCAGCAGCACGGTGGTGCTGCTCACGCCCAGGCTCACGGCGGCCAGCGGCACGGTGCCCGTGCGCCCCACCAGCACCGAATCGACGAAACTCACCATAATATGCCCCAGCTGGGACAGCACCACCGGATAAGCCAGCAACAAAGTCGGGCGCAGGTGCGGACGAATATCTTTCACCTCAATAACTTCTAAACTACCGGGCAGCATAGCCCCCTCAAAGGTACGCCCGCCCACTTGGAGCAGTGGGCAATACCAGCCCGAAAGGCGGGCCGCAGACTACCAAGTCCCTATTTGAGTTGGCGGAAAGCCGTTGGCCGAGTACCCCGAATTTTCAATTCGGCCCGGGCGAGCTGTTAAGTTGTTAGTCATTACTTGTCAGTTGTTGGCAGGATGGCAATCATCTGACTGACAACTAACAACGAGCAACTGACAACCCGTTTACTTTTGAATGACTACTTGGAACGACCAGTGCTTGTGGCGCGTGCGGGCCGAATTGAAAATTCGGGGTACTCGGCCAATGGCAGCAGCGCCCCGCGCAACCGGGCCAGGGCCAGCCGCAGGTCAGCGGGCGGCACGGCATACGAAAGCCGCACGAACCCCGGAGCCCCGCAGGTGGCCCCGTCCACTACCTCTACTCCCGCTGCCGCCAGCTGCCGTACCAGCTGCGCCGAGGCCGCCTCGGCCGGAGTATCGGCGGCCAGAAACCGGGTGAAATCGGCAAAAACGTAATATGTGCCCTCGGGCGCGGCTATGGCCGGGGCACCGGGCAGCGCCGCCAGGGCCGTCAGCATCAGCTCGCGGTTGGGTGCCAGCTGCGCGCACAGGGCCGCGCCAATGGCCTTGGCGTGCTGCGTGGCGGCCAGGGCGGCCAGCTGCGCCGGCACGGGCACCGCCACGCCGGTGCTGAACAGCCGCGCCGCCACGGCCTCGGCCAGCGGCAGCGGGGCCACCACGCAGCCCACGCCCCAGCCCGCCAGCGCCAACGACTTCGAAAAGCCGCTCACCACTACGTGCCGCTGGTGCGGGTCGGGTAGCGCGAGCAGCGTCGTCACCGGTTCGGGGCCGAAGCGGATGCCTTCGTAAATCTCGTCGCTGAGCACCCAGAGCTGCGGAAAATCGGCTGTAACGGCCAGCAGGGCCGTCCATTCGCCCCGCGAATACACCCGGCCCGTGGGGTTGTTGGGGTTGCTGAGAATGAGCAGCCGGGTGGCGGGCGTGAGGGCCTGCCGCAGCACCTCCGGCCTTAGCAGGTAGTTATCGGCCCCCGCCAGGGGCAAGGGGCGCAGCACGCCTCCGGCCCGCCGCACCAACTCCTGAAACCCGAACCAGTTGGGCGTGGGCACCAATACCTCGTCGCCGGCCGTGAGTAGTTCGCTGAGCAGGGCAAACAGACCGGTTTTAGCGCCGGCAGTTACCAAAACCTGCCCGGCAATGATGCTGGCGGCCCCGCGCTGGCGGTAGCGCTGGGCCAGGGCCTCGCGCAGCGCGGGCAGGCCGGCGGCGGGGCTCACGGCCAGGGGCGCGCTCTGCTGCCCGGCGCTGAGCAAGGCTTCGGTGGCCGCGGCCAGGGCCACGCCGGGCACCGCGAAATTCCCGTATCCGGAAGCCAGGCTTATCATGACAAAGCAGGATTTACTCCTCGTGAATGGCCAGCACTACGTCGGCAAAATCGGTAGCCGCATCGGTAAAATACGTCACGACCCGCAGCCCGGCCTCAGCAGCCAGCTCGTGGATTTGGGGCAGGGTGAATTTGTAGGAGTTTTCGGTATGAATGACTTCCCAGGCCGCGAAATCAACGGTTTCATCCAGGGCATCGAAGTGGACCTGCTGGGCCCGGGCACTCACCAGAAACGAGCGTACGGCCCCGGTCAGGGGGTTGTAGTCGGTGTAGTGCTGCCAGTGCGCCAGGTCAAAATCAGCCCCCAGCTCGCGGTTGAAGCGGGTGAGCAGGTTGAGGTTGAAGGCGGCCGTCACGCCCTGGGCATCGTCGTAGGCGGCCCGGATGCGGCGGGGGTCTTTCTGCAGGTCGAAGCCGATGAGCAGGCGGTCGGCCGGGGCTAGGGGAGCTGCCAGCTGGCGCAAAAAATCCAGCCGCTCGGCCGGACCAAAATTGCCAATATTCGACCCCAGAAACAGCACCGCTTTGCTGCCCGGCCGGGTGCGCAGCTGGCCCAGGGCCGTGGCATAGTCGGCCACCACCGGGGCTACGTGCAGGCTGGGCAACTCCTGCCGCAGGGCCGTGACCAGGCCCGTCATGGCCCCGGCCGAAATATCGACCGGCGCGTAGGTAAACGCGGTGCCGGTGCGCAGTAATTCGCGCAGCAGCAGCTTGGTTTTGGCCCCGTCGCCGGCCCCCAGCTCTACCAGGGCAAACTCGCCGCCCGCCGCCGGAGCCAGCGCCGCCGCGATGGCCGCGCCGTGCTCCCGGAAAATCGCAAACTCCGTCCGGGTGGGGTAATACTCCGGCAGGGCCATAATCTGCTGAAAAAGCCGGCTCCCCGCGTCGTCGTAGAAATACATTGACGACAAGGTTTTGGGCACGCGCTGCAAGCCAGTTGCGACGTGCTGCGCCAGTTCACTTAGTACATTTACCATGTATCCATTACCGTTTATCGCCCGCCCGGCACTTGCTGGCCGGCGGGGGTTGACTGAGGAAATCGGGCATCGTCCGTTCGCTAATACGAAGGTGCCGGTTTATTTGCTAAACGAAAAGGGCTAGCCGTTGGATGAGCGGGCCAGCCGGATGCCGGTGAACTGCCAGCGCTTGTCGGCGTGGAAGAAATTACGGTAGCTGACGCGAATGTGACTTTCGGGCGTGGCGCAGGAGCCCCCGCGCAGCACCAGCTGATTCACCATAAACTTGCCGTTGTACTCGCCCAGCGCCCCGGCCGCGCGGGCGTAGCCGGGGTAGGCGTGGTAGGCCGAGTACGTCCACTCCCAGCAGTCGCCGAGCAGCTGGTGGCACTGGGTGGGGTCGGCATCGCCAGGCACGGGCTGGGGGTCGAAGCAACTGCTTTCCAGCCAGGTACCATTCTCCGTAGCGGGCCCAAAATGCCGGGCTGCCGTTTCCCACTCCGCCTCGGTGGGGAGGCGGGCCCCGGCCCAGTTGGCGTAGGCATCGGCCTCGTAAAAGCTGACGTGCGTGACGGGGGCGGCCAGGTTCACGGCTTGCAGGCCATGGTGCGTGAAACGATACCAGCCAGCTTCTTTCTTCACCCAGTACAGCGGCGCTTCCCAGCCTTCGGCCTGCGCCAAATCCCAGCCCTCCCCCATCCAGAAGCGAAAATCCCGGTAGCCGCCGGCTTCCATAAAGGCCAGGTAATCGGCGTTGGTCACCAGGCGGTTTTGCAGCTCAAAAGGGGCCAGCAGCACGTCGTGAGCCGCCAGCTCATTATCGAAGCAGAAGCCTTCTTCCTGAAAGCCAATTCGATGAATCCCGCCCGGCACCGGCAGCCAGGACGCTTTATTGGAGTTAAAAGTTAAAAGTGAAGAGTTAAAGTCAGTTGCTGCCTCGCTGATAGCCCCGGTTAACTCTTCACTTTTAACTTTTAACTCATTCCGAAGGTATGCCGGAGCTAACGGGCTGGTGCTGAGAATGTACTTTATGTCGGTGGCCAGCAGCTCCTGGTGCTGCTGCTCGTGTTGCAGGCCCAGCTCCAGCAGCTCGAAGAAAACCGGAGGTAACGCCTCGGGCGCGGCCAACAGAGCGGTTAGGGCTTCGTCGACGTGGGCACGGTAGGCCAGCACGTCGGCCAGGGCCGGGCGCGAGAGCGTGCCGCGGTCGGCCCGGTTCACCCGCGAGCCCAGCGAGTTGTAGTAAGAGTTGAACAGAAAGGCGTATTCCGGATGAAAAACCTGGTAGCCGGGCACGTATTCTTTCAGCAGAAACGTCTCCCAAAACCAGGTGGTGTGCGCCAGGTGCCACTTGGGCGGGCTCACGTCGAGCATGGGTTGCACCACGGTGTCTTCGGGCAGCAGGGGCGCGCACAGCGCCTGGCTTTGGGCCCGAACAGCCTGATAACGAGTCTGCCAGGAAGTGGCGAAGGGGGCAGCAACCGGTGATGGGTGAACCTGAAACATAATTTGAGCGGGCAGAGGAAATGAGACTTGTGCTACTAACTCCGGGGGCCGGCCCGAGGTTACGCTGGCGCTTCCAAAAATGCACTCAACGGTAGCCTCATGCACCGAGCCACCGGATGGCAAAATAAACACGTAGAAGACCCCCAAAAAATACGTAGAAGCACATGCGTAGAAAGCGGTATTTTATGGTGAATAAGCCTGAAAACTGGGCTAAAATCAATCATATACCATGAAAAAATAGTACACTTGCACTTTCCACATTCTCAACATACTGCAATGGTGTCTTCGATTTCCACTATCGCCTCTCCTACCGCTACCACGGTAAAAGTATCGCCCCGCCCTGCTGCCCGCGTAGGCACCAAGAGCCGCCGCGGCTTTGCCGCCATGAGCCCCGAAACGCAGCGCCGCATTGCCAGCGAAGGCGGCAAGGCCTCGCACGCCAGCGGCCGGGGCCACCGCTTTTCGGCCGATGAAGCCCGCGACGCCGGCCGGAAGGGTGGCCTCGTGAGCCGGCGCGGCAAAAAAGAAGAGAGCAAATAAGCCAGGTTCCACCGCTTGAGTACCCCGCCTGCCGCGCATCTTTGTGGCATGCTACGTCTCCGGTTTTCGCAACGCGCCCTCCGCTTCAATTTTCCGGCCCGCACCTCGCGCGGGGCTCTTGCCGAACATGTGGCCTGGTACCTGCACCTCTGCGATGCGGACACGCCAGCCGTGGAAGGAATTGGGGAGGCCGCACCGCTGGCGGGCCTCAGCCCCGACTATGGCCCGGATTTTCCGGCCGCCGTGGCGCAGCTCTGCGAGCGTTTCAACGCCGGGGAGTTTGCGGCATTTGCCGTGGCCGATGCCCCGGTATTCGTGGGCCCGGCGCTGCCGGCGCTGGTGTTCGCGCTCGAAACCGCGCTGCTGGATCTGGCCCACGGCGGCCGGCGGCAGCTCTACGCCAATGCGTTCAGCCGGGGCCAGGCGGCCCTGCCCATCAATGGCCTGGTCTGGATGGGCGACGCGGCCTTCATGCGCGAGCAAATTGGGCAGAAGCTGGCGGACGGCTACTCGTGCCTCAAGCTGAAAATCGGGGGGCTGGACTTTGCTACTGAGCTGGCCATTCTGGCCGAAATCCGGGCGGTGGCAAGTCCGCAGCAGCTGATTCTGCGCGTTGATGCGAATGGAGCCTTCAGCCCCGCCGATGCGCCGGGCCGGCTGGCGCAGCTGGCGGCATTTCACATCCACTCCATCGAGCAGCCGGTAGCCGCCGGGCAGCCAGCAGCCCTGGCGGAGCTCTGCCGGAGCTCTCCCCTGCCCATCGCCCTCGATGAGGAGCTGATTGGGCTCACCGACCCGGCCCGGCAAGCGGCGCTGCTCGATGCGGTGCGGCCGGCTTACATCGTGCTCAAGCCCACGCTGCTGGGTGGCCATGCCGCCACCCGCCACTGGATTGCGCTGGCCGAAGTCCGCGGCATTGGCTGGTGGATTACTTCAGCCCTCGAATCCAACGTCGGCCTCAATGCCGTGGCGCAGCTCACCGGCGAATATGATGTGCACGGCTTTGCCCAGGGCCTGGGCACGGGCCAGCTCTACCATAATAACGTGGCCGCGCCCCTGCACATCAGCGGCGGCCATTTGCGCTTCGACCCGGCCGGTACCTGGGGCGAGTAGCCGCCGGGCAACAACCCAATTAGGTAAATGCGCGGCTAATTCGCTAAACTTACCAGTTGGGTTGCGCTTTCTGCATTATGGTTATTTTTCGCCTTGTGCTTTTGCTGGTTTCCCTGGGCTTGGGCGGGAAAATTGGTGCGGCTGCGCAGGCACAAACCGCGCCACCCTTCGGGCCTTTCCGTTTCGAGCGGCCCCAACGGCGACACGCCCGGGTATCTTTTCAGATGCATCGCAACCTTTTGGTGGTGAAAGCACTGGTGAATGGCACCGGGCCGTACAATTTCCTGCTCGACTCCGGGGTGGGCGTGTCCATCATCACGGCTCCGGCCCTGGCCGATTCGCTGGGCCTGAAGCACGGCCAACAGTTCCGGGTTGTGGGCGCGGGCGGCCTCGATTCGGGCCTGCTGGCCTACCAAACCGACAGTGTCCGCATTGCCCTGCCCGGCGTGGTAGCCCCGCACATGACGTGGCTGGTGCTCTCCGATGACGTGCTCAACCTCTCGGGCTACGTGGGCGTGCCCATCCACGGGATTCTGGGCTCCGAGCTGTTTCGCAGCTTCGTGGTGACGCTCAGGCCCCAGCTCGACTACCTCTCATTAAACGACCCGGCCACGTACAAGCAGCCGGCGGGCAAGGACTGGACAAGTATTCCGCTCACGGTCGAAAACAACAAAGCTTATTTCACCGCCCCGGTCCAGCTCACCGATTCGCTCACGCTGCCGCTCAAGCTGGTGCTCGATACCGGGGCCAGCCACGCGCTGTCGCTGGAGCTGGATTCGGACCCGCGCCTGGTGGCCCCCGCGCGCCGCCTGCCTACCGACTTGGGCAGGGGCCTCACGGGCACGGTGC
This sequence comes from Hymenobacter antarcticus, assembly GCF_039539545.1. Taxonomy (NCBI): domain Bacteria; kingdom Pseudomonadati; phylum Bacteroidota; class Cytophagia; order Cytophagales; family Hymenobacteraceae; genus Hymenobacter; species Hymenobacter antarcticus. Next base: position 110,416 of record NZ_BAABDI010000004.1, on the reverse strand, counting down.
ACGGCTTTTTGGGGCGGGTAGCCACCCTGCACCTGGGGCGCTACGTGCTGCGGTCGGTGCTCACCTCTTTTCCCGACGCGGCCGATGTGCACCGCCGGGTAGATGTGCCCCGCAATGGCAACATCGGCTACGAGCTGCTCAAGCGCTTCACGCTGGTAATCGACTACCCCCACCAGCGCCTGCTCCTCCGCCCCAACGTCAGTTTCCGCGACCCTTTCGAGCACGACATGTGCGGCATCGAGCTGCTGGCTACTGGTCCCAACTACCGCCGTTTCGTGGTGCTGCGCGTGGTGCCCGGCTCGCCGGCGGCCATAGCGGGCCTCGAACCCGATGAGGAGCTGCTGAGCATCAACCTGATTCCGGCCAATGAGTTTTCGCTCAGCGAGCTCGACCGGATGCTGCACTCTGTTGATGGACGAGACTTGTTTATGATACTACGGCGGCCCGACGGCAACCTGCACACCACCTCTGTGCGCCTGAAACGGCAAATCTGAGCCCTTTGCCAGCCCGGCAGGCCGTACCTTCGTGCCCACTGCCCATCACTCCCACCTCTTTCTTATGACTGTTCGTCTTCTGCTTCAACTTGCGGCCCTGCTGGGTGGCCTCGGGGTCGCCATCGGGGCCTTCGGGGCGCATGCCCTGCACGATACCCTGGTGCGGGCCGGCCGCCTCGATACTTTTGAAACGGCCGTGCGCTACCAATTTTACCATGTACTGGCAATGCTGGCGGTGGGCGTGCTGTGGGCGGCCCGCCCCGAGCTGCGCACCCTGGGCACCACCGGCTGGCTGTGGCTGGGCGGCATCATCGTGTTCAGCGGCTCGCTCTACGCGCTGTGTTTCACCGGTATTACCAAGCTGGGGGCAGTAGCGCCGGTAGGTGGGCTGTTGCTGATGGCGGGCTGGCTCAGCTTATTCTGGGCCGTGCGCGAGCTGTAACAGCCCGCCCGGGCTGGCTACTCGGCCGCAAGGCGGCGGCGAACTTCTTGCTTTGCGACGGCGCACTCGCACAAAATCTGACCACGAAAAAGGGCGGCCCGCAGATGCGGGCCGCCCTTTTGGCATCGTTCAGCGGCTTAGCCAGCTTACTTGATTTTGGCTTTCATTTTAGCGTCGCCGCTCTTCTCTTTCACTTTGCTGCCATCGGCTTTCACCTTGGTGCCATCACCCGAAGACTCTACCTTCATCTGGGGAGCGGCGTTGGCGGTGGCACTGGCTTCTTTCACTTCACCCACCAGGGCTACGGTAGTGCTGCCAGCGGCGGCGTTCGACTCAATGGTCAGCACCTTGTTCTGCATGCCTATTTTGCCGGTCGAGTTGAAGTGCGCGGTGATGGAGCCGGTTTTGCCGGGCATTACCGGGGCCTTGGTCCACTCCGGGGTGGTGCAGCCGCAGCTCACGCCAATGTTGGAGATGACCAGGGGCGCGTTGCCAGTGTTCTTGAACTTGAACGTGTGGTCGACCGTGCCGCCCTGCGTTACGGAGCCGAAGTCGTACTTCACTTCTTCGAACGTGATGCCGGGTCCGGCTACCGGGCCAGCGTTAGCGGCCGGTTTCGTGGCCTGGGCCTGCGCGGTGTAAGCGGCGGCGGTCAGGCTCAGGGCGAGGAGCAGGGTTTTTTTCATGGATGCGAAAATGGTTAGCGAATTAGTTGAGGAGGAGGAGGGGAATCTATTGGGCCGAAACAGACCCAAACAGCCGGGTGGAGCCTAACAAATTTACGACCAAACTACTCAATCTAATCTGAATAGTGGATGAAATTTATCCAACCGAATTTCTAGCCTTTAAATTCTTTAGAGTAGGGAAACTGACGCGAAGCCTTGCGCATGATGGTGGTGATGATGGAGTTGGTATCGGAGCCGAAGCCGCGCGACAGGCTCTTGTCATATTTCCACAGCAGCTCGCCGCTCTTGCCATCGTTGATGCTGATAGCCAGCTTGCCCGTGTTGGTGGGGCCCGAGAAGCCGCCCACCATGAGCATGGCCACGGCCGCGCCGCCCGACATGGGCTGGCTGCTTTCGAACGTGCCCGAAATCACGCCATCGACCCCCAGCAGCTGAGCCAGCTCTTCCATGGTCATGGTAAGCATTTTTTCGGTGGTCATGCCGTTTTTGGCGAGCAGGGCATTGGTTCTGGCTACGTCCTGCACATCCACGGTGATATCGTTATCGGCTTTCTGCTTGAGAAAATACGATTGCAGGGCGCTTTGCACGCCCAGGCCCTCGCGCTCTTCGAGCACGCGCACGCCTTCTGCGCCGCCGTTCTTCTTCACTTCGGCGGGCCGCAGCTGCAGGGGTTGCCGGAAGCACTTTCCGGTCGGCGTTGGCCGAAAGCCCGGCCGTTAGTCCTCCTCCACGGGGTCGCTGATTAGCTTCTGCTGAAAGTTGAGCAGAAACAGCCGCTCCGAGGCGCGGGTGATGGCCGTGTAGAGCCAGCGCGCAAACTCGCCGGCCAGCGGCTCGTCGGGCTTCAGGAAGCCGTGGTCGACGAACACGGCCTGCCACTGCCCGCCCTGCGCCTTGTGGCAGGTGAGGGCGTAGGCAAACTTGATTTGCAGGGCGTTGAGGTAGGGGTCTTTGCGCATTTCCTTGTAGCGCTCGGCCTTGGTTTTGAGATGAGCATAATCCTCGCTCACGGCCATGTACAGGGCATTATTGCGGTCCGAAGGCAGGGCCGGGCTTTCGGTATGCAGGGTATCGAGCAGCAGCTTGACTTCGATTTCGGGCTCGTCGGGGTAGTCCACCAGCCGCACCTGGGCCTGCGCAAAGTGGAAGCCATAAACCTCCTCGCGCCGCACGATTTTGGTGATTTGCAGGAAGTCGCCGTTGGCCAGGAAACCGATTTCGGAATCCTTCGGCAGCCAGTAGTAGTTGTTGCGCACCACCATGAGGTAGTCGCCGCCCTCAATCTCCTCCTCGGCATCAAACAACGCCCGCCTGATGAGCTGATTATACTGATTAGCGTTGCGGTTTGAGCGGCAGATAATGGTGGTATTCTCGTGGCCGTAGTTGCGGTAGGCCCAGCGCAGGCCGTCCTCCAGCTTGTCGCCACCCATTTTGAAGATGTCGCGAAAACCCTTGGTATGCAGCTGGATATTGGGATGCTCCTCGCGTAATTCCTCCCGCAATTCGGTGGCATTCACCAGAATACCCGATTCCTGGGCCTGGCGCATCACCTGGCGCAGCTCCACGCTGCCCACCTCGGCGCGGAAGCGGTGGGCCAGCAGCTCGGGGTCGAGGGCCGGGCTCAGGAGCTGCCCCACCGGCGGCAGCTGCGCCGTATCGCCGATGAGCAGCAGCTTATTGCTCGTTTTCTCAAACGCAAAACCCATCAAATCATCAAGCAGGCCGTTTTCGCCAAAGGCTTTCTCGTCCGAAATCATCGAGGCTTCATCCACGATGTAGAGCGTTTGCTCGGCGCGGTTGGGCTGGCGCTGGAAGTTGAGCCGCTCGGCGGGCGCGCCGGACGTCTGGCGGTAGATTTTCTTGTGGATGGTGCTGGCGGGCACGCCCGCGTAGCCGGCCATCACCTTAGCGGCGCGGCCGGTGGGGGCCATCAGGGTGTATTTGCGCTGCATTTTGTGCAGCCACTGCACCAGGGCGCTTATGACGGTGGTTTTGCCGGTGCCCGCGTAGCCGCGCAGCACAAACACCTTGCGGCCCGGCAGCTGGTCGCGCAAAAACGCGTCGAGCTGCGTGAACAGCAGGGCCTGGTCGTCGGTGGGCTGGTAGGGAAAGTAGTCGCGGACGGAAGGGGTGCGGAGGGAGAGCATAAGTGGTTGTCAGTAAGAGCCGATTCTGCTTTGCGGAACTTGCCTCCACAAAATTGCGTGTATTTGTACTGGATGGGGTGAGAACCCTGCCCCCCCCCGGGGAGATGCAGCACGCTGCATCTCCCCATTTTTTTTACCCCATCCGTCCGCGGAACGTGTGGTTGAGGATTTCCGCACGGGTGAAATGATGGAGCACATCCGCCAACAGAGTGGCTACTTCCAAAATATTTTCGGCCCGCCGCACCCGGTCATAAATGGCCTGTTCCAGCATTTGACGGTCGAATTCTTCCGCTACCCGAATTAGCACCCGAGCGGCTTGCCGGCTAGCTCCACGCAGGGCCTTATCGATGGCATTGGCAGTGACGCCTTCGGGCACTTTGAATTCCCACTCAACTTCGTCACGGGTGGCGTCGGCGCATTTACTACCCGGCACCCGCAACACCGGCAGCAGTGGCACCTGTTCCCCACGGGCCGCCCGAAACAAGGCAATAGGAATGTTCTGACGGCTTTCGAGCTTGCCGTGGGTCTCGTGCATATCTACGAAGCTGCCGTCCAGCCCCTGAAATTAGTAGGTCGTGGGAATTAGTTTGACTTATCAGTACGTCATGCTGAGCCCGTCGAAGCATCTCTACCGCTTCGCTGAACGGCCCTACTGAAGCGGTAGAGATGCTTCGACTGCGCGGACGCCAGATAGGCATGACGTTCTTTTTTATTGCAAAGTAATTTACCCGACCTACTTACCCGAAAATACCCTGGCCGAAGATTCTCGAATCCACTCACGCTCCCACCGGCTCAATTACCGCCATCGTGGCGCTGGCCTTGGCAATCAGCACGTCGTCGCACCACACCTCAGCTTCGCAGAAATGCAGCCGCCGGCCCGACTTCAGCACCCAGCCAATGGCTTTGATGTGCTGGCCCACGCCGGGGTTGAGGTAGGAGATTTTCAAATCGGAGGTCACCACGCCAAAATCGTCGGGCACGAGCGTGACGGCGGCGAAACCGGCCACCAGGTCGGCCATGGTGGCAATGAGGCCGCCGTGGGCAAAGCCGCGCTGCTGCAAGTGCTGCTGACCCAACGTCAGCGCGGCCTCCACCCGGCCCGGGGCAATGGCCGTGAGGTCGGCCCCGATGAGGTGCATGAAATGCTGGCGGACCAGCTTACGCCGGATGCGGGTTTCTAATTCCGCATTGGCCGCTACAGCAGCAGCAAGTGGTTCTTTGTTAACAGATGACACAGGAATTGAATAGGTTTATGAATAAGAGAATGAGCAACTTTGCTTTCGCAAGGGTGGGTTGTGCCAGTTTGTACTGCGGGCCAGGCCGTAGAACTTCTTAGAACCGTAAAGCGGGCCTGACAGCCTCTCAGCAGTGTTTGCGAGGTGCCAGGTCAAAGGTACTGGCTTGACTACCGCGCCCGTATCTTTCGGCTCCACTTTAGCCTTTAGTATCCGATGGAACACAGCCTGACAATGCAGTATCTGGTGGCGGGGGCGCTGGGCCTGGGGCTGGCGGCCAGCAGTGGCTTTCGCGTGTTTGTGCCTTTGCTGGCGGCCAGCGTGGCCTACCACACGGGCTACATGGCACCATCGGCGGGGTTTGCCTGGCTGGGCACCTGGGCGGCATTGCTCACGCTGGCCACGGCCACGGTGGTGGAGGTGGCCGGCTACTACATTCCGTTTGTCGACCACTTGCTCGACACCATCACCACGCCCGCCTCCTTTATAGCCGGCACCATTCTGATGACTTCGGCCCTGCCCCACCTCGACCCCACCCTGCGCTGGACGCTGGGCATATTGGTGGGCGGCGGCACGGCCGGACTGGTGCAAACCGGCACGGCGCTGCTGCGCGGCGCATCCACGGCCACCACCGGCGGCCTGGCCAACCCCGTGCTGGCGACCGTCGAAAACACGCTGGCCGTGGGCGGCGTGGCGCTCACGCTCCTGCTGCCACTGGTGGCGGCGGGCTTGGTAGTGCTGTTGCTGGTTTATATCCTAAGCCGGCTGCGGCGCTGGCGGGCTCGCCGCCAGCGGGTGGCTTAGGGGCGCGGCGGTTGGGCAAGCAGCCACAAAAACAGCTGGTTTCCGGACCGGCCAAAACAATCCTGAAAAGCCGACGTTAGGCTTGCAGTGCGTTGTATTTGCTGCCGGTCTTTATTTTATGCTCAATTCGATTATTAATTCTCCCGACGCCTTGCTCCAGGCGTATTCCGGTAAGGTGCGGGTGCGGGTAGGTGGCCTCTTGCTGCGCGATGGGGCCATGCTGCTGGCCTCGCATCGGGGCCTGTTGCCCAAGGGTGCGCCGTTCTGGTCGCCGCCGGGTGGCGGGTGGCAGTTCGGCGAGAGCATTCGACAAGCCCTGATTCGCGAATTCAAAGAAGAAACCGGATTAACGGTGCGCGTAGGACGGTTCCTACACCTGCACGAGTTTTGCCGTGATGAACTGCAAGCGCTGGAGCTTTTCTTCGAAGTGCTGGCCGATGATGCCAGCCTGCCCGCACTGGGCCACGACCCCGAGCACGCCGCCGACCAGCAAATCCTGACCGAGCTAGCCTGGTTCAGCCCGCGCCAACTCCAGCATCTGCCCCCGGCCCAGGTGCATCCCATGCTGCGCCACGTGCTCAGTCCCGATGATATTTTCGTGCCGCAGGTACATTTTGCGCAGTAGCGGACAGAGAATTGGTCATTAGTACCTTTTAACGCATGCTACCGGGCGGAGCAGCTGCCTATTTCCTGGCAGGTAACGCAGGCTGGCACTGCCTGTTTTTCCGGCACCCCTATCCATCGGCACGAAGCCACGCAGTATCTTTAGCACCGGCCAAAAGGCCTGCTTAGCTCCTATTCGTGCCTTCCACTTCTGCATCTGCTGTTTCTCCGGCCGCGCCCTCGGCGCTGCTGCGCCTGCGCGACGAGACGTTTGACCCCACCAACCTCGGGGCCTACAACCTGTATCTGCTGGCCGCGCCCAGCCGCCTGTGCGTAGCCATGGCCGATGTAGAGCGCCGCAAGTTTGTCGCCCTCGAAGAGTACACCCTGCCCCCCGGCGGCCTCCCGGCCCTGGCCGAGCAGCACGACGTGCTGGGCCAGCGCGGCTGGAACGCGGTGCGGCTGGCGGTTACGGGCCGGGCCTTCACGCTGCTGCCCGCGCCGCTGTTCCGGGCCGGCGATGAAGCGGCGGCCCTGCGCCTGCACCATACCCCCACGCCCACCGAAACCGTACGGCACACCACCCACCCCGGCCAGGAGCTCGTCAACGTATTCGCAGCCGATGCCGCATTAGCGGACTGGCTGGCGGCTACCCACGGCGCGGCCGGGCGGCTGCTGCACCACACCAGTGCATTTCTGGTGGGCCTGATGCATCAGCGCGGGGCCGCCGCGCCGCGCCGCCTCTACCTCAGCCCCGGCCCGCAGGAGCTCACCCTTGTGGTGATGGGCCAGCACCTGGAATACTGCAATGTATTTGCCTGCACCACCGCCGAGGACGTGGTGTACTACACCATTCTCGTGATGCAGGAGCTGGGCCTCGACCCTGATTTGGACGAAGTGACCGTGTGGGGCGAGCTAACGCCTGACTCGACCGTATTCAGCCTGCTGCGCACCTACGTGCGCAACGTCCGGTTTGGGCCCCGCCCGGCTGATGTCCAGTACAGCTACCGCCTCAACGACGTGTTCGAGTACCGTTATTTCGACCTGTTCAGCCTGCACTTCGCGTGAGGAAGACAGGAATTCTGAGGTATGAATTAAAAATTATGAGTTGGGCCGAACGGGTGCCCGACTTCAGCCTCTAACTCATAACCTTTAATTTACAACTCACCTCCGTGTCCCGCATCGCGCTTTTCCCCGGCTCCTTCGACCCTTTTACCAACGGGCACCTCGACATTGTGCGGCGCGGCACCGCCCTGTTTGATGAGGTGATTGTGGCCATCGGCACCAATAGCAGCAAGCAGCGCTACGTGCCCGTAGAGCAGATGCAGGCGCTTCTGCTGGAGCTATTCCGGGATGAGCCCCAGGTTTCGGTACGCACTTTCAAGGGGCTTACGGCCGAGTTTGCGCGCGAAGTGGGAGCCCGCTACCTGCTGCGTGGCCTACGCAACAGCCTCGATTTTGAGTACGAAAAGCCCATTGCCTACGGTAATCAGCACATCAATGCCGAGTTGGAAACGGTGTTTCTGCTCACCTCCCCCCTGTTAGGTGCTATCAGCAGTACTATCATTCGGGATATTCACCGCTTTGGGGGCGACGTGACGGCTTTTCTACCCTACCCAATGCCGCCGCTTAGCTAATCCCCTGACATTACGCATCGCCTGCGCCCAAGCGATGCTGGGAATGTAGCGCGGACTTTGTAGTCCGCGAGTTCAACGGTTCCACTCGCAGACTACAAAGTCCGCGCTACAACTGACCGCATCATGGCAGTCATTACGCCTTGCTAATGCAGGGGCTGGGCCGCCAGCACCCGCAGTCCCATCAGCTGGGCTGGGCGTTGCGTTTCAAAGACCGGCAACACCAGGTAGCCGGGCGCGCCCAGCTCCAGGTTGGCGCGGCGCATTAGTTCGCCCTCGTCGGCTCCCAATAACAGCAGGCCACTCACGCGCCGGGTACGCTGATTGTAGGCGGCCACCACCGCCAGGCCCCGGTACTGGAAAAATCCAGAAGAGTCTATCTGCTGCTGATGCAGCAGCAACGGTGCCTGGGTGGGGTCGATGAAACCGGCGGGCAAAGGACGGCGGGGGCCCAACCGCCGGATTAGCTGGTCAATTGACAGGTGAATAATGCCGGGGACATCCAGCCCCACCAAGCCCCGCGATGGGGCCACGGTGGACCGGGGCCGGTCGCGCACCGGCTCGTGCGAACCCGAGCAGCCCCCCGCAAAAGGAACTGCTGAGACCATAAAAAGCATTGCTACGAGCGGCCGCATAGGCCACAAGGTAGGCTTATTTTCCGGTGGTTGGCACTTCTTTGGCGGGTTTGCCGGCCAGGGTGCTCAGATAGTAGCGCACCACCAAGGCGATGGAGGCGTACGACTCCTCCAGCTTGGCCAGGGCCTCTTGAGGCGACATCCAGCGCACTTCCTCGATGTACTCCTCGGTCTGGGGCTTCATCAGGCTGTCGTCGATGGACTTCATCAGGTACCAGTCCGTCTTTTTCAGCATTTTGTTGCCTTTGTAGGCGTAGCTGTGCCAGGTGCTGGGCAGCTTTTCGCCCAGTTCCAGCTTGATGTTGGTTTCCTCCTCCACTTCGCGCAGCGCACCCACGGCCGTGTCCTCGTCGCTCTTGAGCTTGCCCTTGGGCAGGTCCCACTTGCCGAGGCGGTAAATCATCAGCACCTGGTCGTCCTTCACCACCAGCCCGCCGCCGGCTTTGGCAATTTTGAACTGGTCTTTGAAGTGCAGCATGATGAATTTCTTCTTCTTGACCAGCATGGTCAGCGACTTCAGCTTCTTGAGCTTTTTCACCTCCATCAGGCGCAGCAGGCGGTCGACAAAGAGTGGGCCCGCGTCGCGCACCAGCACATCGCCCACCAGGTCCTTGGACGTGAAATCGTCGTCGGGGCTGAGAATCAGGTCGAACTTGTGCTTGTACACTTTTTCGCTGAGCTTTTTAATGACCAGCGGAATGTCGTTGATGAAAATATTCATCGGGAAATGCGAATTGAGAAGATGATGACTGGCAGCTGGTGCGCCGGAGTCAGAAATGAGTTGTGAAAGTAGGCCCAGGCTGCGGCTGCAAGATACGGGACCGGGCCGATTTGCCGGACGGCCGCATCTTTGCGGCATGACGCGTATTGGCTTGCTTTCGGACACCCACGGCTATTTCGACGAACGAATTGCGCACCATTTGCGCGACTGCGACGAAATATGGCACGCCGGCGATTTCGGCGATGCCCACGTGGTGGACGAATTGCAGGCCTTGGCGCCGTGCTTTCGGGGCGTGTACGGCAATATCGACGGCACGGACGTCCGCCGGACCGAACCCTTGGTCCAGGACTTTGTGGTTGAAGGCTTGCGGGTGCTCATGACCCACATTGGCGGCTACCCGGGGCACTACGCCCCGGCCGCCCGGCCCCTGCTCGATGCCGCCCGGCCGGGCCTGTTCGTGACCGGCCACTCGCACATTCTGCGCGTGATGCCGGACAAAGGCCGCGGCCTGCTCCACCTCAACCCCGGAGCGGCCGGGCGGCACGGGTTCCACCAGGTGCGCACGCTGCTGCGCTTCGGCATCGAGGCCGGCAAGGTGGTCGACCTGCAGGTGGTGGAGCTGGGCAAGCGCGCCGGCTAGCCGCAATTCCACTGGCTTTTGCGCTAGCCTATCCTGAAACCGACAAGCCCCGCCGTCTGCAGGGCAGGCGGCGGGGCTTAGCACAGGGCTTGGCTGGTGGCGGTGGGCCGCTCGACTTTCGTCGGGCAGCTGGTGCTACCGGCGAAAATCCTTACAGCGCGATTTCGGGCTTGGGGTGCTCGCCGGGCTGACCATCGGCGTTCACCGGCTTGGTCACGGAATCAGCGGCTTCGAAAGCGGCGGCATTGTCGGCCACTTCGGCGGTTTCAGCAGCAGCTTTCTTGGCGGGAGCCTTGGCAGCCGGCGCATCACCGGTGGTGGTGAAACGGGCTTTCAGCTCTTCGATGTCCACGTTTTTCAGAACGGGCGTACGGAGCAAATCCTTGATAATGCTCTTCTTATTGTTGGCGCGGGCAATGTTCTTGCGGTGCTTGCGCTTGAGGCGGGTAACGGACATGGTGCCGGATTGGTTAAAGTCTAGGGCTTACGAAACGGAGGGCAAAAGTAAGGCTTTCATCTTGAAAGTGCAAGCCCGAAAGGCATTTTGCTGAATTACTGCGGATTCGGGCGGGTAAGCGCCGGGCGGTTTCGGGCGCTACTTTTGCCCCGGCCCAGTCATTGCTCATCCACGGCCCCACTTCGCCCTTATGCCGACCCAAGACCCAGCTTTGCCCCTCATCGACCTGCGCTCCGACACCGTGACGCGCCCTACTCCCGCCATGCTGGCGGCCATGTTCGCAGCGCCCGTTGGCGATGATGTGTACGAGGAAGACCCCACGGTGCGCCGCCTCGAAGAAGCCGCCGCCGCCCGCTTCGGCATGGAGGCGGGGCTGTTCTGCCCCTCGGGCACGATGACCAACCAGATTGCCATCAAGGCGCACACCGAGCCGCTGAGTGAGGTGATTTGCGAGCAAACGGCCCACGTCTACCTCTGGGAAGTGGGCGGCATCGCGTTCCATTCCAGCGCCTCGGTGGCATTGCTGGTCGGCGACCGGGGCCGCCTCACGGCCGCTCAGGTGGAAGCCGCCATCCGGCCCGAGAACCTGCACTACCCCACCACCCGCCTCGTGTGCCTCGAAAACACCCACAACCGTGGCGGCGGCAGTTGCTACAGCTGGGACGAGATGGCAGCCATCAGCGAAGTGGCCAAGCGGCACGGGCTGGCCCGCCACCTCGACGGAGCCCGGATTTTCAACGCCCTGGTGGCATCCGGCCAGCGCAGCGAGGACTACAGCCAAGTATTCGACTCAATATCAGTGTGCCTGAGCAAGGGCCTGGGCGCGCCGGTGGGCTCGGTGCTGCTGGGCACGCAGGCGTTTATTCAGAAGTGCAAGCGCATCCGCAAGGTGATGGGCGGCGGCTGGCGGCAGGCCGGCTACCTGGCCGCCGCTGGCCTCTATGCCCTCGAAAACAACGTGGACCGCCTGGCCGACGACCATCGCCGCGCCGCCCGCCTGGCCGAGGTGCTGCGCCAGCAGCCCTACGTGGCCGAGGTGCTGGCCCCGGAAACCAACCTCGTCATTTTCCGGCTGCACGAGCGCCAGCCTTCCGCCGATTTTCTGGCCGCGCTGGAGGCCCAGGGCATCCGGGCCAGCAGCTTCGGCCCGCAGTGGATTCGCTTCGTGACGCACCTGGACGTGGATGACGCCATGCTGGGCCGGATTGAGGCGGCCTTGCAGCAAGTGGCGCAGGTTGCGCAGGCCGCTTAGAAGCTGTTTGAGTTAGCTGGAGGCCATTGGCCGAGTACCCCGAATTTTTAATTCGGCCCGTCTGGGCGGTAAAAAACGCGGTTCCGAATCGGGCAAACGGGCCGAATTAAAAATTCGGGGTACTCCACCTGCTAACTTAAACAGCTTCTTAGGCCTCGGCGGGCTCGGCTTCGAGGGTTGCTTCAGTGTCGTCCTCGTCCGGTTCTTCCACATCATTAGTGAACCAGAGCACTGCAGCCCCTACCACGGCGGCTAGGACCGAGCCCAACAGCACGGCCAGCTTGGCCACGTCCACGACCTGCGAATTGGGGAAAGCAAGGGTGGCGATGTAGATGGCCATGGTGAAGCCAATGCCCGCCGTGAAGCCCAGCCCGACCATCTGCCGCCAGTTGACGAGCGAGGGCAGCTGGGCTACCCCCAGGCGCACCAGCAGCGCCACCACGCCCAAAATGCCCAGCGGCTTGCCCAGCACCAGCCCCAGCCCAATGCCCAGCGCCACGGGAGAGCCCAGCACCGGCCCCCAGCCACCGCTCAGCACGATGGCGGTGTTGCAGAGGGCAAACAGCGGCAGCAGCACATAGTTGACGGGCCGCTGCAAGGCGTGTTCCAGTACTTCGATGCGGGACAGCGGAATGGTGAGGGTCAGCAGCACGCCGGCCACCGTGGCGTGAATGCCCGATTCCAGCACGCAAAACCACAGGCCAGCACCCAGCACCAGATACGGCACCAATGTCTTCACTCGAAGCCTATTAAGCAGCACCAATACCCCGAAAACCACCGCCGCCCCCCCGAGATACGCCCAGTGCAGGCGGTCCGAATAGAAAAATGCGATGATGAGTACGGCCAGCAAATCGTCGATGACGGCCAGGGCAGTGAGGAAAATGCACAGACTGGCTGGCACGCGCTTGCCCAGCAACGCCAGAATGCCGAGCGAAAAGGCAATATCGGTGGCGGTGGGAATGGCCCAGCCCGCGGCCCCGGGCGTGCCGTGGTTGAAGGCGAGGTATAACAGGGCGGGGACCACCGCGCCGCCCACGGCCGCCAGGGCGGGCAAAAGGGCCTGGCGCGGCTGGGCCAGCTCACCGTCGATTACCTCACGCTTGATTTCCAGGCCTACCAGAAAAAAGAAGATGGCCATAAGCCCATCGTTTATCCAGTGCGCCACGGATTTATTCAGCAGGCCGTAGCCGACGTGCAGCTCCCACAGCGAGAGGTAGCGGGGGCCATAAAGGCTGTTGGCGAGCAGCAGCGACACCAAAGTGGCCAGCATAAGCAGCAAGCCCGCCAGCTTGCTACTGTCTGGCAACTTACGAATGGGAGGCAGAGCACGGCGGATGGGCATGGGCATGGCAGGAAGTTCGCACCCGAAAACGGATTACTATTCCTTAAAAATACAGCCTGGGTACTTATCAGGGGCGGGGGCCGGTGGCTGAGACGCTTTGAGCGGAGGGAGTGCTGCCGGAACCTGGTGGTTTGCCAATTTGAATCGGCGCTTGGTAGCGGCCACGCCGACCCAGAGCCGCGCTTTTTACGTTATTAAGCCCATGAATCTACTCATCATTGGCGACGTACACGGGTGCATCCACACCTTCAGCGAGTTGCTTACGCACTGGCGGCCCGCCACCGAGCACCTCATCCAGGTGGGCGACCTGGTAGACCGGGGCCGGCACGTGCCCGAAACCGTGGCGCTGGCCCGCCAGCTCAGCGAACAGCACCCCGATACCACCACTTTTCTGATGGGCAACCATGAGCAGAGTATGCTACGCCACTACGGCCCCGAGGGCCCGTACCTGGACTGGCTGGAGTGGGGCGGCCGCACCACCGTGGCGCAGTACAAAGCCCGCCCGCGGCAGCTGGCGCAGCACCTGCCCTGGCTGGCCCAACGGCCGCTGCTGTGGCAGAATGAGCACGTGCTGGTAAGCCACGCTGGCCTGGCCGATTCGCTCCATGCCCTCGACCCCACGCACCCCGACGGCCTGCTCTGGCGGCGCGGCCCCCTCCGCAAGCTGCCCACTCAGCGCCAGGTGGTGGGCCACACTCCCACCGACGACGGCGACCCGCAGCTTGATACCGACTCCGACACCATTTACCTCGATACCGGGGCGTACCTGGGGCGCAACCTGGCCGGCGTGCGCCTCACCCCCACGGGCGAGGTACTGGACATGATTTTGATTCCGACCCACGCCACCGATTTGCGCTGACCCTCTGCTTCGCTAAGCGAGTTAAAAGTTGAGAGTTAAAAGTTGAGAGTTAAAAGTTAAAACCCACTAGGTCCGATTTTTAACTTTTAACTCGCAGCTCTGCATATGAACTTCGAAACCACTCTAACGCCTTGCTACTATATGTCCCAACAGGCTGCCATTCAATACCTTGTCGCCGCCGACCCGCTCCTGGGCGGCCTCATCGCGCGGGGCCGCGCCATTGAGCCCAGGCCTCACGAAGACCTGTATCTGGCGCTGCTGCGGGCCATAGTAAGCCAGCAGATTTCGACCAAGGCGGCGGCGGCCATCTGGAAGCGGTTTCAGGCGCTGTTTCCGCCCGAGGGCTACCCCGAGCCGCGCGAAGTGCTGGCCCGGAGCGAGGACGAGCTGCGCGCCGCCGGGCTTTCGCGCCAGAAAGCCGGCTACCTCAAGGCCATTGCCGAATACAACGAGCGCGGCCTGCTTGATTATGAGCACCTCACCAGTTTGTCGGAGGAGGCCTTCACCCAGCACCTTACCGCCATCAGAGGCGTGGGCCGCTGGACGGCCCAGATGCTGCAAATGTTTGCCCTCGACCAGCCCGACGTGTTTGCCGAAGGCGACCTGGGCGTGCAAAACGCCATGCGCCGCCTCTACGGCCTGGAAGAAACCGGCCGCGCCCTGCAAAAACGCATGATTAGTATCGCCGAGCGCTGGCGGCCCTACCGCAGCCTGGCCTGCAAGTACCTCTGGCAGTCGCTGGACCAGGGCACCCAGGTTCCGCCCACGATGTAGCGTCGGCGGGGCACCCCGCTGCGCCACGGGCGGCCATTGGCCCATTTAATTGGCAAAAGGCTGGCAATCGACGAGTTATTTCGTTGATAACCAGCCTTTTTTAGCTAATAAATATTTCGTTAACCCGTCCTCTGGAACGTTAAAACAGCGGTCAGGCAGAGCTGAATAATCGATTATTACGGGAAAATAATTAATTTATACTATATATAACTAATTTTCTATTAAATTAGCTTTTATAATCCTCACCCAGGTTACGGGCGGAAGTAGAACCGGCCGGTTCCCGGCTGGCTTTGCTCACCCGCACTGCCTATTTCCGTCTTTCCATGCGCACATCATTCTACACCAGTTTGCGAATGACGGTGCTGGGGCTGCTGCTGGGGCTGCTGGGCAGCTGCGTGGCGCAGCGCGAGCTGCCCTATCTGCAAGGCAAGGACTACTCGACCCGGGCCGCGGTGCTGGTGGATAACGAGCGCCAGGTGTACCGCCTGCAGCCCGGCGATGTGCTCAGCATTCTGGTGCAGAGCGTGCAGCCGGCCCTCAATGAGATGTTCAGCATGACCACGGGCCAGAACATTCAGAGCGGCGACCCCGGCAACCTGTTCGTGTCGGGCTACTCCGTGGATGCGGCCGGCAGCATAGCCCTGCCCACGGTGGGCCGCCTGAAAGTAGCCGGCCTCACGGTGGAGGAAACCCAGCTACTGGTGCAAAAGGAAGTGGCCCGCTTCATGCGCGAAGCCAACGTGGTGGTGAAGCTCACCAGCTTCAAGCTCACCATTTTGGGCGAGGTGCGGACCCCCGGCCGCTACTTCGTGTACAATACCCAGGCCACCGTACTGGAAGCCCTGGGCCTGGCCGGCGACCTCACCGAGTTTGGCAGCCGCACCAACGTAAAGCTGATTCGGCAAACGGCCAAGGGCTCGGAAGTGGTGCTGCTCGACCTCACCGACCCCAACCTGCTGCGCTCCAAATACTACTTCCTGCTGCCCAACGATGCCCTGTACGTGGAGCCGCTGAAGGCCCGCACCAACCGGGGCAACGCCAACAACCTGGGGCTGGTGTTCGGCGGCCTGTCCACCATCATCCTGCTCCTGAGCTTCATTAAGGCCAATTAGCGCCCCGGCATTGCGTCCGGCCGGCCCTGGCCCTCACCCCCTACCCGTTTCTGCTTATGGAAACCCGGCCCTCCTCCTCCGACGAAATAGATTTGCACGCCCTGTTCTTTAAGCTGCGCACCCGCTGGCCGCTGTTTGTGCTGGCGCTGGCGCTGGCCACTGGCGGGGCCTACCTCTACTGGCAGACGAAGGCTCCGGTGTTCGCCTTCCGGGCCACCATGCTGCTCGGCGACCAGGGCACGGGCTCGAAACAGGCCCAGGAGCTGCTGCAACTACTTCAGGTGAAGGATAAAGGCGTGAAGATGGAGGACGAAATCGGCGTGCTCACCTCGGGCGAGTTTGTGCGGCAGGCGGTGGCCAAGCTGCCCTACGCCGTGAGCTACTACGCCCAGCCCCGCACCTGGCTCAACCAGCTGCGCCCCCTGAAAGTGCGCGAGCGCCCGGCCGCCGCCGTGCCGTTCAAAGTTTGGGTTGATTTGACGGCGCCGCAGCTCACCGGCGTGCCTATTTACGTGGAACCGGCCGGGCCGGGGCGCTTCCGGCTGCGGGCCACGGCCAAAAAAGCGGCCCTCTTCAGCCTGCCCACCAGCGAGCGGCTGGCCGACGTCAACGACGTGGCCCTGGACCAGACCGGCACCTGGGGCGACACCCTGCGCACCCGCCTGCTCACGGCCGTGCTGCGGCCCGCGCCGGGCGTGGCTTTCGGGGCCGAGCCCACGGCGTACTACTTCGTACTGAATGATTTGAACGGGGCCGCCGGTGAGTACCAGGGCAGCTTGGCCGTGCGGCCCATCGACCACGAGTCGCGCATCATCGAGCTGAGCGCCAAAAACACGGTGCCGGCCAAGGGCGTGCAGTTTCTGGACACGCTGATGGCCCAGTACATCGCCTCCGATTTGAACGAGAAAGACCGGACCGGCCGCAAAACGCTGGCTTTTCTGAACCAGGAGATTGATAAGATTTCGGGCATGCGGCGGCAGTCGGCTGAGGCGCTGGCTTCGTTTCGGGCCACGCGTGGGGTGCTGGACGTGGCCGCGCAGTCCACATCAGGTATTCAGCGCATGAGTGGGCTGGAAATAGACCGCGCCCAGGTGGCCACGCGCCGCAAGTATTACCAGAACATGCTGGCCTACCTGCGCGCCAACCGCAACGCCAGCCAGGTGGCCTCGCCCAGCAGTGCGGGCATCGAAGACCCGGTGCTGAACAGCCTGATAATGCAGCTCACCAACCTCAACGAGAAGCGCGCCGAGCTCTCGGCCACGGCCAGCAACGACAACCCCTTGCTGACGGTGCTCGACGGCCGCATCCGCAACACCAAAGAATCGCTGATTCAGACACTGGACAACATGAGCCAGGCCAACGACATTACCCTGCGCGACCTGGACAGCCAGCTGGGCACGGTGCGCGGCCAGATGAGCCAGATGCCCGAGAGCGAGCGGCAGCTCTCGTCGCTGAAAAGCACGAGCGACTTCAACGAGAAGAACTATAACTTCCTGGTTGACAAGCGTAACGAGGCCGCCATTGCCCTGGCTACCAACGCCACCGACAAGAAAATAATTGACCCGGCGCAGCAAACCAGCAGCGCCCCGGAGTCGCCGAAGCCGCTGCTGGTGGGGCTGCTGGCCCTGCTGGTGGGGCTGCTGCTACCCACCGGCGTGGTGCTGGTGCTGGACAAGGCCAACCGCCGCATTCAGGGCCGCGACGACCTGGCCGAGGTAACCACCATTCCGTTGCTGGGCGTGGTGGCCCACGGCTCGAAAACCGACAAAGTGTCGATGCTGCGCGATGCCAAGGGGCCGATTGCGGAGTCGTTTCGGTCCATTCGGGTCAATTTGCAGTACCTGGCGGCGGGGCTCGATAAGAAGGTACTGGGCGTGACTTCATCGATTCCGGGCGAGGGCAAAACCTTCTGCGCCGTGAACATTGCCGCCGAGCTGGCCATGAGCGGCCGCCGCGTGATGCTGGTGGAAACCGACCTGCGCCGGCCTACCGTGGCCAGCTATTTCGACCTCGACCCCAGCCCCGCGCACGGCCTGGCCAGCTACCTGGCCGGGGCCAGCACCCTGGACGAAGCCTGCCGGCCCAGCGGCATCGCCCGCCTCGACGTGCTCACCTGCGGCCAGGTGCCCCCCAACCCCACCGAGCTGCTGGAAGGCCCCCGCATGGCCGAGCTGCTGACCCAGCTGCGGGCCGAGTACGACTACGTGGTGCTCGATACCCCGCCGGTGGGCTTCGTGGCTGAATACTTCGTGCTGGTGCGCTTCCTCGACGCCAACATTTACGTGGTGCGCCACAACTACACCGAGCGCGGCCTGGTGAGCCAGATTGACGAGCTGCACCGCACCCAGCGCATCAAGCAGCTCTACATGATAATCAACGACATGCACTTCGACCGCAACTACGAGTACCGCTACAAAAGCAAGGCCTACGCTTACGGCTACTGATTCAGACTGCCCGACTTGCCGGCGGCGCAACCTCACCTCCCCGCGCCATGAAACCCGTCATCGCCCCAGCCCCGGACCCGGAACCCGAGCCGGAGGTCCTGATTGTCGCGACCGTCAGCGAGCTGAAATGGACGCGCACCACCGTGCCCGTTGACCCGCGGAGCACGGCGATGGTCGATGCCATCCTCGTCAACAAGCACAGCATCACCGACTGCCTGACCATGACCCTGACTTCGACCCCCGCTCCTACTACCCCGCCCGAAAGCCCCAGCACCACCGCCATCGAAACCTGACTTTTGCCCCGCCCGCGCCATGGCCTCCGAACAAGAAAACCTGACCGTTGCCACCGTGAACGGCGTGAAGTGGACGATGATGGCCACCATCGTCAACTCCGTGCTGCAAGTGGGCTACACCGCCGTGATGGCCCGGCTGCTGAGCCCGGCCGCGTTTGGGCTGGTGGCGCTGGCGGGCGTTATTCTGCGCTTCGGCGTGTACTTCGCCAAGATGGGCATGGAGCGGGCCATCATTCAGAAGCCCGACCTGACCGAGCGCGACGTGCGGGTGGCCTTCACGTCGTCGGTGCTGCTGGGGGTGTTGTTTGCGGGGCTGCTGGCAGCGGGCGCGCCGCTGGCCGCGCGCATCGTGCACCAGCCCGAGGTGGTGCCCGTGGTGCGGGCCCTGGCGCTGGGCATTTTGCTGAGCGGGCTGAATGGCACGGCCGTGAGCCTGCTGCACCGCGCCATGCGGTTCCGGGCGCTGGCCATTTTCGAAACCATTTCTTTCCTGGTCAGCTACCTGGGGCTGGGGCTGCTGCTGGCCTGGCAGGGCTTCGGGGTGTGGGCGCTGGTGGGGGCCACGCTGGGCCAGAGCCTGCTCATGACCGTGCTGAGCTACGGCGCGGTGCGTCACACGCTGCGGCTGCTCTTCAGCTGGGACGCCTACCGGCCGCTGCTGGCCTACGGCAGCCGGATGTCGGCCATCAGCTTTGTGGAGTTCGTGACGATGTCGCTCGATACGCTGCTGATTGGGCGGCTGCTGGGGCCGGCGGCGCTGGGCATCTACAGCCGGGGCTCGCTGCTGATTGGCTTGCCGGTGTACCTGCTGTCGAGCAACGTGGCCAAGGTGGTTTTCCCCTCCTTCAGCCAGGTGCAGGCCGACCGGGGCCGCCTGCGCGAGGTGTACCTGAGCAGCATCACGCTGGTAGCCATGCTGATAACCCCGGTGTGCGCCGGTGCGGCCGTGGCCGCCCCGGAAATAGTGCGCGTGATGCTGGGTCCGGACTGGCTGGCGGCCGTGCCCATCCTCCAGGTCATCAGCCTGACTTACGTGCTGAGCGCCGTGACCATGTTTGCCGGCGTGGTGTGCGATGCCACCGCCGCCCTCAGCCACAAGCTGCTGCTGAACGTGGTGTGCCTGGCCGTGCTGGCCGGGCTGCTGTGGGGCGGCAGCCGGTTTGGGCTGGTGGGCGTGGCCTGGGCGCTGGTGGGCGGCGAGCTGCTGCGGGCCGGGCTGTACTCGGCCGTGATGCGGCGGGAGCTGGGGGCCAGCCCGTGGGCCGTGCTGCGGGCCTACGGGCCGGGCGTGCTGGCCGGGGCCGTCGCGGCCGGGGCCGTGGGGGCCGTGCGCTACGGCCTGCTGGCCCTGCACGCCCCGGCATTGGCCCTGCTGGTGGCCGAAATGCTAACCGGGGCCCTGGTGCTGGCTGGCCTGGGGCTGGTGCGCCCACCGGCGCAGCTGCGCGGCGTGATGCGGAACCTGCTGGCCCGGCTCGTCGGACCTGAGGTCTCGGGCAGCCCCGGCCTCATGCCGCGCCTGCTGCGCGCCCTGGCCCGGCACCTGGCCCGGCAGGCGGGCGAAGTGCCCACCGGCCCGCCGGCCCCCACCACCCCACAACCCACGATGAGCACCGCGCCACCCGCGCCGCAGCCCGCGCATTATTCACCCGCCGCAACCGAGCTGGCATAGTTCTCCGGCCATGAAAGTCCTCTTCGAACCCGAGACGTTTTCCATCCAGGATTTTGGGGGCGTGTCGCGCTATTTCTTCGAGCTCATCGACCACGCCGGGCCGGAGCTCACCTGCGAGCTGCCCGTGGTGCTGAGCAACAACCTCTACCTGCGCGACCGCCGGCACACCCGGCACCTGGGCCTGCTGCCCGGCGTGCCGGTGCCGGGCAACTGGCGGCTGATGCAGTTTGCCAACCGCCGCGCCGCCCGCCGCGCCATCGCGCGGCAGAACTTCGATGTGTTTCATCCCACGGTGAACGACCAGACCTGGTTTCTGGAGCTGCTCGGCGATAAACCCTTCGTTATCACGATTCACGACATGATTCCGGCGCTGTTTGGGCAGTATTACCACACGCCGGGCCCCGAGCTGCTGGAGCTGGCCAAGCGGGCCGCCCGCATCATCACCGTGTCGGAAAACACCCGGGCCGACGTGCTCCGCCTGCTGCCCGTGCCCGCCGAGCGCGTGACGGTGGTGCACCACGGACACGCCACCCGCCACTACCCCTACGAGGCCCGCGTGCCTACCCCCGACAGCTACCTGCTCTACACCGGCAGCCGCCGGACCTACAAGAATTTCGGCTGCCTCATCACGGCTTTCGGGCAGCTGCACCAGCACACGCCCGGCCTGCACCTGGTCTGCGCCGGGGGCGGGGCCTTTACCCCCGATGAGCAGTACCAGCTGCGCGAAGCGGGCATTGCCGGGCACACCCACCAGCTGGGCTATCTGACGGATGGCCAGCTCAACCACCTCTACCACGGGGCCCGGGCCTTCGTGTTTCCTTCTGAATACGAGGGGTTTGGCTTCCCTATTCTCGAAGCCTTCGGGCAGCATTGCCCGGCGGTGCTAAGCAAGGCCTCGTGCTTTCCCGAAATCGCACACGACGCCGCGCTCTACTTCAACCCCCACGACCCCGAGGACCTGCACGAGCAGCTCGACCGGGTGCTGCACGACCGGGCCCTGCGCCAGATACTGACGCGCCGGGGCCAGGGCCGCGTCCTCGACTTTACCTGGCCCCGCACCGTGGCCGACACCCACCGCGTGTACGAAGAGGCCCGCGAGGATGCGGCGGCGGTGGCGCATTGAAAGTACGTCATGCTGAGCTTGCCGAAGCATCTCTACCTCAATAGTAATTAATGCTACCACAACGAAGCGGTAGAGATGCTTCGCTGCGCTCAGCATGACGTTCTTTTTTAAAAAACCTCCCTCCCCATGAAGCTTAATATTCGGTTTCTGTACTTGCTGCCGGTGCTGGCGGTGCTGTTCACGGACCGCGCCTTCACGGAGTTTGTGTTTCCGGACGAGGGCTCGCCCGTGCTGGCGCACTACGGGCTGCTGCTGCTGGCGGGCTCCTGCGGCCTCACGGCGCTCTGCTTCCGCTACCTGGGGCTGACGATGCGGCGCTGGCTGCTGCTGATAATGGTGGCGCTGGGGGCGCTGGCCCTGGAATCGTACGCCGGCTGGCAGTCGTGGATGGTGTACCCGCACGTGTTTGCCAAGTTCCTGGTGATGGTGCATGTGTTTGCCCTTCACGCGTTCTACCGGCGGTTTGGCCCGCCGCCGTTTGGGCTGCTGATGGGCGTGCTGCTGCTGGGCCTGCTGGCCAACCTGGCCGTCTATCATCCTGACTCGCTGAGCTTATCGGCCTTTCTGGACAATGAGCGCGGGTTTGCCTCCACCTCGGCCATGCTGCTGCTGCTGCCCACGCTCTACTACCTCAACCAGTACCTGACGCGGGGCGGGCTGCCGCGGCTGCTCACGTTTTTTATGGGTGCGGCGCTCATCATCTTCCTGCAGCACCGCTCGGTGTGGGTGGCCATGGGCGTGGCCCTGGCCCTGAACGCCGTGCTGCTGCTGCTGGGCCGGGTGGAGGGCGCACGGCTGAGCTCGGCGCGGCTGCTGCCCATGGTGCTGCTGCCGCTTTTCGTGCTGATTTCGGGCGGCCTGGTGGCCCTCAACGACCCGCATGTGGTGAAAAAGCTCGAAGCCAGCCTCAACGACATTGCCCACCCCAACACGCGGGGCACGGGCGGCTGGCGAATGAAGCAGTTTGAGGCCTACCAGCCCTTTCTGGAAGAATACCCGGTGGCCGGCATGCGCTTGAGCGGCTTCGAGCTGCCCGTGCAGTTCTACACCCTGGCGGCCCACGGCGGCAGCGACGAGCAGGTGTGGGCCGATGGCACCGGCCACCACTTCCACAGCTTCTACGTCGACCGGCTGTTCTACTTCGGCGGGCTGGGGCTGGGGCTCACGCTGCTGGTGCCGCTGCTGCTGCTGGGCCGCCGCCTGCTGAGCCGCGCCCCGCTGCCCCCGGCCACGGTCACGCTGGCGGTATTCACCCTCAGCTCCCTGGTCTACGGCATTTCCTACGACTGGCCGCTGTATTTCTTCGGGCTAATGGGGCTGACGCTGGCGGCGGTTGCCGACCCCGGCCGGGTGCCCGTGGCGGCCCCGGCCGCCCCCCGGCCCCACCGCCAAGCCCTGCAGTCTCTCGGCCCTTTTCCCACTCCCCACCATGCCAACCCCGCTGCTGCCGTCGCCCGCCGCTGAGCTGGCCGCGCCCGTTCTGCTCATCGTCTTCAACCGCCCGCAGCCCACGCGGCGCGTGCTGGCGGCCGTGCGCCAGGCCCGCCCCGCCCGCCTCTACGTGGCCGCCGACGGCCCCCGCCCCCACCACCCCACCGATGCCGCCCGCTGCGCCGAAACCCGCGCCCTGGTCACGGCCGGCGTAGACTGGCCCTGCGTGGTGCACACGCTGTTTCGGACGGAGAACCTGGGCTGCGGCCGGGGACCGGCGGGGGCCATCAGCTGGTTTTTCGAGCAGGAGCCCGAGGGCATTATCCTCGAAGATGACTGCCTGCCCACGGCCAGCTTCTTCCGGTTTTGCGCCGAGCTGCTGGCCCGCTACCGCACCGATACCCGCCTGATGCACATCAGCGGCAACAACCTGGCGCGCGAGGCCCGACAGCCCGGCGGGTCCGGGGCCGAGTCCTACTACTTTTCGGGGCAGGTGCACAGCTGGGGCTGGGCCACCTGGCGGCGGGCCTGGCAGCACTTCGATTTCGACCTGAAGCTGCTGCCCGAGCTGCGCCGGCGCGGGGCGCTGCCCACTATTTATCCTGGCTGGCTGGCGCGGCAATACTGGCTGCACAAGTTTGAGGCCGTGCGCACCGGGCCCCGGCCGGCCCACGTCTGGGACTACCAGTGGCACTTCGCGGTGGCGGCCAACGGCGGCCTCAGCATCGCGCCGGCCCGGAACCTGGTCACCAACATCGGCTTTGGCGACGACGCCACCCACACCTTCGACCCCCACGACCAGAGCGCGCACCCGGCCGCGCACGAGCTGGCCTTCCCGCTGCGCCACCCGCCCGTGGTGCTGCGCGATGCCCGCCGCGATGCCCGCCATTTCCGCGAGCACCTGCTGAACCGGGCCTGGGCCACGGCCCGGCGGCGGCTGGCCCGGCTGCTGCCGGCCGCGCCCGCCCCGTCCGCCGCAGCTGCTTCAGCTGCTTCAGCTACCTATTCTCAGCCTATTTCAGCCCTATCGCCATGAAAGTTCTCGTATCCGCCTATGCCTGCAATCCCGCCCAGGGCGGCGAGTCCGGCAACGGCTTCCACTGGGCCTGGGGCATGGCGCAGCGCGGCCACCAGGTGTGGTGCTTCACCACGCCTGGTGGCCAGGCCGGCATCAAGGCCTTTCTGGCGGCCAATGCTGATGAAGGGGCCGTAGAGCGCATTCAGTTTATCTATCCCACGGTGCCGGGCTGGGTGCAGTTTCTGTACCGCTGGCAGTTTGGGGTGTATCTGCACTACTTCATCTGGCAGTTCGCGGTCTGGCGGCTGGCGCGCGAGTACGACCGGGCCGTTGACTTCGACCTGGTGCACCACGCCACTTACAGCAGCCTGAAAATGGGCTCCTGGCTGTGGCGGCTGGGCAAGCCGCTGGTGTACGGCCCGGTGGGCGGGGCCCAGAAAGCGCCCATCGCCTTCCGCCAGTACCTGCCCGACTGGTTTCAGACCGAAACCCTGCGCTCGGCCTTTACCTGGCTGCTACTCAAACTCGATTTCAACCTGCACCAGAACCTGCGCCACGCCGCGCTGGTGCTGGCTTCCAACGACGAGTCGGCGGCGCTGGCCCGGCGGCTGGGCGCGAAACGGGTCGAGCTCTTTCTTGATACCGGCCTGTCGGAATCCTTCCGGGCCGCTACGTTTCCGGAGCGGCCGGGGCAGCCGGTGCTGCAGCTGCTGTGGGTGGGCCGGCTGTATCCCAACAAGGCCCTGCCGCTGGTGCTCGATGCCCTGTCGCAGGTAGGAGCGCGGGTGCCGTTTCAACTCACCGTGCTCGGCGATGGGCCGATGCGCGACCTCGTGCCGGGCTGGATAGCGCAGTATGGGCTGGTGGGCCGCGTGACGTGGCGCGGCGGCGTGCCGTGGACCGAGGTACACACCGCCATGCTCAGCCACGACGTTTTTCTGTTCGGCTCGCTGCGCGACTCGTTTGCCTCGCAGTTTATGGAGGCCCTGGCCACGGGCCTGCCCATCATCACCCTCAACCACCAGGGAGCCCGCACTTTCCTGCCCGATGCGGCCGCCATCAAGGTATCGGTGGAGTCGCCGGCCGTGGCCACCGCCGCCATGGCCCGGGCCGTGGAATACGTATATGACCACCCCGCCGAGCGCCGGGCCATGGGCCGGGCCGGCTACGAGTTTGCCCTGTGCCAGACCTGGCCCCAGCGCCTCACGCGCCTGCTGGGGCTGCTGGGGCAGGCGGGCATCAGCCCGGCCGTGTCGGCCCTGCCCCTGGCGCGCCGGCACCACCGCTACCAACAGGCGCACCACCACCAGAAGCCCCGACGACCATCCCCAGGCCGACAGCCGCTGCCTGCCGAATAAGTAATCGTTCAAATTAAAGCATTTGTTAGTTACTGGTTATCAGTTGTTAGTCGTAATTCAACCAACCACTGCACGCCTGATTTCTGGCAACTAACAATTGACAACCAACAACTAACATCTCCTCACTTCTGCGACCCGCGCCATGCTTTACATCGTCATTCCCGTCTTCAACCGGCAGCAGTTCACCCGGGCCTGCCTGCTCTCGCTTCGCCAGCAAACCCGTACCGATTTCCGCGTCGTCGTCGTCGACGATGGCTCGACCGATGGCACACCGCAGATGCTGGCCGGGGAATTCCCGGAGGTAGACGTGGTGACCGGCGACGGCAATATGTTCTGGACGGCCGGGGTGAACGCCGGCATCCGGCGGGCCCTGGTGCTGGGCGCCACGCGCATCATGACGATGAACAACGACGTGCTGGCCCTGCCCGATTTCGTGGAGCAGATGCTGCGCTGGGCCGACCGCCACCCCCGCGCCATTCTGGGTGCGCTGGAGCTCGATGCCGCTTCGGGCCAACCCGTGTACGGCGGCGAGCGGCTGGACTGGCGCACCAACACCCGCCAGGACCTGCTGGCCGCCCTGCCGCCCACCGAGCACCACGGCCTGCACCCCGTAACCTACCTGCCCGGCCGGGGCCTGCTCATCCCGCTCGAGGTGATTGAGGCCATCGGCCTGTTCGATGAGAAGCGCCTGCCCCACTACCTCGCCGATTTCGACTACACCAGCGTGGCCCGCCGGCACGGCTTCCCGGTGTTCTGCAACTACGATGCCCGCCTGAGCACCTACCCCGACGAGAGCGGCCAGGAGCAAACCCGCCGCGAGCACAGCCTGCGCGGCTATTTCCAGCATCTGTTTGGCATCCGGGGCGGCGGCAACCTGCGCAATTTCACCCATTTCACCCTCAAAAACTGCCCCCGGCCCTTCCTGCCCTACTTCCTGCTCAATGGCTACGCCCGCCGGCTGGTGGGCTACTTCATGCACTAGAGCAGTTTCCGAGTTAGTGTACATTTTTTAAACCAGTTAAAAGTTGAGAGTTAAAAGTTAAAACCCACTACGTCTGATTTTTAACTTTTAACTCTCAACTTTTAACTCTGTACATGGACTTGGAAACTGCTGTAAAGGCCTATCCGAATAGGCTAAAGAAGAACGTCATGCCGAGCCCAGCCGAGGCATCTCGCTCGCATCGTTGCCCCGATTGAGTCACTGCCGCACGCGAGATGCCTCGGTCTCTGCTTAATGCGCAGAATGCTCGGCATGACGGCCTATTCGGATAGGCGCTGAGGTGGCCCTGCCACTACTCAACTCACCTATTCATCCACCTTTTTTTTTTCTGTATCATGGTTATTCTTACCCAGGACCTCGACGGCTTCGGCAACCACTTGCTGCTCACTTCCCATTTTTTGGTGAATGCCGTGCAGTACAACTACGAGCTGGCCATTCCTTCATTTGCGCGGTACGCGCCGTATTTTGAAGGCCCCACCGGCAAGCCCACGGCCTTATTCGGCCGGCTGCCCGTGCAGTTGCAAACCAACCAGGCCACCACCGAGCTGCTGTTTCGGGGGCTGCGCAGCCGCTGGGGGGGGCCCGCGCTCCTGCGCCTGCCCTGGCTGCACCGCCTGCTGGGCGTGCGCGTCGTGGTGGACCAGCCCACCGGCGATGTCGACCTCAACAGCCCCGCCTACCTGGCCCAGGCCCGGGACCCGCGCCACCTGCTGGTGCACGGCTGGCAGTACCGCGACAAAGTGAACTTTGGCCGGCACGGCGACCTGCTGCGGCGGTTTTTTCGGCCCATCGAGCAGCACCGCGAGGCCGTGGCGCGCGTGCTGGCCACCAACCGCGCAACCGGGGCCGATGTGCTGGTGGGCGTGCACATCCGGCGCGGCGACTACGCGGGCTGGTACGGCGGCGCGTTTCTGTACAACAACGCCACCTACGCCCGCGCCATGCGCGAAACCCAGGCCCTGTTTCCGGCCGATGCGCGGGTGCGCTTTCTCTTGTTTTCCAACGAACCCATCGTGGACGAGGATTTTGCCGAATTCGACACCGGCCGCTCCACCGACCACCCCGTGGAGGATTTGTACGCCATGGCCGGCTGCGACTACATCGTGGGCCCGCTGAGCACCTACTCCATGTGGGCTTCGTTCTACGGCCGGGTACCGCTCTGCCACCTGCACCGCCCCGACCAGCCCATCCGCGCCCTCGATGAGTTCATCGTGTTCGACGACCAGGAAACCGTGCGCTGGGAAACCACCATGCCCAGCGTGGTATGAGCCCGGCCCACACCCGCCGGTGGGCCTGGGCGGCCCTGCCGGTGCTGGCGGCGGCCGTGGCCGGGCTGGTAGCCTGCCAACTGCGGGCCGGCAGTGCCGAAGCCGTGCTCGTAATCCGCCACGGCGGCACCTACACGGGCACGTATCGCAGCCCCGATTCGGCGGTGCCCTGCGTGCTTATTGCCACCACCGAGCCCGTGGTGCTGCGCGACTGCGTGCTCTACGGAGCCGGCGACCTTATCCGGGCCACCCGGGGCGGGGCGCAGCTCACAGTGCTGAGCTGCCGGGGCTACGGCCTGCCCCAATCCCTGGACCAGACCCGCCACGGGCACTTTCTGGAGGTGAATTCGGGCCGCTCGGTGCGCATCGAGCACAACTACTTCGAGCGCACCACCGGCATCAGCATCTACCAGTGGAGCGGCGACGGCACCCCGGCCCAAACCCTGACCGTGCGCTACAACTCGGCCCGCAACATCGACGGGCGCTACCGCGACGGGGGCAGCACCATGGCCAATTTCCTGGGCCTGAACGGCCTGCCCGGCCTGGCCAATATGGAAGTAGCCTGGAATCAGGTGATTAACGAGCCCAATCAGTCGCTGGTCGAGGACAATATCAACTTCTTCAACTCGGGCGGCACCCGCACCAGCCCGGCCCGCCTGCACGACAACTACGTGCAGGGGGCCTACCCCTACCCGGCCACCAGCGCCACCTACAGCGGCTCGGGCATCACGCTGGATGGCGACGGCCGGGCCGCCGCTTCTACCACCGCCTACGTCGAAGGCTATGATAATCAGCTAGTCAGCACCTGCGCGGCCCTCAACATTGCCGCCGGGCACCACAACCATTTCTACCGTAACCGGCTGATTACCGCCGGCCTGCTGCCCGATGGCACCCGGCTGGTGGCCAACTACGCCGCCGCCGGCCTCTGGAATGCCTACCGCCAGCCCGCCACGGTTTTCCACCACAATCAGTTCAGCAACAACGTTATCGGGTTTGTGCATTGGGGCGGCAGCAGCCCCTGGCCCGACCGCCAGGACCTGAGCACCGGCGCCTGCACGCCCTGCACCGGCACGGTACACCTCCCCAACCCCATCACCCTGCGAACCGAGCAGGCCGAATGGGCCCGCTGGCAGCAAAAGCTGCGGCGGCAGGGCCTGCGCGTGGGGCCGGCAGCAGCCCAGGCCCGCCCCGCAGCCGTTGCGCAGGCCCGCTGAGGGGCCGGCCCACTGTGCAGCTACTGCGGGTATCCAACGACTCAGGGTCTGGCCATGGCAAAACTTGATAACAGCATAATGCAATTGGGAAGCAAATTCAGCTGGCATATTCGCAAAAAACAATATTGTCCTTTTTTAACAACATACCTGAACGTTAATTGCATTTTATCAAGTAGTCAAAATTTTAATCTGAAATTTTTGACTACTTTTCAGCGCTTATTCGCTCCCGAATCCGATTACCAGGCCCGTATAATAGTAGGCAAGCAGCACAACCTGCAATTACGATTTTGGGAATGACTTTATGCCATAATCTTTATCAGTTATCTTTATTGAGGCTTTATATGGGCAATAATTGCTGCATCCACCCTTCCATAATAGTAAAACCGTTGGTTGCCGATTAGGGACGTGAGGCGGCGGCGGGTACCAAACCCGGAAATACAGCTATTTTAAATTGCATTTTATGATTTATAACAAAATCTATTAGCAGGCTTGGAACAAATTGATTTTTGGCCCGGTTTAAGGGGCCATTGCAAATCATTTTTTTCGTTTCAAGATTATTTAGAATGCAAAAAAATCCGAAGCACACCCCCGCACTATCTTTCCTTAAGCGCCCACTGGCTAAACTCCTTCCACTAGCCGCACTGTCCTTTCTCACGTTGGTACCGGGCCTGGCACCGGTGATGGCCCAGGCGCCCAACGTCTCGTACTCCGGCCCGCTGGTTATCACACAGGGCGGCACCTATTCCGGCAACTACCGCAGCACCAACTCCAACGTGCCGGCTATCACGATTCAGACGACGCAGCCGGTTATCATCGAGAACTGCATCCTGGCCGGCGCCGGCGACCTGATTGACGCCAAGAATGGCGGCAGCAGCCTCATTATCCGCAACAACCGGGGCTACGGCCTGGCGCAGAGCGCCGACAACACCCGCCACGGCCGCTTTATTGAGGTGAACTCGGGCAAGTCGGTACTCATCGAGTACAACTACTTCGAGCAGACTACCGGTATCGATATCTATCTGTGGGGCGGCAACGGCACGACCGCGCAAACCCTGACTATCCGCTACAACTCGGCCAAGAACCTGGACGGGCGCTACCGCAACGGCGGGGGCACGTACTGCAACTTCCTGGGTGTGAACGGCGGCCTGAACATCGCGGGGGCCGAAATTGCCTGGAACCAGATTATTAACGAGCCCAACAACTCGCTGGTGGAGGACAACATCAACTTCTTCAACTCGGGCGGCACGGCCAGCAACCCCATCAAGCTGCACGACAACTACGTGCAGGGCGCGTATCCGTTCCCGGCTACGGGTCCGAACTACACGGGCTCGGGCATCACCATCGACGGCGACGCGCAGACGGCGGCCGGGGCCACGGCCTTTATCAATGGCTACAACAACCAGCTGGTGAGCACCTGCGCGGCCATGAACATTGCCTCGGGCCACGACAACCACTTCTACAACAACCGCATGGTAACCTGCGGCCTGCTGCCCAACGGCTCGAAGATGCCCGCCGGCTACGCGGCCGCCGGCCTCTGGAACGCCTACCAGCAGTCGGGGTCGGTGTTCTTCAACAACGACATGCTGAACAACACCATCGGCTTCTTCTTCGAGGGCGGCAACACGCCTTACATCAACCGCCAGGACACCAGCCCCGGCGCTTGCCCCACCTGCACGGGCACCAATCACCTGCCCGACCGCCCGCTGACGCTGGCCGATGAGCAGAACGAATGGAACATCTGGCTCCAGAAGCTGCAGCAGAACGGCATCACGCTGGGAGCCGGTGGCACCAGCACCCCCACCACTCCCACCACCCCAACCACGCCAGTTGCCACGCCGCCCACGGTGAGCCTGAGCGCCCCGGCCACCGGCACCGTCGGCACGGCCCTGAGCCTGACGGCCACCGCCGCCACGGCCAGCGGCACGATTACCAAGGTTGAGTTCTTCAGCGGAGCCACCAAGCTCGGCGAAGACCTGACCGCCCCCTACGCTTTGGGCTATGTGCCCACCGCTGCCGGCACCCTGAGCCTGACGGCCCGCGCCACCAATAGCGCCGGTGCGGCTACGACCTCGACCACGGCTACCGTAGCCGTGGCCGCCGCCCCTACCACCACCACGCCCACCACCACGCCCACCACGCCCACTACGACCACGCCGGGCACCACGCCCGATAACTCGACCTTCTTCCGGGCCCTGAACGTGAACGGCAGTGCCACGACCATCGACGGCCAGAGCTGGGAAGCCGGCAACAGCGCCGCTAACTTCCAGGTGAACGGCGGGCCATTTGCCGTGCAGACCGCCACCCTGGACCCGGCCACGGATGCGGCCCGCGCCAGCATGATTCGTTCGTCGGTGTACGACGGGGCCATCAGCGCCGCGGTGAGCGGAGTAGCCAGCGGTACCTATAGTGTGTACCTCTATGTGTGGGAAGATAATAACGCCGAAATCTTCAGCATCACGCTCGAAGGCCAGACGGTGCAGGCGAACTACAACAGCGGCGCGGCCGGCCGTTGGGACCGTCTCGGCCCGTTCACGGCCAACATCACCGATGGCACC
Source organism: Hymenobacter antarcticus (assembly GCF_039539545.1). Classification (NCBI taxonomy): domain Bacteria; kingdom Pseudomonadati; phylum Bacteroidota; class Cytophagia; order Cytophagales; family Hymenobacteraceae; genus Hymenobacter; species Hymenobacter antarcticus. Next base: position 79,203 of record NZ_BAABDI010000004.1, on the reverse strand, counting down.
ATCAACGTGGGCACCACCGGCGGCTTCGCCAACCTGTCGGGTATCGAAATCTGGAAGCAGAACAGCGGCACCACCACGCCAGTTGCCACGCCGCCCACGGTGAGCCTGAGCGCCCCGGCCACCGGCACCGTCGGCACGGCCCTGAGCCTGACGGCCACCGCCGCCACGGCCAGCGGCACGATTACCAAGGTTGAGTTCTTCAGCGGCGCTACCAAGCTCGGCGAAGACCTGACCGCCCCCTACGCCCTGGGCTACGTGCCCACCGCCGCCGGCACCCTGAGCCTGACGGCCCGCGCCACCAACAGCGCCGGCGCGGCCACCACCTCGACCACGGCTTCCGTAGCCGTGGCCGCCGCTCCTACCACCACGCCCCCCACCAGCACGGTTCCGACCTTCGTCCGGGCCATTAACCTGGGCGGTGGTGCCATCACGGTAGACAATCGGAGCTGGGCCGCTGGCAGGAGCGCCACCAACTTCCGGGCCAGCGGCGTCACCACGTTCGCCAACCAGAACATTACCCTGACCCCCACCACCGGGACGGCCCGCGCCAGCATGATTCGCTCGTCGATGTACGGCAACAACCCCAGCCTGGCCATCGGCGGTATCGCCAGCGGTACCTATAGTGTGTACCTCTATGTGTGGGAAGACAACAACGCCGAAACCTTCAACATCACGCTCGAAGGCCAGACGGTGCAGTCGAACTACAACAGCGGCGCGGCTGGTCACTGGGACCGCCTCGGCCCGTTCACGGCCAACATCACCGATGGCACCATCAACGTGGGCACCACCGGCGGCATAGCCAACCTTTCAGGTATCGAAATCTGGAAGAAGTAATCGGCGACACGCCCCAACAGGGCCAAAAGGCAGTATCTACCGCCTCATCCCAAAAAAACCCGGCCTTGTGGCCGGGTTTTTTTTTGCCCTTCCCACCAGGCGCATCCCGTCGGTATACAACCCGAATAGTGCTTACTGACAGCGCATTCTACCTGTCCTGAAATTGGTGATTCGATGAATAAATTGATTTAATCATTATTTTATTTATTTTTAATATATAAATCTTAATACATTTAACTATCTTAGTATTGGTCTTAAGGCAAAGCTCGTCGGCCATTCTATCTCATATCACCCGATTTCACCCTTCCAGCCTATGAAATGCGCATTAATTACCGGAATCACGGGCCAGGATGGGGCCTACCTCGCCGAGCTGCTGCTGGCCAAAGGCTACGAAGTACACGGCATCAAGCGCCGCTCCTCCCTTTTCAACACCGACCGGATTGACCACCTCTACCAGGACCCGCACGAGAAAAACGTGCGCTTCCGCCTGCACTACGGCGATTTGTCGGACGCCACCAACCTGATTCGCATCGTGCAGGAGGTGCAGCCCGATGAGATTTACAATCTCGGGGCCATGTCGCACGTCAAGGTATCGTTCGACACGCCCGAATATTCGGCCGACGTGGACGGCCTGGGCACGCTGCGCCTGCTGGAAGCCGTGCGCATTCTGGGCCTCATCAAGAAAACCCGGCTCTACCAGGCCTCCACTTCGGAGCTCTACGGGCTGGTGCAGGAAGTGCCCCAGCGCGAAACCACCCCCTTTTACCCACGCTCGCCCTACGCCGTGGCCAAGCTCTACGCCTACTGGATTACGGTGAACTACCGCGAAGCCTACGGCCTGTATGCCTGCAACGGCATCCTGTTCAACCACGAAAGCCCCCGGCGGGGCGAAACCTTCGTCACCCGCAAAATTACGCGGGCCGTGGTGCGCATTGCCCTGGGCCTGCAGGACCGGCTGTACCTGGGAAACCTGGACGCCCGGCGCGACTGGGGCCACGCCAAAGACTACGTGGAAGCCATGTGGCGCATGCTGCAGCAGGACGAGCCCCGCGACTACGTCATCGCCACCGGCGTAACCACCAAGGTGCGCGAGTTTGTGCGCCTGGCCTTTGCCGAGCTGGGCGTGGAGCTGGCCTTTGCCGGCGAGGGTGCGGCCGAAGTGGGCTACGTGAGCGCCTGCCACCACCCCGATTTTCAGCTGCGCACCGGCCAGGAAGTGGTGGCCGTGGACCCCGCCTACTTCCGGCCCACCGAGGTGGAGCTGCTCATCGGCGACCCCACCCGCGCCCGGACCGAGCTGGGCTGGGAACCCACCTACGACCTGCCCGCCCTGGTGAACGACATGGTGCAAAGCGACCTGCGGCTGTTTCGGCGCGATGCCGTGCTGCTTGAGGCCGGCCACTCCGTGCTCAGCTACCACGACGAGTAACGCCTTGGTTGTTAGTCATTGGCTGTCAGTTGTTTGACAGGAAACTGACACCCGACAACTAGCAACTGCCAACTACAGCAATTTTCAGGTTGGTGTAAGGAGTTAAAAGTTGAGAGTTAAAAGTTAAAACGCAGATAGCATGATTTTTAACTTTTAACTCTCAACTTTTAACTCCTTACAAAGACTCCAAAACGTCTCTAAAAACCAGCAACCAATAAATTCCCCGCTCATGGAAAAGACTGCGAAAATCTACGTTGCCGGACACCGCGGCATGGTCGGCTCGGCGTTTATGCGCCTGCTGGGCCGCCTGGGCTATACCAATCTGATAACGCGCACCTCGGCCGAGCTGGACCTGCGCGACCAGGCCGCCGTGGCCCGGTTTTTTGCCCGCGAAAAGCCGGAATACGTACTGCTGGCCGCCGCCAAGGTGGGCGGCATTCACGCCAACAATACCTACCGGGCCGATTTTCTCTATGATAACCTCATGATTGAGGGCAACGTGCTCGACCAGAGCTACCGCCACGGGGTGCGCAAGCTGCTCTATCTGGGCTCGTCGTGCATCTACCCCAAGCAGGCCCCGCAGCCCATTCGGGAAGACTACATGATGACCGGCCCGCTGGAAGCAACGAACGAGCCCTACGCCATTTCCAAAATAGCGGGCGTGAAGATGTGCGAGGCCTACCGCGACCAGCACGGCTGCAACTTCATCACCGTGATGCCGACCAACCTCTACGGCCCCCACGACAACTACGACCTGGAAAACTCGCACGTAATGGCGGCCCTGCTGCGCAAGTTCGTCGAAGCCGTACAGCTGCAGCTGCCCCGCGTGGAAGTGTGGGGCACCGGCACCCCGCGCCGCGAGTTTCTGCACGTGGATGACCTGGCCGAGGCCTGCCTGTTTTTGATGGAGCACTACAACGAGCGCGGCGCCGTGAACGTGGGTACCGGCCGCGACATGACCATCCGGGAGCTGGCCGAGCTCATTGGCGAGCTGGTGGGCTTCCAGGGCGAAATCCATTTCGACTTCTCGCGGCCCGACGGCACCATGCGCAAGGTGCTTGATGTGAGCAAAGTACATAACCTGGGCTGGCACCACCGCATTTCGCTGCACACCGGCCTGCGGGCCGTGCTGGCCTCGGCCGAGTGGGAGGCCGCCACCCAGCCGCCCGTGCTGACCGCCTAACGGCCGGCCTTCCTTCTCATACTTAACGCCTTCGCCTCATGCCTGATATCCTGAACCGCGTGCGGCAGCGGGCCGGCCGCATGCTGCGCGAGCTGGTGCCCCACCACGCGCACTACCGGCCCCTGGCCGTGCACCCCAGCAGCCGGGGCCTGGCCGCCCGGCCCGGCAGCGGAGCCACCTATACCGAGGTGTACCCGGAGCGGGTATCCTACCTGGGCGTCACGCCCGATTTCTGCGCCCACACCTCCGACTACGGCGGCCTGCACGCCAAGCCCAACCGCGTGGAACAAGCCCCCGCGGCCTTCGTGCTGGCCCTCGCCAACGGCCGCCTGCTGGCCGACAACAGCTTGAGCGTGGCCGTGATGAGTGCCGACAACCGGCTGGTGGGCGATGCCTCGTTTCAGTACGACCCGCGCCGCACCGACCTGGCCCGCGCCGAGGAAAACAACGTGTTTGCCCAGCGCTGGTTTGAGGAGCCGCGGCGCGTGCGCGGCACCGTGGCCAGCCTGCTCTCGGGTGGCGGCGCGGCCGGGGGCAACTACTACCACTGGCTGATTGACTCCCTGCCCCGGCTGCATTTGCTGAAGCAGGCCGGCTACTGGGACGCCATCGACTACTTCCTGGTGTATGACCGGCACCGGCGCTTCGTGGCCGACTCGCTGCGCGCCCTGGGCGTGCGCCCCGAGCAGGTGCTGGACCTGAGCACCCACCGCCACCTCGTGGCCGACCGCCTGCTGGTGACCTCGGCCGTGCGGGGGCGCGGCACCCACACGCCGCAGTGGGCCTGCTCGTTTCTGCGCCAGGAGCTTCAGGTGCCGCCGGCCCCGGCGCGGCCCTTCAGCCCCTTCGTGTACCTGAGCCGCCGCGACGCGCCGGCCCGCCACGTCCTCAACGAGCCGGCAGTGGAGGCGCTGCTGCGGCCCTACGGCTTCCAGACGCACGTGCTCAGCGACTACAGCTTCGCGCAGCAGCAGGCGCTGTTTGCCGGGGCCCGGGCCGTGGTAGCTCCCACCGGCGCGGGCCTGGCCAACCTGGTTTTTTCGCCGGCCGGCACGCCGGTTATTGAGCTGTTTCCCAGGCACTTCACCGTTGTCGAATACCCCGAGCTGTGCTACCGCCTGGGGCTGCGCCACCAATTTCTGGTGGCTGAGGCGGCCAACGGGCCGCTGCACTCCCGCCGCGCCGGCTGGCGCGAAAACCTGACCGTGGACCTGGCCGCCCTCACCCGCTGCCTGCATACCGTACTGTAGCCAACGCCCCGAACCTACGGCCCCGCCCGGGCTCTTCCTTAACCGTCATTCATCATGCAAGACCTGCTACTTCGGGCCCAGCGCCGCACCAGCCAGCTGCTGCGCACCATGCTCCCCCGCAACGAACATTTCCGCCCCACCGGCCTGCACCCCAGCAGCCAGAGCCTGGCCGCGCACCCCGCCAGCGGCGTGCACTACGTGGAGGTGTACCCCGCCTACACCTCGCACCTGGCCGTGCCCGACGACTTTGTGACGCTAGCCCCGAGCTACTACGACCGCATTGCCGCCCAGGAGCAAGTGGCACCGGCCTTCGTGTGCCTGCTGCCCGGCGGCCGCGTGAACGTGGACAACCACGGCAGCCTGGCCATCATCGCGGCCGATAATCATCTCGTGGGCGACGCCTCGCTGCAATTCTCGCCGGGCAACTATGCGGTGGCCTGCCCCACCGAAAACCCCATTTTCCGGCAGCGCTACTTCCGGCCACCGCTGGAGATTTCGGGCACGGTGTGCAGCCTGCTCTCGGGCGGGGGGGCGGCCATGGGCAACTACTACCACTGGCTGCTCGACTCGCTGCCCCGCCTGCACCTGGTGGAGGAGGCCGGCCTGTGGGATGAGGTCGACTACTTCCTGATTTACAGCCGCGAGCAGCGCTTTGCCGTGGAAACGCTACTGGCGCTGGGCATTCGCAACGAGCAGATTATTGACGTGGCCGCCGCCACCCACCTGCGGGCCCAGCGCCTGCTGGTGACTTCGCCGGTGCGGGGCCACGGGCGGCACGCGCCCCGCTGGGTGGGCGGGTTTATGAAGGATGCCTACCGGCCGGCCGGGGCCAACCACCCGCAGCGCTTCAGCCCCTATGTGTACGTGAGTCGGCGCGATGCCGCGTTTCGGCGCGTGCGCAACGAGGCCGCCGTGGAGGCCGTGCTGGCCGAATACGGCTTCGAGAGCTACGCCCTCACCGAGCTCAGCTTCCGCGAGAAAGTAGACCTGTTTGCCGGGGCGCGGGCGGTGGTGGGGCCAGTGGGCGCCGGGCTGGTCAACATCGTGTTCTGCCCCGAGGGCACGCCGCTCATCGAGCTGCTGCCGCGCAACCTGGTAGTGCCCGACTACCTCGACCTCACCGCCCGGCTCGACATGCCGCACTACCCGCTCATCAGCGCCCCCGAGGCAGCGTCGGCCCAGCGGGCCACCGCCGACCGCCAGGACGACATCACCGTGGACCTGGAGGCCCTGCGCCGCACCGTGCGGCTGGCCCTGCGGCAGCCGGTAAACGCGTAAGCATCATTGGTGCCTGGTGCCTGGTTTGCGGCACTATAGCAGTTTTGAAGCTCATGTACACCGTTAAAATTTGAGAGTTAAAAGTTAAAAATCAAACAGATTGGGTTTTAACTTTTAACTCTCACCTTTTAACTGTATTCACCAATAGGAGAACTGCTGTAAGCACCACGCACCAAGCACCACCAAGCACCACCAAGCACTTTACTCCGACCAGCCATGTCCGCGCCCTCCGTGCTGCTTTCCATCGTTACCTGGAACAGTGCCGCCGTTATCGAGGCCTGCCTGGCCTCGGTGCTGGCGCAAACCCACGCTGATTTTACGGTGTGGGTGGTCGACAATGCCTCGGCCGATGACACCTGCGCCCGCGTGGCCGCCGTGGCCGCCACCGATGCCCGCGTGCGGCTGCACCGCCTGGCCCGGAATACGGGCTTCTGCGGCGGCCACAACTATGCGCTCGACCGCACCTCGTCGGAAGCGGTGCTGCTGGTGAACCCCGACATTGTGCTGCGGCCCAACTACCTGGCCCGGGCCCTGGCCGTGCTGCGCGCCGATGCCGGCATTGGCACCGTGTGCGGGCTGCTGCTGCAAAGCGACGGCCCTAATCCGCGCATCGACAGCACCGGCCTGGAGGCCCTGCCCGATGGCCGGTTCCGGCTGCGCCACCACGGCCGGCGGCTGGCCGAAACCGACCTCCGCCCCGGCCTCGTGGACGGGGCCGACGGGGCCCTGCCCCTCTACCGCCGCGCGTTCATCGATGACCTGCGGGTGGAAGGGCAGTTTTTCGACGAGCGTTTTTTCGCCCACAAAGAGGACTGGGACATTGCCTGGCGCGGCCGGCTCTACGGCTGGCGCACGGTGTTTGAGCCCGGCTGCCGGGCCCTGCACCCGCGCGAGTTCCGGCCCGCCGACCTGCGCCGCCGCCTGCGCCTGGACGGCTCCATTAAGGCCGATGCCGTGAAAAACCAGTGGCTGCTGCTGCTCAAGAACCCGCTCCCCCGGCAGCTGCCGGGGCTGTGGCTGCGGGCCCTGCCCCGGCAGCTGGTCATTCTGCTCTATGCCCTGCTGCTGGAACACCCCTCGCTGCGGGCCTACCGCTACGTGTGGCAGCAGCGGGCCGGCATTTGGGCCACGCGCCGCCTGATTCAGGCCCGCGCCTGCCTGCCGGGGCCGGCCGGCCGGCACGCCACGCCGGCCCAGCCGACGCTCGCGGCGCAACCCGCTCCCACCCTGGCGGCCCCTGGCGTTTTTTAGGGGCCGGCAAAACCAGTCCCCCGCTACGGGCCTGCTTTCGCGCCAAAGCCTTCTGAAACACCTTTTTTACTCGATGACTCGGAATAGCGGGCCAACATGGGCTTTTGAGTGCGCTAACGGGATGTCGTATCTAAATATATTTTTATTAATAGAAAATTTATCAATTTATTATTATTTAAATTCACTATATTTGATATATACTATTAATCACTGAGGCGGTTGGCTGGGAGGAGTGTGTAGAGCCGACCTGGTACTAATATCCACCATAAACCTGTCGGCCATGAAAATCAAGCATTACTTTCCAAATTTCTTGATGGTAGCTGCCCTGGCTTGGGCGATGCCGCTGATGCCAGCCGCGCTGGTCGGCACCGGGACGCAGGCAGCGGCGGCTACCATCACCAGCTTCACGCTGGTAGATGCCTTTACCAACAGAGACCTTTTCGAGCTGACGCCGGGCATAGTGCTGGACCTGGCCGGGCTACCCGCCACCCTGAACATCCGGGCCAATACCGACGGGACCCCGGTAGACAGCGTGGTGTTTGCCCTGACCGGGGCGCAGGTCCGAAACCATGTCGAACGTATCGCACCCTACGCATTATTCAGCGACTTAAATGGGGATTATTTTCCCTGGTCGCCGCCCTTGGGCAGCTACAGCCTGCGCGCTACGCCGTATACAGGCGGAGTGGATGGCGGGCCCCTCACCCGGAGCTTCTCAGTGATAAATTCGGTGGGCTTCGTGACCAGCCTGGTGCTGGTGAACGCCGATACGGACCTGGATATTATGGCCGTTACGCCGGGCATGACCCTGGACCTTCGCGCCCTGCCCACTACCAGGTTGAATATCCGGGCCAATATTAGTCCCACCACGGTGGGCAGCGTAACGTTTGACCTCACGGGTCCGCAGCCGCTGTTCAACATCGAAAACCTGGTGCCTTATGCCTTGGTGAGCGACTTCCAGGGCAACTACCCCGCCTGGACGCCGGTTTCGGGTAGTTATTCGCTCACCGTCACGCCCTTTTCGGCGGGTGGCGGCGGCGGCGTACCAGGGTCGGTGTTCACCCTTGCCTTTAGCGTGGTGAACTCGCCGGCGCTGCCGGTGCGGCTCACGGCTTTCGCAGCCGAGGCGCAGGGCACGGCCGCCGTGCTGCTGCGCTGGGCCACGGCCACCGAGGAGAACAACCGCGAATTTGTGGTGCAGCGCAGCTTCGATGGCCGCGAGTTCACGGCCATTGGCCGCGTGGCCGGCCATGGCAGCACCACCATGCCCCAGGCCTACACCTTTGCCGACAAGGAGCTGCCGGCCCGCCGGGCCCTGCTCTACTACCGGCTGCGGCAGGTAGATACTGACGGCACGTCCACCTTCTCGCCGGTGCGCACGGTGACGGCGAAGGGCGAAGCCGGCAAAATCGCGCTCCAGATTATGGCTCCCGACCAGCCCGGCATGGCCCTGCGCTACCAGTTTACGGGCCCGCTGCTGGGCGCCGAGCAGGTGGAGATGTACAGCATAATGGGCCAGCGGCTGGGCAAGTACCGGCTGGCGGCCGACGGCACCGGCAGCATTCCCGTGGATGGGCTGCCCACGGGCACCTACGTCCTGCACCTGGTAAGTGCCGGGGGCCACTACGCCAGCCGCTTCGTGCTGCGCTAGCGCGGTTTTCGCCTTGGCACCACCGAGCTGGCGCGCGTCTGTGACGCGCGCCAGCTCCGCTGCGTAACAGCAGTTTAAGTAGTTAAGGATAAATAATCGACACGAATTTGAACGTCATGCTGAGCGCAGCCGAAGCATCTCGCGTGTAGCAGTAAACCAATCGATTGAGTTACTACCACACGCGAGATGCTTCGACTTCGCTCAGCATGACGTGCTTTTTTTAGTGACGATTATTTAGGCACTACTACTTATAAACAGCATTAAAAATTTGGCAATCCTATTTTTAATTCCTCTAAAAACGGTACGCTGCCCCGGAAACCGCGCTTGCGCCCGGCCAGCGGCAGCCCGACCTGAACAAGCGAATGGCCCGGGATGGTAACCCCGGGCCATTCGCTTGTTCATGGGAATTTACCCGCTCCGGCCGCTACCTGTGCACGAGACTGCGCCCGGCGCGGCCATCACTGGTTGCCACGCTTAGCTGATAGAGGCCGGCGGGCAGGTGGGCCAGCTCCACGGTGGCCGTTCCGTTGGTGATAAGGCCCTGGCCAACTTCCTGGCCCAGCTGGTTCAGCAAGCGGTAGCGGGTGGCGGCGGGGGCAATGATGGTGAAAAAGTCGTGGGCCGGATTGGGAAATACCGCGAGCTCCGTGGCCGCTTTACCGGGCACCGCTACTATGGCCGAAAACGTGGCCGCCCCATCAAAGTCAACCTGCCGCAACCGGTAGTAGAGCGGGGCCGGGGGGGCCTGCCGGTCGAAATACGAATAGCTGCGGGGCTGCGTGGCCGTGCCGTGGCCGGGCTGCGTGCTCACGGTGGTAAAGTGCGTTCCGTCGGAGCTGCGCTGCACCGCAAATTCGCGGTTGTTTACCTCGGTGGCCGTGGCCCAGCGCAGCTGCACGCCCGCCGGCTGCCGCTGGGCCACAAATGAGGTGAGCACCACCGGGAGCGGGCCATTCGGCGCCATCACCTGCTCGTAAGCCAGCTGCTGCAACGCGGCGGCCACCACCGGGCTGATGCCCAGGTCCACGGCGACTTTCTCGGCGCGGCCCAGCGTGCGCGGGTCGCGCCCGGTGAGCTGGGCAAACAGCACACTGGCGGCCAGATAAGCGCCCCATTTGCTGGGGTAGATGTGGTCGACGTTCCAAAGGTTGAGCAGGCCGGGCGTGGGATTGTAGGGGTTGCGCAGGGCCACTCCGGCCCGGATGGCCCGCAGCCAGGCATTGCCAATGGGCACCACGGCCGCAAAGCGCGGATTGCGAACCACGAGGCCGTAAAAGGCCTTGTGCAGGTCATGCGTCATCGAATCGATAGGTAGGCCCGAATAGGGCGTATTGGCCGGGTACGTCAGGTCGGCCCGGGCCCAGTGCTGAAACAGGTAGACCTGGGCCGCCGGGTTGCCCGCGTGCACGGCCACTTCCAGCCGGGTGGCGTAGTCAATAAACAAGCTGGGCTGGCCCGTGCGGGCCACTGGCAGCGGCCTGGTGGTCAGCTCCTGCAGCACCACTTTGTCCCAGCGTAGTCGCTGCACTACGCTCATGGCGTAGGCCTCGTGGTATTCGAGCGAGGCCCCATTGATGGCTTCGATGTGCACCTCATAGTTGAGACCTGCCTGGTCGGTGAATTTCTTGAAGATGCCCGGCAAGCCGCCCCAGGGCCCCGGCGTGGTGGGGTCGAGCTGATGCCGCGGGGTGTTGGGGGGCAGGCCGAAGTTCTCGTCGATAATCGAGGCGGCGTTGTAGTTCAGCACCGGCGGGTACTTGGCATGGGTGAAGCTGTTGCCCACGAACAAAACGCGGGTCTGGCTACGGGCCGGGCCAGCGGACAGCACCGTCAGCCCAACCAATAACCAGACCCACAGCGAAAGCGAGAAAATCCGATGCATACTACATTATGTAAGTAACTATTTTTCAATCAACAACCTGCGAGCCTGCCGCGCCTATGGGCGGGTTGCGCCTACTGTTTCAGCAGCTTCAGCTGCACCTGGGGCCGGCGGGGGCGGGCGCTGGGGTCGGAGCCGGAGTCGAGCAGCAGGTAGTAGACCCCGGTGGCCAGCTGTGCCGCTGAGAAATCAAGCAGCTGAACCGGACTGGCTTCGACGGGCAGCGTGCCGGTGGCCAGCGTGGCCCCCAGGGCCGACACCAGCCGGTAGCGCACCGCCCCGCCAAAATCGGCGGGCAGGCGCACGGAGAAGCGGCCATCGGGTGAGGGATTGGGGTAGGCCGAGGCCGCCTCCCCGGCGCGCGGAGCCGCCGCTTTGGCGGGCAGGGCGGTGGCCGCCGGGGCGCTCGCCGGGCGGGCGGCAACGTCGCTCACGCTGAAGCTGATGGTGAGGGCCGTGCCCGCCGTGCCGCCCCCGCCGGCCGCCGTGTAGGGCCGGGCCGTGAGCGTGTAGCTGCCCACCGGCGGCGTCCACGCGAAATAGTCGCTGAGGTAGTCGCTGAACAGCGCGTACGGGGCCACCGACTCGGTATGGGCGCGAGTGGCCGCGCCGCTCAGGGCAAACACCACGCTGCCCACCGTGGCGGGGCTGGTAGTGGCCCGAATATTCAGGTTGCGGGTGGGCAGCGTGGCCAGATTCAGCGTGGCCCCGGTGGCCAGGGCCTGAATATCCAGGTCGGTATCGGCATTCACCAACGTATAGCCGGTTACCTGCTGGCCGGCGTTGGCCGTGAAGGTGGCTGTGATGGCCTTGTCACTGGTCATACTCACGCTCAGCGGGTTGGCGCTGCCCGTGGCCGCCCCGCTCCAGCCCGTGAAGGTGAAGCCCGCCGCCGGCGCGGCCGTCAGGCTCACCGTGCTGCCGCTGGCGTAGGTGGCCTGGTTCGGATTTTTACTCACCGTGCCGCTGCCCGAGGTGTTCACCGTGAGCGTGTAGGTAGTGGTGGCGATGGCCGTGAAGGTGGCTGTGATGGTCTTGTCGCTGGTCATGCTCACGCTCAGCGGGTTGGTGGTACCCGTGGCGCTGCCGCTCCAGCCCGTGAAGGTGAAGCCGGCCGCCGGCGCGGCCGTCAGGCTCACCGTGCTGCCGCTGGCGTAGGTGGCCTGGTTCGGATTTTTACTCACCGTGCCGCTGCCCGAGGTGTTCACCGTGAGCGTGTAGGGGCCGGCCACCTGGTCGATTACCGAGAAAGCCAGGGTGAGGGCGGTGCCCGCCGTGCCGCCCGCGCTGGCCGCCGTGTAGGGCCGGGCCGTGAGCGAGTAGCTGCCCACCAGGGGCGTCCAGGGATTATATGCCCCGCCGTTGTCGCTGAACAGCGCGTACGGGACCACCGACTCGGTATGGGCGCGGGTGGCCGCGCCGCTCAGGGCAAACACCACGCTGCCCACCGTGGCGGGGCTGGTAGTGGCCCGAATATTCAGGTTGCGGGTGGGCAGCGTGGCCAGGTTGAGCGTGGCCCCGGCCGCCAGGGTCTGGATATCGGCATTGGAATCCGCATTCACCAGGACAAAGCTGCTCACGCTTTGCCCGGCCGCGACGGCCGCGAAAGTGGCCATGATAGTCTTGTTGCTGGTCATGCTCACCGGGAGGGGATTGGTGGTGCCGGTGGCATCGCCGCTCCAGCCCGTGAACTGGAAGCCCGCCGCCGGCGTGGCCGTCAGCGTCACGTTGGTACCGCTGGCGTAGGTGGCCAGGGCGGGGCTCCGGGCAATGCTGCCGCTGCCAAAAACGGTTGTGGTGAGCGTGAATGGCCCCGGCGTGCCGTTGTCTATCACGCTGAAGCTGATGGACAGCGGCACGCCGGGCGAACCCGTACCGCCCGCGCCCGAGTAGGGCGTGGCCAGCAGGGTATAGTTGCCCACGGGCGGCGTCCAGGGATTGTAGTCGCCATTCACGTCGCTGAACAGGGCGTAGGGAACGACACTCTCGGTCTGGTTCTGGGTTTGGGCCCCGCTCAGGGCAAACACCACGCTGCCGGTGGTGGCGGGGTTGGCGTTGGCCCGGATGTTCAGGTTGCGCGTGGGCAGGGTGGCCAGGTTCAGAATTGCGCCGTCCACCAGGGGCTGAATGTCGATATCAATCAGGGCATCGGCATCGACCAGGGTAAAGCTGGTCGCGTTACAATCGGGGTTGAGGCGCACTTCCTGAGTAGTGGCCAGCCCCCCGGCATCGGTCACGGTGAGCGAGATGGTGTAGTAGTAGGTTTCGGTGCCGCAGCCGTAGGGCACGATGGTGGTGCTGGTCTGGCGGGTGGTATCAATGGGATTGGGGTGCTGGTGGGTATTGTGGCGCAGCACGGTTTGCCAGGCATAGGCGAGCTGGCCGCCACTGTGCTCAGTATCGACCACGGTGGCCCGCAGCGGGTAGGTGGTGTTGCCCGTGAGCGGGTAGGTGCTGTTGTTGGCCGGGCTGGTGATGGTGACCTGCGGCGGGGTGTTATTCACCGAAATAGTCAGTGAGGCCTGGTTGGTCAGGCCCGCGCCGTTAGTCACGGTCAGCGTCACGGTGTAGTTGATGGGGGCCGCGCTGGGGGCCGCGAACGTGTGGCTGGGATTAGCCGCCGAGCTGGTGGCCGTGCCGTCGCCGAAGTTCCAGCGGTAGGTGAGCGTGCCCCCGCCGGGGTTGGTGGACGCGCTGCCCGTGAGCTGCACCAGCAGCGGGGCCGGCCCAAAGGTTTTGTTGGAAGAAGCCACGGCCACGGGCGGGCTGGCGGCCGTGATATAGCTGATTTTACGGATTTCCGAAGGGAAGAAGTTCACGTAGAACAGGCCCGTTTCGCCGGGGCTCACGGCGAAGGCCACCGGCACGGCCCCGCTGTTCACGAAGTTGCCCACCGCGCTGGGCTGGTTGCTGCCGTTCACGGTCATATTCCGTATCCAGCTGCTCACGTAGTCGCCGAAAAAGTAGGAATTCGCGTACGGGGCCGGAAAATCGGTGTAGGGATAAAACACCCCGCCCGTGGAAGCATTGCCCCCAAACTGCGCCCCCGAAACGGGCGAGCCGCTCGCCCCGATATTAATCGTAGCGGCCGTGGAGCCGCTGAAGGTGCCCGTGCGCGCCGGCCCCGCCCCGTGGCCCCAGTCGATGAGCGGCCGGGTCTGCACGAACGTGGGCACGGAGCCCGGAATGGTCTGGCCCGAATTGCAGGGGTTGAGGAACGTGGCCGTGCCCGTGGGCGTGGCCTGCTTCACCAGGTCCTGAAAGTAGAAAAACTGCCGCGTGCAGCCGCCCGTGTTATAGAGCGGGTTGGGCGCGTCGCGGTTATACACGTTCGAGCTGGTGAAGGCATCGTAGGGCGTGAGGCCCTCAAACAACGGCCAGCCGAAATTCTGGCGGGCGCTGCTCACCACGTTCACCTCTTCCCAGCTGGCCGCGCCCACGTCGCCGATGTAAAGCGTGCCGGGGTTGGCGGCGGTGGGGTTGGTGCTGCCGGTGCCGGGCTTCAGGCACATCCGGAAGGGGTTGCGGAAACCCAGGGCCCACACCTTGGAACGGGCCGCGCTGGGGTTGGCCGCATCGTAGAAGGGGTTGCCGGGAATTCCCGCGCCGGTGTTGGCATCGATGCGCAAAACCTTGCCGCTCAGGCAGTCGACCAGCTGGGCGCGGAGCGAGCCCACGTCCTCTTTGGCCCGGATAATGCCATCGGCCAGGGCCTGGGCGGCGTAGGTGGCGTTGTAGTTGCCCAGGTCGGGGTACGGGTGCGCCCCGTCGCCGGTCGAGACCAGCAGCGTGCCATCGGTGCCAAAAAGCAGGGCATTGGTTACGTGGCCGTTGAAGGTGGACGGAATGCCATTTGACTTCGTGGTGCCAATCAGGACTTTGCGGCTGGCCGGGTTCACGCTGTAGCCCGTGCCGGCCGGTGTGGCCGTGTAGCGCGTGAGCCGGCCAATAGTGGCGCTGTAGTAGTCATTGGCCGCGGCGCTGTAGCTGGCCGTGCCGAAATTCAGCAGGTGATGGCGGTCTACCACGTACAGCAGGTACAGGTAGCCGTTGGTGTCGAAGTTCGGGTCGAGGACAAAGCCCAGCAGGCCGTGGTCTTCCCAGCCGCCGACTTCGGGCGAAATATCGAGCACGAGCTGGCGCTGGCCGTTCACCACCACCCACACTTTGCCGGGCCGCTCCCACACAAACATCTTACTGCCGGTACTAGTGAAGGTCAGGCCCACCGCCTCGTTCCAGCCCGAAGAGACGACGGTGGAGGTGAAGCCCGTGGGCGGGGTTTGGGCGTGTAGCGGAAAACAACAGACCAGAAAAATGGCCAGGAGGAAGGAAGTGGGCAGGGCTTTCATGGGGTCGCGGGGGATAGCGTGGCATCATCGGAAAAAAGCATGAGTAGAGCAGGCTGGCGCAGCTTTCGCCTTAATGAAGGGATTAAAAATCTGACTATCAAATTTTTAATCCCTCCACTAACGATACACTGACCCTGAAGCCACCTAGTTGCGCAGGAGCTTGAGTTGAGCGGTATGTTGCTGCGTTTCGAGCAGCAGGTAATACAGGCCGGTAGCCGGCATCACCCGCGAAAAATCCAGGCGCGGGGCCATCCCGGCGCTGAGCGTACCGGTGGCCAGCGTGGCCCCCAGGGCCGATACCAGCCGGTAGCGCACGTCCCCGCCAAAATCGGCGGGCAGGCGCACGGAGAAGCGGCCATCGGGCGAGGGATTGGGGTAGGCCAAGGCCGCCTCACCGGCGCGCAGAGCCGCCGCTTTGGCGGGCAGCGCGGTGGCCGTGCCCGCCCTGACTGCGGTTTGCTGCCAGAGCTCCACGCCCGAAAAGTTGGGCCAGCCGCCGCTGCTCGTGAACTGCACTTGCCCGGTGGCGGCCAGCGTCACGGCGTAGGGGCCCAGCCGCGCCCAGGTCCCGGCGGGGCCGGT
>NZ_BAABDI010000004.1:0-63427 GCF_039539545.1 Hymenobacter antarcticus | reverse complement strand
CCCGACACGCAGGCCCGAATCATGCCCGCCCGCGCCGCGTCGGTGGCCGGCACCAGCGGCACGGCCTGGTTGGCGAAGGCCGCGCCGTTGGTGGAGTAGTTCGGGGCCGTGCTCCCCGCCCAGGCGTTGCCGTCGAGCGTGAGGGCCGGCCCACCCAGGTTCACGGCCCGGTAGAACGTGAACGCGCCGGGCGGATTAGAATCCGTGACGGTGAAGCTGATGGTGAGCGGCGGGCCGGCCGCACCGCTGCCATTCAGCCCGCTGTAGGGCGTGGCCGTGAGCACGTAGCTGCCCACCGCCGGGGTCCAGGAATTGTAGTCGCCGTTCACATCGCCGAACAGCGCGTAGGGCACCCCGGAATCGGTCACGTTCTGGGTTTGGGCCCCGCTCAGGGCGAATACCACGCTGCCGGTGGTGGCCGGGTTGGCATTGGCCCGGATGTTCAGGCTGCGGGTGGGCAGCGTGGCCAGGTTCAGGACGCTACCATTCACCAGGGGCTGAATGTCAATGTCTTCGGGCGCGTCGGCATCCACGAGGGTGAAGCTGGTGGTGGCGCAATCGGGATTGAGGCGCACTTCCCGGGTGGTGGCCAGGCCGCCGGCATCGGTCACGGTGAGCCGGACGACGTAGTAGTAGGTTTCGGTGCCGCAGCCGAAGGGCACGATGGTGGTGCTGGTCTGGCGGGTGGTATCAATCGGGTCGGGGTGCTGGTGGGTATTGTGGTACAGCACGGTTTGCCAGGCATAGGCGAGCTGGCCGCCGCTGTGCTCAGCGTCGACCACGGTGGCCCGCAGCGGGTAAACGGTGTTGCCCGTGAGCGGGTACAGCGTGCCCGCCGCCGGGCTCGTGATGGTGACCTGCGGCGGGGTGTTATTCACCGAAATAGTCAGCGAGGCCTGGTTGGTCAGGCCCGCGCCGTTGGTCACGGTCAGCGTCACGGTGTAGTTGATGGGGGCCGCGCTGGGGGCCGCGAACGTATGGCTGGGATTAGCCGCCGAGCTGGTGGCCGTGCCGTCGCCGAAGTTCCAGCGGTAGGTCAGGGTGCCCCCGCCGGGGTTGGTGGAGGCGCTGCCCGTGAGCTGCACCAGCAGCGGGGCCGGCCCAAAGGTTTTGTTGGAAGAAGCCACGGCCACGGGCGGGCTGGCGGCCGTGATGTAGCTGATTTTACGGATTTCCGAGGGGAAGAAATTGACGTAGAACAGGCCCGTCTCGCCGGGGCTCACGGCGAAGGCCACCGGCACGGCCCCGCTGTTCACGAAGTTGCGCACCGCGCTGGGCTGGTTGCTGCCGTTCACCGTCATGCTCCGTATCCAGCCCTCCCCGTAATCGCCAAAAAAGTAGGTGTTCTGGTACTGGGCCGGGAAATCGGTGTAGGGATAAAACACCCCGCCCACCGAGGCGGCGCCCCCAAACTGCGGCCCGCTGACCGGCGAACCGCTCGCCCCGATATTAATCGTAGCGGCCGTGGTGCCGCTGAAGATGCCCGTGCGCGCCGGCCCAATGGGGTGGCCCCAATCGATGAGCGGCCGGGTGTGCACGAAGGTGGGAATGCTGGCCGGAACGGGCTGGCCCGCATTGCAGGGGTTGGTGAACGTGGCGGTGCCCGTGGGCGTGGCCTGCCTGATGAGCTCGGGAAAGGTGAAAAACTGCTTGGTGCAGCCGCCTACGCCGAAAAGCGGGTTGGGCGCATCCTGGTTGGGCACCGGTGAGGTGTAGAAGTCATCATTGAGGAGCAGCCCTTCAAATATGGGCCAGCCCAGGTTCACGCCGGGCCGGTCCACCACGTTCACTTCCTCCCAGCAGCACGAGCCCACATCGCCGAGGTAGAGCACGCCGGGGTTGGCTGCCGCCGGGTCGGTACTGCCCGTGCCCGGCTTCCGGGTCATGCGGAAGGGGTTGCGGGTGCCCAGGGCCCACACCCGCGAGCGGGCAGCGCGGGGGTTGGCGGCGTCGTAGAAGGGGTTGCTCGGGATGCCGTCGCCGGTGGCCGGGTTCAGGCGCAGGATTTTCCCGCTCAGGCAGTCCACCAGCTGCGACCGTAGCGAGCCGATGTTTTCTTTGGCCGTGATGATGCCATCGGCCAGGGCCTGGGCAAAGTAGGTGCCAATACTACCTGGGTCGATGGCGGCGTCGGCCCCGTCGCCGGTCGAAACGAGCAGGGTGCCATCGGCCCCAAACACCAGCGAACCCGGGCTGTGGGTATAGGAAGTAACCGGGATGCCGGTGGTTTTGGTGGCTCCGAGCAGGATTCGGCGGCTGGCCAGGCTCACGGTGTAGCCCGTGCCGGCCGGCGTGGCCGTGTAGCGCGTGAGCCGGCCAATGCTGGCGGTGTTGTAGTCGTTGGTGGTGGCACTGTAGCTGGGCGTGCCAAAATTCAGTAAGTAGTGCCGGTCCACCATGTAGAGCAGGTACATATACCCGTTGGTGTCGAAGTTCGGGTCGAGGGCAAAGCCCAGCAGGCCGTGGTCGTTCCAGCCCCCCACCTCGGGCGAGATATCAAGGATTTGCTGGCGCACCCCGTTCACCACCACCCACACTTTGCCGGGCCGCTCCCACACAAACATCTTGCTGCCCGTGCTATTGAAGGTCAGGCCCACCGCCTCGTCCCAGCCCGTCGAAACAGTGGTGTTGGTGAAGCCCGCGGGCGGCGTCTGGGCACGTAGGGTCAAACAAAAACAGGCCAGCAGAAGGGCCAGAAGCAAGGAAGTAGGCAGAATTTTCATGGCATAAACTGGCGCTAAGGCATTGGCATGCAATAGAATGATGAAACAAGAATTAATCAATGGCCGCTAAGCAGGGCGCATACCGGCTAGTCCTTATCCGTGAGAAAGCGGTAAAGCTTGGTGAGCGGGTCGCCGATAAAGGCGCGCACGCTGGTGTCGCGCAGGCCAAACCGGATTTCGTTCGGCTGCCGCTCCCGCGGCCCAAACTGGTATTTGCAGTAGCTGGCGAATGGGATGTAGCGCCCCAGCGCGTACGGGGCCGGGGCCACGGGCCGCCCCGCCGCCACCAGGCAGGCCAGGGCCGGAAAATTGACCCCGGCCGCGAGGGCCGAGCCCACCACCGTGAGCCAGAAGCGGGTATTGATTTCGATAACCTTAATCTGGTGGTCGCGGGCATCGTAGCGCAGGTCGAGGTGGGCCACGCCGTTCCAGCGCAGCGCCCGCATCAGGCGGTCTACCACGGCCAGCACGGCGTCGTTGCGCACAAACTCGATGGCCTCGGTGGGGGCGTACTCGCCCGCCGTCGGCACCAGGCCTTTCTGAATGGAATGCGCCACCAGCCGCCCGTTGTGATACAGCACGTTGCAGTCGATATCATAGCCCTCAATGCAGTTCTGCACGATGTAGCGGCTGCCGGCGGGCAGGGCCGCCACCGCCGCCAGCAGCGCTTCGGCCGAGGCGTATTTCACGATGCCGCGCCCCCCGGCCCCGTCAATGGGCTTCAGCAGCACCGGAAACCGGAACTGCCCCAGCTTCGCCGCCAGATTGGTCTGAATATCCATGATGGTATCCGGGGCCGGGATGCTGTGGCACTGCATAAAAGCGGCCAGCAAGCCCTTATCGGCGGCTATCTCATAGTAGGAGGCCGTGGGCAGCGGCAGCACGCGCAGGGCCTTTTCCAGCTCCGGGCGCTGGGCAATGGCGAAGCGCATGCCGGCCACGTCCACGGGCAGCAGCACTTCGGCCCCGGTGGCGGCGGCTACCTCCCTGGCAAACGTGGCCAGGTTGGCATCGGGCAGGTTGGCCGGGGCCACGTAGGTCGTGCGTACGTAGCTCGAAAACCGGTACGGGCTGCGGGCATCACGCGTGAGCAGGTGCACGCGCACGCCGGGCTGCCGGCTCAGGCACAACAGCACGGCCCCGGTCAGGCGGTACTCCCCTTCCAGCATCAGCACCGTGAGGCGGCCGGGCCGGGCGGGCACGGGCGGCGCGGCCGGGCGCGGGGCCGTCACGGCCAGGGGCGGCGAGGCGGCCATGACCGGCTGGCGGCCCACAAACTTCAACAACTGAGACGGGCTGGTATTCATGGCTTTGCAGAAAAAAAGACGCGGAAAGAAATCGTAGATACCCCTACCCCACCGTCACTGGCTCGCGCCGGGCGGCCTCCGGCGTGGGCCGGCCATTGTGGGCCAGCGGGCCGGGCTCACCATCGAAATAGGCGGCCTGCTCGCGGCGCAGCTGGTCGATGAGGCGGCCGGGCGGCAGCGCCACGTCGTCGTAGGTCAGCACCTGGTCTTTGGGAATGTCGCGCAGCAGGCGGCAGCCCTCGGCCACGCCAATGGGCAGCAGGTTTTCGGCGCGGGCCACGGCATAGTTTTCGGCCAGCCCATAGGTCATGTAGTGGCCGATTCCGTCGAGCGTTTCGCCCGCCCGCAGCGCAGTTTTGGCGGCCGTAATGACTTCCACCTTCGGCGCGCCGGCCGGGGCCAGGCACGCATCGCCAAACAGCACCGCCCGCGCCACCGAGTTGGGGGTTTCGAAATGGCAGAGGTGGTAGGGCGTGTAAAAGCAGTAGAGCGGCCCTGAGCCCAGCTTATACAGCTTGAGGTAGTGCTGCTGCGCGGGGTCGTGGTGAGTGCCCAGAATGAACACGCCGGGGCCGGGCTCGGCCCCCACCACGTAGTCCACCAGGCCGGGGCCGCCGTCCAGCAGGCGCTCGTGCGGGTACCACTCGGCCGCTTTGCTGATGGGCGTGCCGGGTGCCACCGTGGGCCCCAGCATGCCGCGCCGGGCCACTTCCATGCCCAGGGCATTGGCAGTCACGGCCTGCTCGAAGCTGATTTTGCTGCCGTCGGCGAAGCTCGTCACCATGCTCGGGTTCTGGCCCCACTGCCGCGCAAAAGCCTCCTGGGTAGTGGGGTTGCGATAGGGGTCGTGCAGGCCCTTGATGTTGCCGCACAGCACCGGCTTCACGCCCAGGCCCTTCACGAAGCGGGCCAGGTTGAGCGTCACGCCGGGCTGGTCGCCGTCGCTCACCGTGTACACTACGCCGGCGCTATCAGCATACACCTTCAGGATGGCCCCGGCCGTACCGTCGAGCTCGGCGTTGAGCAGCACCACGTGCTTGCCGTGCCGAATGGCCTCCAGCACCACCCGCGCGCCGTGCTCCACGGCCCCAGTCACTTCAATAATGGCATCAATGCCTTCGGCCCGGCTCAGCAGCAGGGCATCTTCGGTGATGGCCGGCTGGCCGCGCCGGATGCAGCTTTCCAGCTCCAGCACCGTGTCCACGGATTGGGCCAGGGGTTCGCCGGCTTCGGCGTAGGCGCGCCGGGCCTGGGCCAGCGTGCGGTTGGCAATGGCCACCAGGGTCATGCCGGGCACGTAGCGGCAAATTTGCAGGGCTACGCCCCGGCCCATAAAGCCCGCGCCCACCATGGCCACCCGTATGGGCTGGCCGGCCTCCTGGCGCTTTCTCAAAGCAGTGTCGACGAGTACCATTCTTTTTAGTGGTTAGTGGTTAGTGGTCAGTGGTTAATGATTAGTGGTCAGTGGCTAGTGGTTAATAGTTAGTGACTGCCGGCAATGCGTGGTTTGCTCCAATGCGCCAGTCCGTAACCGACTGCTTCGCAGCCGCTCATTAACCATTAACCATTAACCATTAATCATTAACCACTAAAACCCTACCAGCTGCGGCCGTGGTCCAGCTCCCAGTCCATCATCAGTCCGCTCACCAGCTGGGCTTCGTTGGGGGCCAGGGCCAGCTCGCGGAAGTTGGGGTGGTGCTGGTCTTTGTCGGATATCAGCGTGGGCGCGAAGGGCCAGCGAATGCCGATGGCCGGGTCGTTCCAGCGCAGGCCGCGCTCGGCGCCGGGCGCGTACTTGGCCGATACCTGGTAGCACACGTCCGTGTTGTCGGTGAGGGTGAGGAAGCCGTGCGCGAACCGGCCGGGCACGAACAGCATGCGGTAGCTCTCGGCCGTGAGCTCCACGCCCAGCCACTGCCCAAACGTGGGCGACTCGCTCCGCAAATCCACAAGCACATCGAGAATGGCTCCGCGCGTGCAGCGCACCAGCTTGGTTTCCTCGTGGGGCGGCAGCTGGTAGTGCATGCCGCGCAGCGTGCCCCGGCGCGGGTTGAAGGAGATGTTGGCCTGGAGCGGCGGCATGGCAATGCCGCGGGCGGCAAACTCGTCTTCGCACCAGGAGCGGGCAAAAAAGCCCCGCTCGTCGGCCAGCCGGTCCACGTCGATGACGTAAGCCCCCGCGAGGGCAGTTTCGGTGAATTTCATAACGATGATGCCCGGTAAAGGCGGCTTGAGTGAAATAACCTTGCGTGATATAAACTTGCTGATGAGCTTTATACCACCACCAGCTCGGGCCGGTAGAGCGGCACTTCGGCCGCGGGCGCGGGCTGGCCCGTGGCCCAGGTCAGGTCTTCGGTGAGCTCGTCCTGCTCGCGCAGGGCGGCAATCACGCGCAGCCGCATCAGGCGCGAAGCCCGAAAATTCGGGTCACGGAAGCCCATGTCCAGCAGCTTGTGGTGCAGCTCGCTGATGGTGCTGCTGAGGGTATGGCGGGGCTGCACATCGGGAGCCAGCCGCTTGAAGAGCGTGAAATCGACCCTGTAGGAGCGCAGGTCGGGGGCGGCATCGGGGTTCAGGCGAATGCGGGTGCCGGGCAGGGCCTCGGCCACGGCTTCGGCCAGCTCGCGCACGCGGTAGTTCCAGCCATTCGAGCCCGCGTTCACGGCCAGGAAGGCCCCGCCGTGGCTCACCTCGCGGGTCACGGCCCAGCCAATGGCCCGCGCCATATCCAGCACATGAATGAGCGGCCGCCAGGGCGTGCCGTCGCTCATGATGCTGATTTCGCCGGTAGCCACCGCGCCGGCCACGAAGTCGTTCAGCACCAGGTCGAGCCGCAGCCGGTCGCTCCAGCCGCAGGCCGTGGCAAAGCGCAGGCAGGTCACCCGGAACTTCTCGTCGGCCAGCGGGGCCAGGTCGCGCTCGCTGGCCACCTTGGAGCGGGCGTAGGCCGTGAGCGGGTTCAGGGCCGACTCCTCGGTTTTGGCATCGGAGCCGCCCAGGCCGTACATGCTGCACGAGCTGGCAAACACAAAGCTTTTCACGCCGTAGGCCTTGGCGCGCTTGGCCAGCGCAATGCCGGCCCGGTGGTTTATTTCCATCGTCACGTCCTCGTAGGCCGTGCCCATGGGGTCGTTCGAAATTGCGGCCAGGTGCACCACCGCATCTACCCCGGCCAGCAGGCCCGAGGGCAGAGCGCGGATATCGCCAAATACCTGCCGCGTCAGCCGGGTTTCGGGCAGGCGCGTGGTACCCGTCAGGCAGTGGGCAAAGTAGCCCAGGTCGTAGCCAATCAGCTCGGCTTCGGGAAAAGTCTGGCGCAGGTGCCGCACCACGCCGGGCCCCACGTAGCCCATGTTGCCGGTAATGAGAATTCGGGCTGGTTTCATACTCTTTGCAGTTAATGGAGGTAATCTTTCGGAACGTCATGCTGAACGAACGGTCATGCTGAGCGGAGCGCAGCGCAGCCGAAGCATCTCTACCGCTTCGTTGTGGCAGCATTGAATTACTTGCGCGGCAGAGATGCTTCGACTTCGCTGCGCTTCGCTCAGCATGACGTTTTTTTTGTTGCGGATTCAACCGCTGAAAGAAATCAGTCGCGGGGCATCACGGCCGCCGGGCCGGCGCGGCGGCTCACCGGCGTAGCGAGCGGCGCGGTTAGTATCTGGTCGAGCTCGGGCCTGGTCACGGGGCGGGCGGCCTCCTGGGCCCACACGTTCCATTCGGCCTTGCCGGCCTGCCACAGCTCTTCCAGCATGTTGCGGTCGCGCAGCGTATCCATGGGCTGCCAGAAACCGGCGTGGCGGTAGGCGGCCAGGTGGCCATCGGCGGCCAGGCGCTCGAGCGGTTCTTTTTCCCACACCGTCTGGTCGTTGTCGAGGTAGTCGAAGATGCCGGGCTCCAGCACGAAAAACCCGCCGTTAATCCAGGGCGTTTCGCCGCCCTCGGGCTTCTCCCTGAAGTTGCTCACGCGGCTGTCCTCGCCGGCCAGGTTGAACACCCCGAACCGGCCCGGCTGCCGCACCGCCGTGAGGGTGGCCAGCGCGCCCTGCGCCCGGTGGTACCGGATGCTGGCCGCGATATCGACGTTGCTCACGCCGTCGCCGTAGGTCAGGCAGAAGGTTTCGTCGTCGAGGTACTTCTGCACGCGGCGCAGGCGGCCGCCGGTCATGGTTTCCAGGCCGGTATCCACCAGCGTCACGGTCCAGGGCTCGGCGTTGTTGCGGTGCACCTGCATCTCGTTGCGGTCCATGCGAAACGTCACGTCGGAGTTCAGCAGGAAGTAGTCGGCGAAATACTGCTTTATCAGGTGCCCTTTGTAGCCGCAGCACACCACAAAGTCGGTGATGCCGTGGTGAGCATATATTTTCATGATGTGCCACAGAATAGGCTTTCCCCCGATTTCCACCATCGGCTTGGGCCGCACGCCACTTTCTTCGCTGATGCGGGTGCCGTAGCCGCCCGCTAGAATCACTGCTTTCATGAGGTGAAGGTTTTTGGGGTAGGAGGGTATGAGGGTTTGGGGGTAGGAGGTTTTTTAGGGTAAGAGGGTAGGAGGGTGTGAGGGTGTGAGGGTAGGAGGGTGTGAGGGTAGGAGGGTGTGAGGGCAGGAGTTTTTTTGGGGCAGGAGGGTGTGAGATTTTTTTGGGTGTGAGGGTGCGACAACAATTTCCCCTCCTACCCTCCTACCCTCACACCCTCCTACCCTCTTACCCTCCTACCCTAAAAAACCTCCTACCCTAAAAGCCTCACCACTAAGCAAACGCGGGCAGCTGCCCGGCCAGGTTTTCGAGGCTGCGGCGGGCCATCAGGTACACGAAGCGCGCGTTGGTGCTCAGGTAGCGGCGGCCCAGGCGGCGGGGCTCCTGCCACAGCCGGTAGGCCCACTCCAGCCACAGCCGCCGGGCCCACACGGGCAGGCGCGGCTCCAGCCCGGCATACACCGGAAAGGCCTGCCCCACCCCCAGCATGCACGCCCCGATGCGGTCCTGGTGGGCCGCCATCCAGGTTTCCTGGCGCGGGCAGCCCAGCGCCACAAACAGCAAATCCGGGTCGGCCGCGTTGATGTGCGCTACCTCGGCCGCATCCTCGGCGGCCGTGAGGGGCCGGAAGGGCGGCGCGTGCACGCCGGCAATGCGCAGCTCCGGCACCTCCCGCCGCGCCCGCTTCACCATGGCCCGCAAAACGTCGGGCGTGGTGCCGTAGAAATACACCGACTGCTCCCGTTCGGCGGCCTCGCGCAGCAGGGCCGGCAGCAAATCCATGCCCGCCACCCGCTCCTGGGTCGGCCCGCCGCACCAGCGCACGGCGGCGGCCACCGGGCTGCCATCGGGCACGGCCACGGCGGCGGCATTCAGCACCTGGGCAAACGCGGGGTTGCGCTCGGCTTCTACCAGCATGTGCACGTTGGTAAAGCACACGTAGGCCGAGGCACGCGCCGCCCCCAGCCGCAAAATGGCGTCCACGAAATCGGCCGGGCAACCCGTCGAGATATTAGCGTGCAGAACGGAGAATTTAGGTAGCATTGGAGGCAATGAGTAAATGAGTGAATGAGCGAGTGAGCGAACGGTGGGATAGGTTTGAGTTGTGTGATTGTGTGAGCTTGGCCAGATTCACTCATTCACTCATTCACTCATTGCCCTAATAGGCATTTTCCTCCCCGCGCACCATGTTGCGCACGGTTTTACCGATGATTTGCAGGTCGAGCGCGAACGACCAGTTTTCCACGTATTTCAGGTCGTATTCCACCCGCTTTTCCATGGCGTTGGGAGCCCGGGTTTCGCCCCGGAAGCCGTTCACTTGGGCGTAGCCCGTGATGCCCGGCGTCACGGCGTGGCGCAGCTGATAGGTGCGGCTGCGCTTGGAGTATTCCTCCAGCTGCGACACCATGTTGGGCCGGGGCCCCACCACCGACATATGCCCCAGCAGCACGTTGAAAAACTGGGGCAGCTCGTCGAGGTTGTATTTGCGCAGGTACCGGCCCACGCGCGTCACGCGCGGGTCGGCTTTGGTGGCCTGCAACTCCCCCTGGCACTGGTCGGTGCGCATGGTGCGCAGCTTGAAGCACGGAAACAGCTTGTTGCGCTTGCCCGGCCGCATCTGCCTGAAGAACACCGGCCCGGGCGAGTCAAGCTTAATGAGCAGGGCCAGCACCGGCAGAATGAACGGAAACAGCCCCCCTATCACCAGCAGCGAAAAGCCCAGGTCGAACAGCCGCTTCAGTACCTGGTTGGTGCGGAAACCCAGCGGCTCGTGCCGCACCGTGAGAATGGGCAGGTGGTCGTTGAAATACACGCTCACTTCCTTGCCCACGGTGCCCTGGTAGTCGGGCACGATGCGAAAGGCCAGGAAATGGTCCTCCGCGTAGCGCGACAGCTCCTCAATCAGGTCGTGGCGGTCGAGGGGCAGGGCGTAGTAAATCTCATCTACCGGCGTGCTCTGGCAGTAGGTTATCAGGTCGGTCACGGCCCCGCGCCGCAGCGCCCGCAACGAGGTGGGCAGCGGCTCATCGGTGAAAAACCCCTTAAACTGGTAGCTCGCCGAATCGTCGGCCATCAGGTAGTGGTACAGGTCCTGTCCGCTCTGGCTGGCTCCCAGTATTACGAAGCGGTTGTGCTGGCGCGAAAAGTGCCGCAGCCACGCCCGGTAGCACAGCGTGACACCAAACCGCCCCACCACCACGCCCACCACCGCAAACCCGTAGATGGCCACCAGGTAGCTCGTGGCGGCATCGGCTACCCGCAGCGCTACCACGGTGCCCACCACCAGCACGCCGTGCACCAAAAAAGCCTTCAGCAGGTGGCGCAGCTTTTCGCCGTAGGTAATGCGCCGGTCCAGCCGGAACACGTTGGCGTACTGCCAGGCCAGTATCCACCACAGCAGCACAAACGTGAGAAAAAAGAATAAACCCTCCCTTTCGATGGCCCACGAGTGCCACACCACAAAGCCCGCCAGGTGAAAAGCCACCCAGATAAGGCAACTGTCCAACACGGTCAGGATGTTGCGGGAAGTGTCCGAGTATCGTACATATCGTTCCATAAGTAAGCACGGATAATGCGCGGGATAAAAAGTGGCGTCCGCCGGGCACGGATACGGCCAGACCGGGTAGTTCTGAACGAAAGTTAACCATTTATATACATTTTACAATATTTAATATAACCCAACTCTTGCGGTCAAATTTTGACTATCGATAAAATCATATTCAATACATCTGTAAATCATTCACTTGACATAATAAAGCCGTATATATTACATTTAATATATTTGTGCTTATCCCCATTCGTGGCGCTATTGCTGATGGCTTCCCTGCCCATTGGTGCCCCAATCCCGCGCCTGGGCAGCGCTACGGTCCTTTCCCACCAAAGCACCTGCCCACTGCCCCTCACCCGGGCTCCCGCATCCACCACAGGCCAGTCCCGTTCAGATTAGCAATAAACTACTAATCAGATTATTTTATTTATAATATTTATGCTATATTTAATAATCCGCTCGCCTCGGAGAATATTTTTCCGTTGGGGTGCCATATGCGGAGCGGGGTATAGTCCACCGCCTAATACTTCCATACCGGGCCATTCCCATCAGGTCAACGGTATTTCCGCCTAGCGGCTTTTCGCCATGCGCTTATATCACCTCATTTACCAAAGTCAGGCTCTGACGGCTTTCACGCAACCAGAGCTCGTCGAGCTGTTGCGGAAATCCTGGACCTGCAACCTTGAGCATCATGTGACGGGCATGCTGCTGCACGCCCCCAACGGGCAGTTTCTGCAAGTGCTGGAGGGCGAGGAAGCCGCCGTGCACCACCTCTACTACAACCGCATTGCCCCCGACCCGCGCCACGAGCACCTGATAGTGCTCAGCGAGGGGCCCAGCTCCACCCAGGTGTTTGCCGACTGGTGCATGAGCTTCCGGGCCAGTCCGGGCCTGCCCGCCCTGCCGGGCTACTACGCCCCCACGGCCCTGTACCTGCGCGTGAGCAACCTCACCCGAGCCACCCCCGAACTCAAGCGGCTGCTGCTGGACTTTGCCATGGGCTACGACGATAGTGCCCTGTGCGAGAGCATGATTGGCAGCAGGCGCTAGCCAAGCCCAAGCATTACGTTGGGAATCGGACAAAAAAAACCGCCCGGCCATGATGGCCGGGCGGGGTAGCATTGCCCAAATTGCGCCGCGATTAGTGGGAGAAAACGGACGTGTAGGTGGAAGGTTTGCCGCTGGCACCGCCATCGGTGTAGGTGAGGCTGAGGGTGGAAGCCGTCAGCTCGGTCACGGCCAGGTGGCGCGTTTGGTCGCCCTGGGTCACGATGAGCGAGTCGGCGGCGGCGTTCAGGCGCCATTTGCCGGTCACGGGCTCGGCGAAGGCGCTGCCGGCGCGGGCCCCGCGCATCAGCGAATACGTGCCGTCGGCTTTGTAGGAGGCTACTTTAACCAGCATCGACGGCTTGGCCTGGGCAAAGAGGTCGGAAGTGGCAATCAGGGCGGAGCCTTCGGTGGCCGAGCTCACGGTGAGGCCGGTCTGGTGCCAGTCGCCGGTGGTCAGCAAGTCAGGCTTGGCCTGCAACGAAGCGGCGGCGGATTGGGGCGAGCTGTCTACTTGTTCCAACTCTTTTTCGCAGGAGGCCAGCGTGAGGGCGGCCAGGGCCACACCTATCATTAGGGGCATTTTTTTCATGCAATCAACTTGTGGGGTTTAGGAGCCGGAAAGCGACTCCCGAGTGAAACGTATAATTGTTTAAGGGCAAGCAGATAACTACCGCACCAGTCCAGTGGCTGATACTGCCGACCTAACTACGCCTCAAATATTTTGGTTCAGCTATTCACGGAAAAAGCCTATTATTAGAATTTTGTATTTATAAATTTATATCACTGGAGCAACCATAACAGGGTCAATATTCATCATTTACGAATAATTAATTGTATTATACTGCACCAATTCAAAAATATGCTAATATCCTGTATTGGTTTTGTTTTAAATCAAAACTTTAAATACACTGTAAAAACGCATTATTCAGGAATGTCCGGGCAACGCGGAGCTCCCCGCTGCCGACCGGACAGCAAAAATTATTCGTGCCCGTTTCGGGGTCGCCCTGAAATTTTCGGATTAACGCCAGTTAAAAAACCGCCGGCGGCGACCTGCTTATCCCACGGGCTGCGCCACTTTAGCGCCCATGGCGAAAACCTCCTCTTTCACAAACAGCTCCCCCTCCTGCCGCAGGATGGTGATGTTGTCGATGGTCAGCTTCAGGTTGTAGGCTTCCTGGTTGAGGTAGCTCAGCACCGGCCCCAGCAGGTCGGGGGTGGTGTCGTGCAGGGCCAGCGAGATGTGCGGCAGCCAGCAATCGGGGCCGCTAAACTTATCGGTGCGCAGGCACAGCGGGGCCGTGGCGGCCAGAATGCGCCGGTGCAGGGCGTTGAGGGCATCGGAGCGCAGCACCGGAATGTAGATAACCGGCTGCGCGCCCGGAAACACGCCCAGCCCCGTGGTGAAGGCCGGAAATGGCGGGGTAGTGTCCGCCACGTCGGCCAGCACCTTTTTCAGGGAGCTTAGTTTTCGGACGCCGGCCAGCTGGTAAGTCAGGTGCGGGTCGAGGGTGGCCTGCACGTCGTCGAGGCCGAATTTTTCTTCGAGCCGCTTAATAATGCCGTTGATGTGCAGCACATGGGGCGCGCTGAGGAGGGAAGTAATGGCAAGCATGGTTTCTGATACGGATTTTGGACGCGGGACGACGAGCGCACCCGCCGATTCCCGCAACTCATATTGCGCGTTCATGAGCGGGCCGCTAGTTGGTGGTTGAATTCCTGGCTCTGGCCGCGCGGAATACTCAGCGACTGGAAGGCCTCGCCCCGAGTAGTGATAGTGCTCCGCAAATCGGTGAACCGGGAGCGCAGGTTGCCCACCAGGTGCTGCACGATAACGGCGGCGCTGTTGCTGCCCGGCGCGGGCTGGTGCAGCCACTCGGCCTCCGAGAGCTGGGCCAGGGCCCGGTCGGCCAGGGTTTTGTACATCCGAAAGTTGTGCCGGAAGGATGCCAGCAGAGCCGCGCCAACGGGGTCGGTAGAAGTCGGGTTCAGCATGGGCCAAAAGTAATAAATTCAGCCCGACCGCGCCAGCTGAACAGTTGGCTTTGTTTCGCCCTTGCTCTGCGCTTCGTAGTCGGCAAATTTCCGGCTTTCATCGGCCTGACCAGCGGCGGCATAACCCTGACCCTGCTGTTTATCGTTACGCTAAGCCTGTCCCTTTGCACCGTGCCCGAAACCATTTCTGCTGCCAATTCTGCCGCCGCCGCTGCTTCGTCCGCGCCGGAAACTCCCACGCCGCGCCCCCGGCACTGGGGGCGCTGGCTGCTGGGCGGGCTGGCGCTGGTAGCGGGCATTTGGCTGGCGCTCACCCTTTGGCTCGACCCGTGGCTGAAGCGGCAACTGGAACAGCAGGTGACCAGGCAAACCCACGGCCAGTACCGCCTGCAAGTGGGCGAGCTGCGCACCAGCCTCTGGCAGCGGGCCGTGCGCCTCAGCGGCGTGCGCCTGCGCCCGGCCGCTACGGTGGCCGATACCCTGCCCCGCATTCGCCTCGACGTGGCCCGGCTGAACGTGACCGGCATTGGCCTACTAGCGTTGCTGCGCAAAGCCGTGGTGCCCCTCGATAGCGTGGTGCTGGATTCGGTTAAGATTGAACTACTGGCCCTGGCCACGCAGCCCACGAAAAACGCGGGCAAACCGCTACACGAGCGTTTACCCCTGAAGATTAAGGGCCTGAAAATCGGGTATCTCGGCCTGCTGCACACCCAGGCCAGCTACCGGCCAAGCGTCCAGCCCACGGCGCAGGTACAGCGTGCCGATTTGAGTGCTCACGACTTGCTCATCACCGCCGCTGGCGCGGCCGATACCCAACGTCTGGGCTACGCGGCTAACTGGGATTTACTATTGCGTCATGCGCAGGGCGCGGCAGCGGGCCACCGCCTGAGCCTGGCGGGGCTGAGCGTTTCGACGGCCGACCAGCGCATTCAGCTTGATTCGGGGCGCGTGCGGCCAATAGGTGCCACTCAGCCCGGCCAGGCCCGCGTCGATTTGAGCCTGCCGCGCCTGCGCATCGCCGGGTTGCGAGCAGCGGCGTTGCAGCGTAAACGCGCA
The DNA here is from genome assembly GCF_039539545.1 of Hymenobacter antarcticus. NCBI lineage: Bacteria > Pseudomonadati > Bacteroidota > Cytophagia > Cytophagales > Hymenobacteraceae > Hymenobacter > Hymenobacter antarcticus. The sequence continues at coordinate 48,273 of NZ_BAABDI010000004.1, read as the reverse complement.
TTTTGGGCGGATTCGCTGCTGATTGAAAGCCCGCAGCTCACGGCCAACCTGCCCACTACGGGTTCGGCCGGCAGCTCGAAGTCGATTAGTGCGTACTTGCGCAGCCTGGACTTGGCGCACCTCGCCGTGCGTAAGGGATTTGTGCGCGTGACGGGCGCGGCCCCGGCTCCGGTAATTCACGAGTTGGAGGTAGCCGCCACTGGCCTGCACCTCGATTCGGCGGGCGCGCCCGACACGCGCCGCATTTTCTTCGCCAAAGCCTGGAACGTGGCGCTGGGCGCGAGCCGGGCTACCGTGGCCGCCCACGTCCTGACGCTGAAAAGCCTGCGGCTGTCGACCACGGCGGGCACGTTTGAGTTGCGCGCAGTGCGCATTCAGCCGCCCGCGCCCGGGCAGGGCAAGCCCGGTGCCGTGCGCGTCGACCTGCTGCTGCCCAGCCTGGCCCTGACCGGCTGGAATGCGCTGGCGCTGGCGCAGCAGCATTTTCAGGCTGCTTCGCTGGTGCTGGACCGGCCCAACCTGAAGTTCACACCTCCCGCCCAGCCTCCGCCGCCCGTCTGGAAACTGGTGTCGAAGTTTTTGCGGCGCACCGATTTGGCCCAGCTGCGCGTCAGGCACGCCGAGTTTGAGATTAGCGGCCTGCGCCACCTGCCCCAGGTGCGCGACCTGAACCTGACCGGCCGCGCCATTCGCATCGACTCATTGGCGGCCCTCACGCCCAGCCGCATTGCCTACGCCAGGGGCTGGCAGGCCAATTCCGGCCGCATCACCGCGCCGTTCGACCCGCCCTACTACCTTGCCAGCAGCCAGCGCGCGCGCCTCGACACCGACGCCCAAACCTTCCGCTTCGAAGACCTGGCCCTCACCCCAAAATACTCGCCCGTGGCCATGAACCAGCACAAGGGCTACCAGGCGCCCGCCATCACCATTAAGTTGCCGGTACTGGCTTTGAGTGGGCTTGATTTTGCCGGCCTGGTGCGGCGGGCCGATGTGCGGGCGGCGCGGGTGCTGGTGCAGCGCCCGGTGGTGCGCATCCGGTCCGATGGGCGCGGGCCCATTAACCCGAACATGTCCAAAATATCGCCCGAGGAGATGCTGAAACTATCCACTATCATCGATATCCGCCGGCTTGACCTGCGCGACGGCAACCTCTACTCCTCGTACCGCAGCCCGCTCACGCCCATTCCGGGCCGGCTGAGCATCAACCGCTTCAACGGTAGTTTCTACAACCTGAGCAACGACCGCCGCCGCCAAACCGCTGCCACGCCCCTCACCGGCAAGGCCAGCACCTACCTCCAGAACCGGACCCGGCTCGATGCCCAGGTGTCGATGTATGTGCTCGACCCCAAAGGGCGGCACCGGGTCTGGGGTGCGTTCGGCGCCGGCCCGTTTGCCATCCTCAATCCCATGACCGTGCCCACCCGGCTGGTGAAGTTTAAGAAGGGCGAGGTGCAGCGGATACGCTTCGACCTGCAGGCAAGCCGCAAGGGCACCACCGGTACCATGTGGGCCGAGTATTCGGGCCTGCAGCTGGAGCTGCTGGGCTACAAAAACGAGGAAATCAAGAAGCCGCTGCTGAAACGGGTTATCTCGAAGGTGGCCAACGTGGTAGTCATCCGCGACCAGAACCCGCGCAAGCGCGGCGAGCTGGTGACCGGCGAAATGACCAGCACCCGCGAGCCGCGCTTTTCGGTGTTCACCCTCTGGCGCCAGGGCGTGGTGAGTGGTTTGTTTCACAGCATCGGCGTGCCCCAGAAAATAGCGCAGAAGCTCAGCGAATCGAAGGACGAAGCGCCCCTACCCAAGTAAGTAGGTCGGATGAATTGCTTTGCATTATAAAAGAACGTCATGCTGAGCGCAGCCGAAGCATCTCGCGTGTGGTAGTAACTCATTCGATTGGTTTACTACCACACGCGAGATGCTTCGACAAGCGGACGCAAGATGAGCATGACGTGCTGATAAGTTAAACTAATTCCTCCGACCTACTTAGCACCACGAAATTCACAGCCTGAAAACGCTGTACCTTACAGCATCGTTTATCTTAACGCTAGCTTCATTTCGAACATTCTGGGCCCGCAGCGCCTTTTCCTGCCATCCGCCCGGTGGCGCAACCATACCTATGATAATCCTCGCCTTTTTCCTTGCGCACTGGTACCTCTCGCTGTTTACGCAGACGTTTTTCCAGCACCGCTACGCCGCCCACCGCATGTTCACGATGGGCCCGCTCACGGAACGGGTGTTTTTCCTGCTGACCTACGCCACGCAGGGCAGCAGCTTTATGTCGCCGCGGGCCTACGCGCTGTTGCACCGCATGCACCACGCCTATTCCGATACGCCGAACGACCCGCACTCGCCCCACAACAGCACCAACGCCTTCACGATGATGTGGAAAACCCGCACCATCTACCAGGACTGCGTGAATGGCACCAGTGTGGCCGCCGAGCGCTTCGCCGGTGATTACCCGGTGTGGAATTCGCTCGAAGAATTCGGCAATAAGTGGTACTCTCGCGTGGGTTGGGCGGCGGTGTACGTGCTGTTCTACGTCAACTTTGCTACCGCCTGGTGGCAGTTTCTGCTCCTGCCTGTTCACCTAAGCATGGGCGCTTTCCACGGGGCTATCGTGAACTGGGCCGGCCACAAGTACGGCTACCAGAACTTCGACAACAACGACAAGAGCCGCAACTCGCTGTTTTTCGACTTCCTCACCGGCGGCGAGCTGTTTCAGAACAACCACCACAAGCTGCCCAGCCGCGTCAACTTCGGCGTGAAGAAATGGGAGCTCGACCCCTCCTACCCCGTCATCTGGACGCTGGATAAGCTGGGCATCATCAAGCTGCGCCTGGTGAAAGTGGCAGCGCTGGAAACCGCTGCCGCTAAAGCAGCGGCGGCATAAGCAGAAGTAGCTTTCACCACGAGGCGGCCTCTTCCGATTGGGAGAGGCCGCTTTGTTTTATAGAACTGCTGTCACGCAGCGGGATGTAGCGCGGACTTTGTAGTCCGCGAGTCTGCGCCGTTTAGTGGTTGTAGCGGCGCAGACTCGCGGACTACAAAGTCCGCGCTACATCCCCCGAGGCGCTTTAACAATGAGAATGCGTGACATCAGTTATAGAAGTTGCGGAGCCTCCCGCCGCCCGTTCGGCGGGCAGCGGCGCACTTTCTCAGCGCCAGGTTTGGTTGAGTGAATAGCAACCGGGGTTTTTAGCAGGACTACCCCACCCCTGCGCCGTACCTTTGCGCCCGAATACCCCGCGACCCCATGATTTCAATCTCCGACCTCGACTTCCACTTTGGCTCCCGTGCGCTGTACGATAACGCCAGCCTGCACATCAAGCCCAAGGACAAAATTGGCCTCATCGGCCTCAATGGCACCGGCAAATCCACGCTGCTGCGCCTGCTGGTGGGCGAGTACAAGGCCGACGGCGGCAACATTTCGATGGCTAAGGACGTGAGCCTGGGCTTCCTGAACCAGGACTTGCTGAGCTACGACACGCACGAAAGCATTCTGCACGTGGCCATGCAGGCCTTTGAGGAAGCCCTGGAGCTGCAGAAGAAGATTGACGACATTCTGGTGCTGTTCGAAACCGACTACTCCGACGACCTGATTGACAAGCTGGCCACCATGCAGGAGCGGTTTGAGGCGCTGGGCGGCTACACCATGCAGTCGCGCGCCGAGGAGATTCTCGAAGGCCTAGGCTTCAGCACCGAGGAGCTGACCAAGCCGCTGAAGTCCTTTTCGGGCGGCTGGCGCATGCGCGTGATGCTGGCTAAAATCCTGTTACAGCAGCCCTCCCTTCTGCTCCTCGACGAACCCACCAACCACCTGGACTTGCCGAGTATCAAGTGGATAGAAAACTACCTGGCCGACTATGAGGGCGCGGTTATCATCGTGAGTCACGACCGCGAATTCCTGGACCGCACCACCAACACGACCGTGGAGGTGATTGGTGGCAAGCTGGTGCCCTACGCCGGCAACTACTCCTATTACCTGGAGGAAAAAGAGGAACGCAACCTCATTCAGAAGGGCGCTTTTGAAAACCAGCAGTCCCAAATCCGGGCCGCCGAGCGCTTCATCGAGCGCTTCAAGGCCAAAGCCAGCAAGGCCAAGCAGGCCCAGAGCCGCGTGAAGGCGCTCGATAAGCTCGAGCGCATCGAGGACGTGGCCAGCGACGCGGCCAAAATCAACATGAAGTTTACCTTCAAAACTGAGCCCGGCCGCCACATTCTCCGCATGGAGCACGTGACCAAGAAGTACGACCAGAAGCTGATTTTCCGCGACACGAACGTGCACATCGAGCGGGGCGACAAAATCGCGCTAATCGGAGCCAATGGCAAGGGCAAGTCCACGCTCATGCGCCTCGTGGCGGGCACCGAGGCCCCCACCGCCGGCAAACACCAGCTGGGCCACAACGTGATTATGTCGTTCTACGCCCAGCACCAGCTGGAGTCGCTGACGCTGGATAACGAGATTTTGCAGGAGATGAGCGAGGCCGGCTCGAAGCGCAACGACATGGAGCTGCGCTCGGTGCTGGGTTCGTTTCTGTTCACGGGCGAGGAGGTTTTCAAGAAAATCAAAGTCCTGAGCGGAGGCGAGAAAAGCCGCGTGGCGCTGGCCAAAACCCTGATTTCGGAAGCCAACTTCCTACTGCTCGACGAACCGACCAACCACCTGGACATGGTGTCGGTAAACATCCTGATTCAGGCCCTGGAGCAGTACCAGGGCACGTTCATCGTCATCAGTCACGACCGTTTCTTCGTGGAGAATGTGGCCACCAAAATCTGGTACATCGAGGATTTCCAGCTGAAAGAGTACCCCGGCACCTACGCTGAATACGAGACGTGGCAGGAGGACCGCGAAAAGGCCGCCAAGAAGGCCGGCCTGCCCAGCCCCTCGGCCCCCAAGCCCGTGCCAGTAGAGCAGCCCAAAACGGTGCACGTATCCAACAGCAACGACGCCAAGAAGGCCGCCAAAGAGCTGGCTGAAGTAGAAGCCCGCATCACCGCGCTCGAAAAAGAGCTGGCGATTTACGAAGCCCAACTAGCCGACTCGGCCATCTATGCCAACGCGGCGATGCTGAAGGACGCCACCCTCAAATTTGAAGCGGTGAAGAAGGAACTGACGGCCCAGACCAAGCGCTGGGAGGAGTTGATGTAACCGAGAAAATCCTCAGTTGCTGAGGCTCATGGGCGGCGTCGTTTCAAGGAATATCCCCTTGAAGCGACGCCGCTTTTTTTATTCAGTTTTTGGAGTGCAAAGCTGAATCTTCACCAATTATAATCTGTGGTTATAAAACCATCAATTAAATCAATTTTGATTATGAAAAGAGTAGTTGTAAATTTGTCTCAATCCCAGCTTTCCGAGCGGACTAAACTCAGCATCATCGACTGATTAATTCTATCGAAGAAGCTGGCTACCATATCGGAACGCTCGATTTTCGACTCTCAAAATTCGCAGAACAGGACGACCTAAAAATCAATCTCAAGATGGAAAATAACCTGCACAGCCTCCCCCCGGAAAATTCGATTCTCTACGAGCTGAATGAGCCCGCGGCTCAATGCCCGTTTAGCAGCGGCGCGCTGAAACAGAGCGCCGGCGGTGGCCGCACCAACCGCGAATGGTGGCCCAACCTACTGAAGTTGAGCATCCTGCGCCAGCACGCAGCCCCTTCCAATCCGCTGGGCCAGGACTTCAACTACGCCGAGGAGTTCAAGAAGCTGGACCTTAATGCCGTCAAGCAAGACCTGTTCGCGCTGATGACGGATTCGCAGGACTGGTGGCCGGCCGACTACGGGCACTACGGCCCGTTCTTCGTGCGGATGGCCTGGCACAGCGCCGGTACCTACCGCATCGGCGATGGCCGCGGCGGCAGTGGCTCCGGTGCCCAGCGCTTTGCGCCCCTCAACAGCTGGCCCGACAACGCCAACCTGGATAAAGCCCGCCTGCTGCTCTGGCCCATCAAACAGAAATATGGTCAGAAGATTTCCTGGGCCGACCTGATTGTCCTCGCCGGCAACTGCGCCCTGGAGTCGATGAACTTCCAACCCTTCGGTTTTGGTGCCGGACGCGACGACGTCTGGGAGCCCGAGCAGGATATTTACTGGGGCCCCGAAACCGAGTGGCTGGGCGACAAGCGCTACACCGATAAGCGGGAGCTGGACAACCCCCTGGCCGCCGTGCAGATGGGCCTCATCTACGTGAACCCCGAAGGCCCCAACGGCGTGCCCGACCCGGTGCGCTCGGCCCACGACATCCGCGAAACGTTCGGCCGCATGGCCATGAACGACGAGGAGACGGTGGCGCTGATTGCCGGCGGCCACACCTTCGGCAAAACCCACGGGGCGGCCAACCCCGGCGAGCACGTGGGCATGGAGCCCGCCGGCGCCAGCCTGGAAGAGATGAGCACGGGCTGGAGCAACAGCTTCGGCAAAGGCCACGGCGGCGACACTATTACCAGCGGCCTCGAAGGGGCCTGGACCCGTACGCCCGCCCTGTGGAGCAACGACTACTTCGACAACCTGTTCGGTTTCGAGTGGGAGCTGACCAAGGGCCCCGGCGGAGCGCACCAGTGGCGGCCCGTGAACGGCGGCGGTGCCGGCACCATTCCCGATGCCCACGACCCGGCCAAGAAGCACGCTCCCTTCATGCTCACCACGGACATCGCCCTGCGGGTCGACCCGCGATATGAAGTCATTTCCAAGCGCTTCCACGAGAACCCCGACGAGTTTGCCGATGCCTTTGCCCGGGCCTGGTTCAAGCTGACGCACCGCGACATGGGCCCGAAAGAGCGGTACCTGGGCCCGGAAGTGCCCACGGAAGAGCTGCTCTGGCAAGACCCCATCCCGACCGTCACTTATCAAGTGATTGATGAGCAGGATATCGCCGCGCTGAAAGGCAAGATTAAGGATTCGGGCCTGTCGGTGTACCAGTTGGTATCCACCGCCTGGGCCTCGGCCTCCACCTACCGCAGCTCCGACATGCGGGGCGGCACCAACGGTGGTCGTCTTCGCCTGGCCCCGCAGCGGAATTGGGAAGTAAACAAGCCGGCCGAGCTGGCGCAGGTGCTCCAGAAGCTGGAAGGCATCCAGCGGGAATTCAACGGTGCCCAAACCGGCGGCAAGCAGGTTTCCATGGCCGACCTGATTGTCCTCGCCGGTGGTGTGGGCATCGAGCAGGCTGCTCAGCAGGGCGGGCATGAGGTGACGGTTCCGTTCACCGCCGGCCGCGCCGATGCTTCCCAGGAGCAAACCGACGTAGCGTCGTTTGCGGCCATGGAGCCGGCCGCCGATGGCTTCCGCAACTACCTGAAGTCCCACCACAAGGCGTCGGCTGAAGAAATGCTGGTCGACAAAGCCCAGCTCCTGACCCTGAGCGCGCCCGAGCTCACGGTGCTATTCGGTGGCCTGCGGGCCATCAACATCAACTTCGACCAGTCGCAGCACGGCGTCTTCACCGACCGCCCGGGTGCTTTAACTGCTGACTACTTCGTGAACCTGCTCGACATGGGCACCACCTGGAAATCGACGTCGGACGCCCAGAATACCTTCAACGGCCGCAACCGCAAGACCGGAGAAGTGAAGTGGACCGGCTCCCGCGTGGACCTGATTTTCGGCTCGAACTCCGAGCTGCGGGCCCTGGCCGAAGTGTACGGCTGCTCGGATGCCCAGGAGAAGTTCACAACGGACTTTGTGGCCGTGTGGAGCAAGGTGATGAACCTCGGCCGCTTCGACCTGGCCTAAGAGTAGCGCAGCCTAACCGGCCGCAGACAGTTGCATTATTGTGCGTTAAAAAAAGGTGGCCTTGCAAGAGGCCACCTTTTTTTTTGAGTAGAGCTGATGCGCGGTGTGCGGCTGGCACGCCTCTCAGGTGAACGCCGGCCGCTCTCGGACGAGGCCAGCAGCCGGTGGGGGCCGTACTTTCGCGTCATGCGCCTTCTCATCTTCGCTTCCCTCCTGCTCGCTACCGCCTGTGTGCCGCTGGGCACGCCCATCACCAGCACCAACCCCGCCGCGCCCGGCCAGCAGAAGCCCCCGGAATATTACGCCGACAAAACCCTGCGCTACCAGGACTACACGTACGCGCCCGACGTGCGCAGCGTGCAGTGCTACGTGGCCTCGGGCCAGCCCAACGAGGTGTTTAGACCGCCGGTGGTGCCGCTGGGCCAGAGCCCCGGCATCTTGCTGGAGTTTGATGTGCTGGGCGAGCAAAGCCAGCGCTACACGGCCAAGCTCATTCACTGCGACGTGGACTGGAAGCCGTCGGTGCTCACCGACATGCAGTTTCTGAACGAGATAAACGAGTTTCTCATCACCGACTTCCGGGTGGGCACCGGCACCAAAGTGCCGTATTTCCACTACCGGCTGCGGGCCCCACAGGTGAAAATAAGCGGCAACTACCTGCTGGTGGTGCAAAGTTCGGGCAGCGTGCCCGTGGTGTCGCGCCGGCTGCTGGTGTATGAAAACCGCGTGCAGGCGAGCCTGCAGCCCGGTATTGTGATTGGCGGGCAGGAGCGGTTCACGCTGCAACAGCTCGACTTTGCCATCGGCTACGCCAGCGTGGACCTGGTGAACCCGGCCGTGGAGGTGAAAGTGGTGCTGCGCCAGAACTTCCGTTGGGACAACGCCAAGTACAACCTGCGCCCCACGTTCGTGCGCGACGCCGAGCGCCGGCTCGAATACCAGTTTTTCGGCTTCGAAAACGCTTTCCCCGGCCTGAGCGAATACCGATTCTTTGATACCCGCTCGGTGCAGGCTGCCGGCATTGGCGTGCTGCGCGTGGACCCGCGCGCCACGCCCGTCACGGCCGTGCTGCAGCCCGAAGTCACGCGCAGCCTACAGGCCTACAACCAGTACCAGGATGCCAACGGTCAGCGCGTATTCGAAAGCCGCGAGTTCGGCAACGGCGACGTGAACGCCGACTATGCCGACGTCACCTTCCAGCTAAAGGCCACCCAGGCTGCCCCCGGGCCGGTTTACGTGTTCGGCGCGCTCACCGACTGGCAGCTCAAAGACGAGTTTCGCCTCGCCTATGACGAAGCCCAGCAGCTCTACACCGGCCACGCGCTGCTTAAGCAAGGCTACTACAACTACGACTTTGCAGTGGCCGGCGCCCGCGGCGCGGTTCCCAACGAAGTGTATTTCGAAGGCACGCATAACGAAACCGAAAACCAGTATGACCTGCTGGTGTACTACCGCCCGCCCGGAACCCGCACCGACCTGCTCATCGGCTACCAGACCGTGGGTTTCAACAGCCGCCAATAGCGAGGCTCAACAACCCACTGCGGCCAGTTGCGTTTGTTAGCACAAATCACCCAGCCGTTGATGGGCGGACCGCATCCGGCCCGCCGTCCGGTTCCTGGCACCTCTTTCTTATGAAAACACGTCATACCCTGCGCCTTGGCGCGGCTGCCATCCTGCTGTTTAGCGGCTGCGCCGTGAACCCCGTGACCGGCAAAAAAGAAGTCATTCTGGTATCCGAAGGCCAGGAAGTGGCCATGGGCGCGCAGTCGGACCCGGCCGTAACGGCCCAGTTTGGCTTGTACCAGGACCCGAAGATGCAGAAGTTCATCGACGAGAAAGGCCAGAAAATGGCCGCCATTTCCCACCGTAGCAACCTCAAATACCAGTTCAAAGTCGTCGACTCGCCGGTGATTAACGCCTTTGCCGTGCCCGGCGGCTACGTGTATTTCACGCGGGGCATCATGGCGCACTTCAACAACGAGGCCCAGTTTGCGGGCGTGCTCGGCCACGAAATCGGGCACGTGACGGCCCGGCACTCGGCCCGGCAGCAAACCAAGGCCATTCTGGGCCAGGTGGGGCTGATGGGGGCCATGATACTCTCGCCCCAGGTGGCGCAGTTCGGCAACCAGGCCATGCAGGGCATGCAGCTGCTGTTTCTGAAATTCGGGCGTGACGACGAGCGGCAGTCCGACGAGCTGGGCGTGCAATACTCGTCCAAAATTGGCTACGATGCCAGCCAGATGGCCGATTTCTTCCAAACCCTGTCCCGCGAGCAGGCCAAGAGCGGCAAAGAAGCCATTCCCGATTTTCTCTCGACCCACCCCAACCCCGAAGACCGGTACGCCACCGTGAAGCAGCTGGCCGAGCAGTGGAAGCAGGCCAACGGCAATCCCAAGCTCGCCGTGAACCGCGACCAGTACCTGCGCCTCATCGACGGCATGGTGTACGGCGAGGACCCCAAGCAGGGCTTCGTCGAAAACAGCGTGTTTTACCACCCCGAGCTGAAAATCCGCTTCCCCGTGCCCACCGGCTGGAAGCACCAGAACACGCCCCAGCAATTTCAGATGGCCGACCCCGCCGGCAAAGCCCTGCTCATTCTGATGACGGCCCCCGGCGCTTCGCTCGACGAGGCTGCCCAGGCCATTGCCAAGCAGCTCAGTCTGCAGGCCGCCGAGGCCCCGCGCCGCACCACCCTCAACGGCTTTCCGGCCCTGGTCTTCGTGGCCGACCAGGTGCAGCAGGACCAGCAAACCGGCCAGCAAGTGGCGGGCGTGCGGGTATTGGGCCACATCATTCAGGACGGCAAAACCTTATACGCCCTGCTCGGCGTGGCCGCCCCGGCTGATTTTCCGGCCTACGCGCCGCAGTTCAGCGGCGTGGCCGAAGCCTTCCAGCGCCTGAGCGAACCCGATAAGCTCAACCGCCAGCCCGAGCGCATCCGCATCGTGAAGTTGAAGTTGCGCAGCAACCTATCCAAAGCTCTCAGCACCAACGGCGTGCCCGAAAAACGACTGGAGGAAATGGCCATTCTCAACGGCATGCAGCTCAACGAGCAGGTGAACGCCGGCTCCCTGATTAAGGTGGTGGGAAAATAACTGGCATTATGTTGGTTTAACCGCACTTGTGCTTGCCGTGCAACCCTGTTCCCAGCGGTGCGTTCCAAGCTCAGCCGTCGCAGCTCATGCGGCGCATTTAGCTTACTTTTTGGACTATGAATTTTTCCTTCCTGCGTACCGGTGCCGCGCTGCTCCTGCCCCTCACGTTGGTCAGCGCCATTCCCACCAGCCCCAACCAGGGCCCCAAGCCCGACCCCCAGGTACTGGCCCAGTTCGGCCTCTACAACAACCCCACGCTGCAACGCCTGATTGACACCAAAGGCCAGCAGATGAACAAAGTATCGGACCGCCCCGGTGACTACGGCTTCACCATCGTGGACTCGCCCGTCATCAATGCCTTCGCCACGCCCGATGGCCACGTGTACTTCACGCGGGGCATTATGGCCCACTTCAACAGCGAGGCCCAGTTTGCCGGCGTGCTCGGCCACGAGCTTGGCCACATCACGGCCCGGCACGGCCAAAGCCAACAGCGTCGCTCCACGGCCGCCGGCATTGGCCTACTGCTTGGCTCCATCATCGCACCCAAAATCGCGCAGTCCATCGGCGGCATTGCGCAGCAGGGCCTCGGCGTATTGTTCCTGAAATACGGCCGCGACGATGAGCGGGAGTCCGACCAGCTGGGCGTGAAATATTCGACTAAGATTGGCTACGACGCCAGCCAGATGGCCGACTTCTTCCAAACCCTGCAGCGCAACCAGGCGGCCAGCGGCGGCTCCAGCGTTCCTGATTTCCTCTCCTCCCACCCCAACTCGGCCGACCGCTATTCCACGGTAAAAAAACTTGCCGCCCAAGCCAAGCAAAACGCCGGTGGCCGCCAGCTCAATGTGGGCCGCGACACCTACCTACGCATGATTGAGGGCCTGCCCTACGGCGACGACCCGCGCCAGGGCTACGTGGAAAGCGGCGTGTTTTACCACCCCGACCTAAAGTTCCGGATGCCCGTGCCCTCGGGCTGGAAGTCGCAGAACTCGCCTTCCCAGTTCCAGATGGGCGAGCCCAACGGCAAAGCCATGATAGTGCTGGTGCCCGCCAGCGGCAACTCGCTGGACGAGGCCGCTCAGGGCTTGGCTAAGGCCGTCGGCCTGCAATCGGCTAATGCGCAACGCACGACCATCAACGGCTTCCCGGCCGTGGTGATGCAGGGCGAGCAAGCCGCTCAGCAAAACCAAGCCGGAGCCGCCGTGCTGGCCCACGTCATCCAGGACGGCAGCAACTACTACGGCATCGTTGGTCTCACGGCACCGGCCTCCCTATCTGCCTACGCCAACACTTTTAATGGCGTGGCCCAAGGCTTCGCCCGCCTCACCGACGCCAGCAAGCTGAACCGCCAGTCGGACAAAATCCGCATCAAAGCCGCCACCGGTAGCCAAACTCTGGCCCAGGCCCTCACCGCGTCCGGGGTGCCCAGCCGCCGCCACGAGGAACTGGCTATTCTCAACGGCATGCAGCGCACCGACCGTTTGAGCAAAGGCATGCTGTATAAGACGGTGGGCCGGTAAAATCACTGATTGACACGGATTTTAGCGGATTTCACGGATTTTGTAGTCGATTCTCAGAACTGATATGTCACGAAAAAAGGCTTGCCACTTGGCAAGCCTTTTTGGTTTTAAGTAGTCGTTCAAAAGTAACCGTATTCGAGTCGGGCCTGCCGGTCTGACCGCCCCAGGCGGTCTGACCGGTTGAAGAAACAACGATTTTGGTCAAACGGCAACCGGTTAGACCGCCTAGGGCGGTCGGACCGGGGCATTCGATTACTTATGCATGAGTGCTTAATCGACTACAAAATCCGTGAAATCCGCTAAAATCCGTGCCAATCAGTGATTCTAGACGTTGAAGCGGAAGTGCATGATGTCGCCGTCCTGCACCACGTAGTCTTTGCCTTCCACGGCCATTTTGCCGGCTTCTTTGATTTTCACTTCGGTCTTGTACTCCTGGTAATCCGGCAGCTTAATAACCTCGGCACGGATGAAACCTTTCTCGAAATCGGAGTGAATAACGCCGGCCGCGGCGGGCGCTTTGTCGCCGCGGTGCACGGTCCAGGCGCGCACTTCCTGCACACCGGCGGTGAAGTAAGTAATCAGGTTCAGCAACTCGTAGCTGGCCCGGATTAGCTTGTTCAGGCCCGACTCGGTGAGGCCGTATTCGCCCAGAAACATAGCCTTCTCCTCGGGGTCTTCCATCTCGGCAATCTGCGCCTCAATGGCTGCCGATACCAGTACCACCTGGGCACCTTCGGCCTTCACGTGTTCGCGCAGGGCGGTTACGTGGTGGTTGCCGTTGGCCGCAATGCTGGCTTCGTCCACGTTGGCCACGTAAATCACGGGCTTGATGGTGAGCAGCTGTAAGTCGGCCACGGCCTCCAGCTCGTCGGCGGTGGCAACCACGGCGCGGGCGTTCTGGCCGGCTTCCAGCTCGGCTTTGAAGCGCTGGAGCACGGTTACTTCCTTCTTGGCCAGGGCATCGCCGGCCTTGGCGCTGCGCTCCGACTTCACCAGCTTCTTATCGATGCTCTCCAAATCCTTGATTTGCAGCTCGGTGTCGATAACGTCTTTGTCGAAAACGGGGTCAACCCCGCCGGCTACGTGCACGATATTAGCGTCGTCGAAGCAGCGCACTACGTGGATGATGGCGTCTACTTCGCGGATGTTGGCGAGGAATTTATTGCCCAGGCCTTCGCCCTTGCTGGCACCTTTCACGAGGCCGGCGATGTCCACGAATTCGATAATCGTGGGCAGCACGCGCTTGGGATTCACGAGGGCTTCCAGTATCTGCAGGCGCTCATCGGGCACGGTGATAACGCCCACGTTGGGCTCGATGGTGCAGAACGGGTAGTTGGCCGATTCGGCCTTGGCGTTCGATAACGCGTTGAAAAGAGTGGATTTACCGACGTTCGGCAAGCCGACGATACCGCAGCGGAGGCCCATGCTTCGAATTAAAAATTATGAATTAAAAATTATGAATTGGGGACAATTCGGGCGCAAAGGTACGGCTTGCAACCACGCAAAACGGCGCGAACGGATGCTCATCCATTCGCGCCGCTGAAATCGGGCTAAAAAATTAACCGCTAACCACTAATCATTCACCACTAATGCCTAGTAGTTGTCGTCGCTCCGGTTGGGGTCGAAGGCGGGGCGGTCAAGCTCCGGCCGGGGGCGGTCGGGCTCCGGCGCGGGGCGGTCGGGCTCGCGGCGGGGCTGGTCGCGGTCGTCGTAGTCGCGGGGGCGGTCAAGCTCGGCTACTTCTTCGGGGCTCAGCAGCTCTTCGCGCACGTAGTACACGGCATCCTGCAGGGCATCCACGAATTTGAGAAAGTCCTCCTTATATAGGAAGATTTTATGCTTTTCGTAGCTCACGGTCTCGTCGCCGTTCTGGCGCCGCTTGCTTTCGGTGATGGTCAGGTAGTAATCCTGACCGCGGGTGGCTTTCACGTCGAAGAAGTACGTGCGCTTGCCGGCTTTAATGCGTTGGGAATAAATTTCTTCCTGGTCGTGACGGTCGTCCACGGCGTTGGGTTGGGGTATGAGTGGGAAATAGAATCGGTCGATTGATTGAAAGGGCTAACTTACGAAATGCGGGCCAAAGATAAACGGTTGGCGTGGCGGTGGTGTTGATGATTGGCAACGCCACCAGCCCGTCTACAGAACGTCATGCAGAGCGTAGCGAAGCATCTTTACCTCAATACTATTCCTTTCAATTGAGTTACTGCTGCGGCAAAGATGCTTCGCTGCGCTCTGCATGACCGTGCTTTTACGCCGTTCTTTATGCTCCCGTACTCCCTGCCCATGCCCCTCGACCTCGCCGCCATCCGCTCCTTCGAAAACCTCGAATTTCTGGCCCGCCAGCTGGTCGATGGGTTTATTACCGGGCTGCACCAGTCGCCGTACCACGGCTTTTCGGTCGAGTTTTCGGAGCACCGCCTCTACAACCCCGGCGAGAGCACGCGGCACATCGACTGGAAGGTATTTGCCCGCACCGATAAGCTGTTCGTGAAGCGTTACGAGGAAGAAACCAACCTGCGGGCGCACATTTTGCTCGACGTAAGCCCCAGCATGTACTACCCCGCGCCGGGCTACGACAAGCTGAAATTCAGCATTCTGGCCGCCGCGGCGCTCACCACGCTGCTCACCCGCCAGCGCGATGCCGTGGGCCTCGTCACCTTCGCCGATACCATTGAGCTGCAAACGCCGGTGCGCTCCACCAGCACCCACCGCCACACCCTGCTGCTGGCCCTGCAACAGCTGCTGGAGCGCCCGCCCGCGCCCAAAACGGGCCGGGGCACCGACGTGGCCGGCACCATCCACGCCATCGCCCAGCAGATTCCGAAACGCTCGCTCGTCATTCTCTTTAGTGACATGCTGGGGCGCGGCGCGGCCGAGCAGGACGCGGCGCTGTCTGCTTTGCAGCACCTCAAGCATCAGCACCACGAGGTACTGCTTTTCCACGTGCTGGACCGGGCCACCGAGGCCGATTTTGAATTCGCCGAGCGCCCCTACATTTTCGAGGACGTGGAAACCGGCCTCGAAATCAAGCTCCAACCCGGCCAGATTAAGGAGCAGTACCGCGCCGCCATGACGGCCTACGAGCAGGAGCTGGCGCTGCGCTGCGGCCAGCTCCGCATCGATTTTGTGCCCGTAGACGTACGTGAGCCCTTCGAGAAAGTATTGTATGCCTACCTGGTGAAGCGCGGCAAGGTGCGGTAGCTCACTGCCCTGCCGGCTCGTTCTTATTTCCTTCGTCTCTATTTCCGAATTCGTGTTTCAGCTTCGCCTTCTCCTCATTCTCACGGTTTCGCTGCTGGTCTTCGCGCCCATCACGGGCTACATTGCTTACAGCTACGGCCGGTCGTTTTGGCGGTGGTTTGGGTTTGGCATGGTGGTGCCATTCGTGTCCGTGTTCGTGGCTTTGTTCGTGGCCATGCGCACCCGGGCCGCCGAGGACGAGGCCACTGCCCGCCCGCCCCGCTCCTAGCAGCTTTTGCCAGGTCTGAAACCTGTTGCAACGCCCCTTCAGGCTCTTATTGACAGCTCATCAGCCGTACCTTTGCCGTGATAGTATCACCGCTGCGTTGCTATGATTGAGGCCCTACTTGTTATTCTGACCCCGCTGTTTTTCATGCCGCTTATGACGGCGTTTATGGCTTCCAGCCACGGCCGCTCGTTCTGGCGGTGGTTTGGCATCGGCTGTGCGCTGCCCTACCTCTCGCTGTTCGTGGTTATGTTCGTGGTACACCACGATAAGAAAAAGCTCACCGCGGCGCTGGCTGCCTAGATTACTTGCCCCGCCAGCGCGGTATTTCAGTCGATTTCTTTGCTCACCTCTTCCCCCTTTTATGTACCAATCCCTGCTCCTTATTCATTCCTGGTCCCGCTGGTTCGTGCTGATTTTCGGCCTCATTGCCGTGTACCGCGCCTACGTGGGCTGGACGGCCCGCCGCCCCTTCCTGAGCGCCGATAACGGCATGGGGGCCAGCTTCTCGGGCTTCATGTGGCTACAGGTACTCATCGGGCTCGGCTTGTATTTCGGCCTCAGCCCCTGGGGCCTGAACGCCATGAAGCAAGCCGGGGCCATGAAGGACCCCACCAAACGCTTTTTCGGCCTGGAGCACGTCGTCGTGATGATTCTGGCCGCCATCGTGGCCCAAGTGGGCCGCATCGTCGTCAAAAAAACGTCTGATGCCACCCTGAAGCACCGGAAGGCGTTGACCTACTTCGGCATTGCCCTGGTGCTGGTGCTGATTATGATTCCGTGGGGCATCTGGAACCCGTACCGGCCGCTGTTCCGGTTCTAAGCGCTGGTTGAACCTATAAAAAACACCTTCTCACTACTATGCGGGAAGGTGTTTTTTTGTGGATACCAGACCAGCTACCGAAGTATGCCGCCCAATGCGGCGAGCCGTAAGGCGGCGACTTACTACCTGGCTCAGACTTCGCAGCACACCCCTGCCGCCGGGCTGAGTGCCCTTGCTTTATATGCGCCGCTTCCGATATTGCAATGCCATACATTTTCCTGGCCTCACACTTGGTATTCTGCGCTTATGTCATTTGATTACTCCACCCACCTGACGGCGGTAGTGGCCACCGAAGCCCTCGAAACTGCCCCCGGCGGCGGCCCGCCGGCCCACCACGCCTGCCTCGACTGCGGCGCGGCCCTGGCCGACCGGTTTTGCGCCCACTGCGGGCAGCCCGCCGACACGCACCGCATCACGCTGAAGCACCTGCTGTTTCACGACCTGCCCCACTCCGTGTGGCACGTCGACAAGGGGCTGGCGTACACGTTTTACCAGATGCTGACGCGCCCGGGGCTCACCATCCGGGGGTATCTGGCCGGGCAGCGCACGCGGCAGTTTCGGCCCATCAGCTACATGCTGCTGCTGCTGGGCCTATCGGCCCTGCTCATGTCGGCCTTTCAGCCGGCTTTGCTCAAGGCCATGGTTTCGGACCAGACGGAGCAGAACCCCGCGCTTGTCTCCGTGGTGATGGAACGCTACCTAACGCTCTACCTCAAACATCCGGCGCTGGGACAGCTCGTGCTGCTACCACTCAATACGTTGGCGGCTTGGTTCCTGCTGCGGCGCAAGGGCTACAATTTCGCCGAACTGCTGCTGGCCAATGCCTTCATTTCGGGGACACTTACCATCATCAACATGGCTATCATGCTGCCTGCGCTGCTGTTTGGCAACCCGACAACCCTCAAAATAGCCTCACAGCTGGTTTTTATCCCGACAGTGTTCTACTCGCTCTGGGTAAATGCGCAGCTGCTGCTGGCGGCCCCGCTTACAACGGTGCGGCGCTACGGCCGGGCGCTGAGTATTGCCCTGCTGCAAGTTGTTCTGATGTTCGTGGCTATTATGGTGTTTATCATCATCCTCACGGTGCAGGTGCTGCGCGAGCGGCCCGACTTGCGGCCCAACGCCACGCCGAAGAAGCCGCAGGCCGCCGCCACCCGGTAGTTGCGGCAGCCCACAACGACCTGCAGTTTCAGGTAGGCAGGCAGGCAAACAGGCCAATGTGGCGTTTGAAAGTGAGCACGGCGGGCACCGTCTCACGTCAAGCCAACCAGAAACTGAGCGGCCTGCCACCGGGGGGCGTTGTCTCATTTTCAATTTTTGCTTACTAAGTTTGACCCGCTACGTATGAGGCGTAGCACCCCGCTATACTGCCCGATTATCCCTTGTTGTTTTGCCCGTGTCCACCGCGCCGCACCGTTCCTACACCGTAGAGGACTTCACCGATTTGATAAATGCCCGCCTGCAGCAGCTGGAGCGGCGCAAAGAAGCGCAGCAGCGCTTTGGCACCCTCTTGGTGGTGCTGCGCCAGCAGGTCGATGCGTACCGGCAACGGCACACGGCCAACTGAAAATCAGTCCTGAGCGTTCAGCGGCAATATCCGCTGCTGGCCCGCCGTTTTGCTTTTCATCACATAATTGTCTTGCATTTTGAATGCCCGCCTCTCCTGAGGCGGGCATTTTTTGTGCCCCATCGCCAAAAATCCTACCTTCGTCGCCTCACTCCCCCATTCCCACCCACCCATGACCAACCCACAAGACCACGCCCACATCGGCGGCCAGCCGCTGCGCCCCGAAAGTTTGATGATGAGCTACGGCTACACGCCGGCCTGGAGCGAAGGCGCCATCAAGCCCCCTATTTTTCAGACTTCGACCTTCGTTTTTAAGAACGCGGAGGAAGGCAAGGCCTTTTTCGAGCTGGCCTACGGCCTGCGCCAGCAGGGCCCCGACGAAGAAATGGGCCTCATCTACTCCCGCCTGAACAACCCCAGCCTGGAGATTCTGGAGCACCGCCTCTGCCTCTGGGACGGGGCCGAGGAAGCCGCCAGCTTCGCCAGCGGCATGGCCGCCATCAGCACCACGCTGCTGGCCCTGCTGCAGCCCGGCGACGTGGTGCTGCACTCCGAGCCGGTGTACGGCGGCTCCGATTTCTTCCTGAAAAACGTGCTGCGCAAGTTTGGCATTGAGGCCGTGGGCTTCCGGCCGACGGACACGCCCGCGCAGCTGGCCGCCCGCGCCGCCGCCATCGCCCCCGGCCGCCTGGCCATGATTTTCGTGGAAACCCCCGCCAACCCCACCAACCACCTCGTGGACCTGGAAGCCTGCGCCGCCCTGGCCCGGCAGTACGCCACGGCCGATAAGCCCGTGCGCCTCGTGGTGGATAATACCTTCCTGGGCCCGGTTTTTCAGCACCCGCTGAAGCACGGCGCCGATGTGGTGCTGTACTCGGCCACCAAGTTTCTGGGCGGCCACTCCGACCTGATTGCCGGCGCGGCCCTGGCCAGCAAGCCGCTGATGAAGGAAATCAAGGCCATGCGCACCTTCATGGGCACCATGTGCGACCCCAACACCGGCTGGATGCTCATGCGCTCCCTCGAAACCCTGAAGCTGCGCATGGAGCGCGCCGCCCAATCGGCCCAAATCATTGCCGACTGGCTGCGCGCGCACCCGCTGGTGGCCCGCACCTACTACCTCACCCACCTCGAACACAACCCCGCCCAGCAGGACATCTACCGCCGCCACTGCCTCTCGCCGGGCTCCATGATTTCGTTCGACATCCGGGGCGGCGAGGCCGAAGCCTTCCGCTTCCTCAACGCCCTCAAGCTCATTAAGCTGGCCGTGAGCCTGGGTGGCACCGAAAGCCTCGCCGAGCACCCCGGCACCATGACCCACTCCGACATCACGCTGGATGAGCAGCGCGAAATGGGCATCACCCCCCAAATGATTCGTCTCAGCATCGGCGTGGAAGACCCGCAGGACCTGATGCTCGATTTGAACCAGGCCTTTGAGGCCGTGGGGATGGTGAAGGAGCGGGCGCTGGAAATGGCGTAGCCTCACGATGCCAGCAATGCGGCTGAATCACCTCAGCAGTTTCTTTAGAGCCTAACCAAAAAACAGCCCTGGACTTGTATAAGGCCAGGGCTGTTTTTTGGTTAGGCGCTTATCCAGCGCGGGGCACTGCTGTAAGACCGGACCAATGGGCCGCTAATTGGAGGAGCCCAGCGTGCCTTGGTCCACGTAGAAATATTTGCTGGTGCCACCGGTGCCGTTGCCCCAGGCGTTGAGGTCGAAGGTGCCGGTACCGGCGGGGGTGCCGGCAATCTGGTACACGCGCACGGCCTGCCGGCCGCGGTTCCAGTGGAGGCGGGTGCCGCTGACGCAGGTTTCGGGGGCGTTGGCGCTGCCGTTCTGGCTAAGAAAAAAGGCCCGGCCCCGGCCAAACACTTTGCCCGTACCGTCGGCCCCGATGCACACGGCCGTGGCTTCTTCTACGCCAATGCCCCGGCCTACCACGCCGAAGTCCTGGCTCAGCCGGGCCAGGAAAGCAACCAGACGCCCGCTGCGGTCGGGGTTGTTGAAATGGGTGTCGGTCACCACGTCGGCCAGGTAGGGGGTATTGAGGAAATCGTTGCGGCCCAGGGTGAGCAGGCTGTTGTAGGGGTTGGCCAGGGCTTCGGCCGAGGTGATAGTGCCGTTGAGGGCGCTGAAGTAGGTGCGCCCCTGAATGGCGCAGCCCGCCGAAGTGCCCCCAATGGGCACTTGCTTGGTATTGCGCAAGTAGTTGAGAGCGTCTTCGAGCTTGGTACCTTTCCAGAAGTTGACGTAATTGGCCTGGTCGCCGCCGGCGATGAACACGGCTTCGGCCGCGCGCACCCGGGCTTCTACCTCGGGGGCATTGGCCAGCGCACGGGAGTTGATGAGCAGGGTTTCGCAGGAATTGACGCCGCCGAGCTCGCTAAAAACATAGGTGTTGTAGGCCGCTGTGCCCGAGGCGCGCAGCACCACAAAATCACCGCCGCCAGCCTTGGCAACCATCCACCGGATGGCCTCGTCCACGTCGGTGCTGCCGCCCATGAGCACGGTACCGCCGGTGGTAGGGCCCGTCGCGTCGGCCGGGTCGCCGGCAATGCCCAGCGAGCCAGTGAGATTCGGTGCCAGTGGCGCAGCGGGCGGCACCACTTGGGTTGGTTTGCAAAAGCTGAGCGTGCCCAGCAACGCCGCATTCAGGAACAACAAACGAAAACGCATAGGCCGAACGAAAAGTAGCGAGAACAACAACCAACCAGCACCGACGGGCTGCCCGGAAGTAGGCCGGGAAGGTAGCGCCTCTCCTTCAATAATCCATAACCAAAGCGGCGCAATACCCGCCCTCATTCGTTGGACAAACCTTGAAGCCGCCATATGTGGCGCGGGTTCAGCGCAGCGCATTGCCTGTATCCGGCTGCAATGCAGCCGCCTGCGCCGCCGAGCAGTGGCAATAATACCCGCAAAATACCCCCAAGTAAAACCGCAAAGAGCCTGCCGCTGGGAAGCGACAGGCTCTTCTGTTTCGAATCAAGCAAAAATTACTGCCCCAACACAATCGCAAACACCAGCGGCGCGACAATCGTAGCGTCGCTTTCGATGATGAATTTCGGGGTTTTCTCACCCAGCTTGCCCCAGGTAATTTTCTCGTTGGGCACGGCCCCCGAGTAGCTGCCGTAGCTGGTGGTGGAATCCGAAATCTGGCAGAAATAGCCCCACAGCGGCACGCTGGTGCGGCCCAGGTCCTGGTGCAGCATGGGCACCACGCAGATGGGGAAGTCGCCGGCGATGCCGCCCCCGATTTGGAAGAAGCCCACCGTGCTGTCGTCGGTGGCCTGGGCGGTGTACCAGTCGGCCAGGTACATCATGTACTGGATGCCGGTGCGCATGGTGTGCACGTTCTTGATGTCGCCGGTCATGACGTGGCCGGCGTAGATGTTACCGAGCGTCGAATCTTCCCAGCCGGGGCAGATGATGGGCAGGTTTTTCTCGGCGGCGGCCAGCATCCAGGAATTCTTGGGGTCAATCTGGTAGTACTGCTCCAACTCGCCGGAGAGTAGGATTTGGTAGAAGAATTCGTGAGGAAAATAAGCCTCGCCGGCCTTGTCGGCCTTTTCCCAGAACTTCAGCACTGAGTGTTCGAGGCGGCGCATGGCCTCTTCCTCGGGGATGCAGGTATCGGTCACGCGGTTCATGTGGCGCTTGAGCAGCGCGGTTTCGTCGGCGGCCGTCAGGTCGCGGTAGTTCGGCACCCGCTCGTAGAAATCGTGGGCCACGAGGTTGAAGATATCCTCCTCCAAGTTGGCCCCGGTGCAGCTGATGATGTGCACTTTGTCCTGGCGAATAAGCTCGGCCAGCTGAATGCCCATTTCGGCGGTGCTCATGGCCCCGGCCAGGGTTATCATCATTTTGCCACCCTCGGCGAGGTGCTTGTTATAGCCATCGGCGGCATCGATGAGGGCGGCCGCGTTGAAGTGGCGGAAGTGGTGGCGGAGGAAATTGGTTACTTGCATGTAATTAGCTTTTAGCTGCCGGCCAGTAGCTGGCGGCTTTTGAGAAAAATGAATTAATTAACATTGGCCGGCGCTGGAATTTCCAGGTCGCGACAGATTTTGAGGGCGGTCGGGCCCTTCACCTCGTTGTGGCGCGGCACGGCTGAAACCGTGCGCAGAACCGGGTTGAAAAACACAGAATGGCTGCCGCCTTCCCGCTTCAATACGCAGCCGTGCTGTTCAAGATGCCGCAACAAGTCGCGCCGCTTCATCTAGGCCGCCAGCTGAATTGCCTCGCGGATTACCACGCGGCCGACCTGCTGCTCTTCGGCCAGCCCCCGCCGTACCTCAAGCACCATTTCCAGGGCTTCACGCAGGTTTTCGCGGGCCTCTTCCAGCGTTTCGCCCTGCGTATTCACGCCCGGAATTTCCTCTACGTAAGCCGAATATCCACCCTCGGCCACGGGTTCAAATACAGCGGTGAATTTCAGCGAAGCTTCCATAAAACAAGGTTTAGCTGGGTTGCTCAATCATCAGATTATGATTGGTGTAAATGCAGATATCAGCGGCAATGTGCAGGCCTTCTTCCACCATCTGGCGGGCGGTGAGGTGCGGCGCGTGCTTCTTGAGGGCCAGGGCGGCGGCCTGGGCATACATCGCGCCCGAGCCAATGGCGGCTACGTCGGAGTCGGGCTCCAGCACGTCGCCGGTGCCGCTCAGGATTAGCAGTTCGTCTTTATCGGCCACCACCATCATGGCTTCGAGCTTGCGCAGGTACTGGTCTTTGCGCCAGTCCTTGGCCAGCTCGATGGCGGCGCGCTTGAGGTTGCCGCCGTAGCTGGTCAGCTTCTCATCGAATTTATCGAGCAGCATGAAGGCATCGGCGGTGGAGCCGGCAAACCCGGTCACGACTTTGCCATCCTGCAGCTTGCGGATTTTGCGGACGTTGCTTTTGGCTACGTGCTTGTCCATGGTGGCCTGGCCGTCGGCGCCCACGGCAATTTCCCCGTTGTGACGCACCCCGAGGACGGTGGTAGAGCGAATTTTTGCTTGCATAGGGGCAAAAATACAACGCATACGTCAGGCTGGAGCAGAACGCAGAAAGAACGTCATGCCGAGCGCAGCCGAGGCATCTCGCGTGCAGCAGTAACCCAATCTTCGAAAAGGATTACTACCCCACGCGAGATACCTCGGCTGCGCTCGGCATGACGCTCTTTTTTCTCAGCTCAGAAAACCCTAGCTCGCCTACTTGCTTACCCGAAACTGGAGCTTGGCGAACAGGAAACGGCCGTTGCTGCCCATCTGCACCGCATCCCAGGCCCCCCCGTTTTCGGTGACCTGGGGATTGAAGAAGTCGGGGTACTCGTTGAACAGGTTGGACGCGCCCACCGAAAGGCGCAGCTGGTTGGTGAGGCTGTACGAGAGCGCCACGTCGGTGGTGAGGCGGTCGCGGTAGGCGTTGCGCTCCACATTGTAATCGTAGAGGAGGACGTGGCCAAACTGCACAAACCGCACCAGCGCGCCGAAGCGACCCAGGCTGTAATCAAACGTCAGGTTGACTTTGTACGGCGGAGCCGAGGCTTTCACGAAGGCCCGCTCGCGCACACCGAAGAAGATTTCTTCCTTACCGGCCAGGCCCGGCGTGGTTTGGGCATTGCCCACGATGAGCAGGCGGTTGAGATAAGTGGTGTGAGTAAACTATTTTTCATGAAGCATGCAGAATTAGAAAGTGGAGGGTAGACTTGCCCACCGGCACCTGATTGGCCGCGCGGCAGGCGCAAGCTAGTGCATTACCGCACAAAAAAACCAGCCGGGCGGGGCTGGTTTTTTTCATTATTCACTATTTTTTTGGTGCATTTGCTTAAATCATCAGGCGCATAGGGTCTTCCAGCAGGCTCTTCAGCGTTTGGAGGAAGGCCGCGCCGGTGGCACCGTCTACCACGCGGTGGTCGCAGCTCAGCGTCACCTTCATGATGCTGCCGATGGCAAGCGCACCGTCCTTCACAATGGCGGTTTGCTTGATGCCGCCCACGGCCAGAATGCAGGAATCGGGCGTGTTGATGATGGCCGTGAATTCATCAATGCCGAACATGCCCAGGTTCGAGATGGTGAAGGTGCTGCCCTCCCACTCGGCGGGCTGCAGCTTCTTGGTCTTGGCCTTACCGGCCAGCTCTTTCACCTCGGTGGCAATCTGGGCGAGGCCCTTCTGGTCGGCGTTGCGAATCACGGGCACCAGCAGGCCTTCATCCACGGCCACGGCCACGCCGATGTTGATGAGCTTGTTCTGGCGGATTTTATCGCCGAGCCACGAGGAGTTCACCGCCGGATGCGAGCGCAGGGCCACGGCCGCCGACTTCAGCACCAGGTCGTTAAAGCTCAGCTTAATGGGCGACAGCTCGTTGAGCTTCACGCGGGCTTCGATGGCCTTGTCCATGTTGATTTCCATCGTGAGATAGAAATGCGGAGCCGTGAACAGGCTTTCCGACAGGCGCTTGGCAATCACCTTGCGCATCTGCGACACGGGCGTGTCGGTGTAGGTATCCGATGCCGGAGCCGGAGCGCTGGCCGCCGGCTGGCTGGCTGGAGCGGCGGCCGGCTGAGCCGCTGGGGTCTCAGCAGCTGCTGGGGCGGCAACGGGAGCAGCCGCTGGCGCGGGTGCAGGAGCAGCGGCCGTAACAGCGCCGGGCTGGAAATTCTCCACGTCGCGCTGCACGATGCGGCCGTTGTCGCCGCTGCCAATTACCTGGGCCAGGTTGATGCCCTTTTCCTTGGCAATGCTCTTGGCCAGCGGCGAGGCCAGAATGCGACCCGTAGTGGCCGGGGCCGCCGTAGCAGCCGGCTGGGCCGCAGCAGTGGTTGCGGCAGCCTCCGGAGTAGCCGCGACGGCAACCGGAGCAGCTTCGACAGGGGCCGGCGTTTCGACAGGCGCGGGCGTGGCGGCAGGGGCAGCACCGCCACCCAACAGCGTCTGAATATCAGCCCCTTCCTCACCGATAATGGCCAGAATACCATCGACAGCTACGGCTTCGCCGGCTTTGGGGCCGGTGTAGAGCAGGGTGCCGTCTTCGTAGTTTTCGAGCTCCATGGTGGCTTTGTCGGTTTCGACTTCAGCCAGGATATCCCCGGATTTCACTTTGTCGCCCACGTTTTTCAGCCAGGCGGCAATGGTGCCCTCGGTCATCGTGTCGCTCATTTTGGGCATGCGCACCACGGTGGCTTTTTTGCCATTGGCTGCGGCAGCCGGGGCGGCGGCGGGCGCGGGGGCAGCAGCGGCGGGCGCTGGCGCGGGGGCCGCTTTAGGAGCTTCCGGC
This sequence comes from Hymenobacter antarcticus, assembly GCF_039539545.1. Lineage (NCBI taxonomy): Bacteria > Pseudomonadati > Bacteroidota > Cytophagia > Cytophagales > Hymenobacteraceae > Hymenobacter > Hymenobacter antarcticus. Next base: position 22,812 of record NZ_BAABDI010000004.1, on the reverse strand, counting down.
GCGGGAGCAGTCGGAGCCGGAGCCGGCTCAGCTTTGGGCGCTTCGGTCGCGGGGGCCGCGCCGCCGGTCTGGCCGTTGAGCAGGCCGGAAATGTCTTCGCCTTCCTTGCCCACAATGGCCAGAATGCCATCAACCGGCACGGAATCGTTCTCTTTCGGACCGATATAAAGCAGGGTGCCGTCCTCGTAATTTTCGAGCTCCATGGTGGCCTTGTCGGTTTCGACTTCGGCCAGAATGTCTCCGGATTTAACTTTATCGCCCACTTTTTTGAGCCAGGCCGCGATGGTCCCTTCGGTCATCGTGTCACTCATTTTGGGCATTTTTATGATTTCGGCCATCGGATTTGTCGCGCTTGGTATTGAGGAGGCCAAAATTAGCCCGAAAAGTTGGTCAGGCAATCAGCGCAAGGTTACGCGGGGTTAAAATGAGGTTTCGCAAAGTTGAGGTTCCAGCGGACCTGGTGAAACCTCTTTGAACCTTGCGAAACCTCGCGCTCAGCCGGCCACCTGCAAGTGCGAAACGTCCAGAAAATTCTTAATCGTGAACACCGTGCCCGTGAATTCCAGCTTATACAGGCACAAGTTGCTGTGCTCAAAGCCTTCCATGCAGCTGAGCGGGTAGTTCAGCAGCTGGCAGAGCAGCACGCGCATGGCCCGGCCGTGCATGCAGACGAGGACGGTGCGCTCGTCGTCGCGCGATTTCAACAGCTCGATAATGGGGCGCTGGCGGGCGGCTACTTCTTCGGGGCTTTCGCCGCCGGTGAGCCGGCCATCGGTGTTGCCGGCGGCCCAGCCGGCCAGCACTTCGCGGTATTCGGCGTCTTCTTCGAGGGTAATGCGGGTGCCTTCGCGCACGCCCCAGCTTATTTCGTTGAGGCCGGCGTGGGCCTCGTGCGGGTGGCCGGCATCCAGAAAATGCTGCACCGACTCCTGGGTACGGCGCAGGGCTGAGGTATAAACCTTATCGAATAGCACATGGCTATAGGCCGCGTAGAACTGCGCGGCCTGGCGGCGGCCCGTCTCATTCAGGCTCGAATCGACGCCGCTGCCCTGCACAATGCCTTGCACGTTGAAATCGGTCTGGCCGTGGCGTAGGAGAAAGATGGTCCGGGGCATCACGTTGGGTGGTAGTTTTGCGTAACCGTGCGTCAACAATCCTACAAAGTACGGGGTTTGACTTTTAGTTGTTCGTTGCTAGTTGTCAGTTGTTAGCTCAGCACTAAAACCCAGCTGCTTTCTTCCAATGACTAACTGCCGTTACGCACTCTCCTTGTTAAAGCGCCTCGGGGGATGTAGCGCGGACTTTGTAGTCCGCGAGTCTGCGCCGCTACAACCATCACACGGCGCAGACTCGCGGACTACAAAGTCCGCGCTACATGCTGCTGCGTAACAGCAGTGACTAAAAACTGACAACCAACAACTGACAACTCCCTATAAATGACTCTGGAAGAAGTGAAGCGCTGGACGGCCTCCCGCCCCACCCTGGCCGATGCCCTCGGCATTGAAATCACGGCCGTGGCCGACGACTACATCGAAGGCCGCATGCCGGTGGATGGCCGCACCCACCAGCCCATGGGCCTGCTGCACGGCGGGGCCTCGGTGGCGCTGGCCGAAACCCTGGGCAGCCTGGCCGCCGCCACCCGCCTGCCCGACCTCACCAAACAAGCCTGCGTGGGCCTCGAAATCAACGCCAACCACCTCAAAGGCGTGCGCGATGGCTGGGTGCGCGGCCGGGCTACGCCGGTGCATATCGGCCGCAGCACGCAGGTGTGGGAAATTCGCATTACCCACGAAGAAACCGGGGCCCTGGTCTGCATCAGCCGCATCACAATGGCCGTTATCGACCTGCCAACCACCAGCGCGAAAGCCCCTTAATGCCTGCCCCTGACCTCCGCTATTTGCCCTGGCCAGCCGTGGCCGCCGACCTTGATGCCCCGGCCCGCCTGCGCCACCTCGTGGCCGGGGCCTTGCGCACCGACCGGCCGCTGGCGGCGTGGCGCGAGCCGGGGGCCGGGCACCCGCGCCTGGTGGTGGCCCGCTCGCTCGAAGCGACCTACACCGGCCTGCCACCCGCGCTCGATGCCGAGGCCCCGGCCGGCTTCGCCTTCTTTCCCTTCCGCGATTCCGACCACAACCCGGCCTTGTTTCTGCCTGCCGACGTGCGCTACGACCTGGCGCACCCCGAGGCCGTGGCCGTGGCCGCCACCGCCGCCCGCGAGCTGGTGCCCCTGCTCACGGCCTGGCTGGCCCTGCCGCCGGTGGCCGAGCTGGCCTGGCACCACAGCCCGCAGCCCGCCCCGACGGCCGCCACCGAAGCCGAGTATTCGGCCCTGGTGAGCGCGGGAGTAGCGGCCATCGGGGCCAGGGCGGTGATGAAAGTGGTTTCGTCGCGGGCCGCCCGCCGGCCCTTGCCCGCGGGGTTCGACCCGCTACGGGCATTTGCCAAGCTGTGCGACAAGTACCCCCGCGCATTTGTGTCGCTGGTGAGCGTGCCGGGCGTGGGCACCTGGCTGGGGGCCTCGCCCGAGGTGCTGGCCGAAGTAACGGCCGGCGGGCAGTTTCATACCATGGCGCTGGCCGGCACGCAGCCACTCGCGCCGGATGTGCCGCCGCAGTACGCCATCTGGCGGCAGAAGGAAATTGAGGAGCAGGCCTTGGTCGCCCGCTACATCGTGAACTGTTTCAAGCAGCTGCGGCTGCGCGAGTACCACGAAACCGGCCCCCGCACCGTGGTGGCTGGCCAGCTGCTGCACCTGCGCACCGACTTTGAAGTAGATTTAAAAAACGTGCCGTCCCCGGCCTCGCTGGGCACCGATATGCTGCGGCTATTGCACCCCACCTCGGCCGTGGGCGGCATGCCCAAAGCCGCCGCAATGGCCTTTTTGCAGCAGCACGAGGGCTACGACCGCGCCTACTACAGCGGCTTTCTGGGCCCGGTAAACGTGGCCGCCCCCGGCATCTCCGGCCTCTACGTGAACCTGCGCTGCCTGCAGGTGCGCGCCGATGAAGCCGTACTCTACGCCGGCACCGGCCTCACCGAGGACTCCGACCCCACCCGCGAGTGGCAGGAAACCGAAATGAAATTGCAAACCGTAGCCGCGGTTTTGAATTAAAAATTGAGAATTAAACATTAAAAATAACTGCGCTTGCTACCCATCGGCAAACGTTTCTTCACTACTTGAACTCAATTATTAATTCTCAATTTTTAATTTTTAATTCTTTCTATGCAGGCTGTTTATAACATCGCCGAAATTTGTGCCCGGCACGGCATTACCGATGTGGTGCTTTCGCCCGGCTCGCGCTCGGCCCCGCTCACGCTGGCCTTCGCCCGCCACCCCGAGCTGACGGTGCGCGTGGTGCCCGATGAGCGGGCGGCGGCTTTCATCGGCCTCGGCATCGCGCAGGCGCAGCGACGGGCGGTGGCGCTGGTCTGCACCTCCGGCACGGCGGGTCTGAATTACGCGCCCGCTGTGGCCGAGGCCTTTTTTCAGCAAATCCCGCTGGTGATTTTCACCGCCGACCGCCCGCCCGAATGGATTGACCAACTCGACGGGCAGACCATCCGCCAGCACAATTTATACGGCGCGCACGCCAAGGGTGCATTTGAGTTTCCGGTGGAAACCTCGCACCCGGATGCCAAATGGTATTCGGCACGAATAATTAACGAAGCGATTAATCTGGCGCAGGCCGCGCCGGCTGGGCCGGTGCAGGTGAACGTGCCGTTACGCGAGCCGTTATATCCGAATGCGGGGGAGGAAATTCGGTATGATGAGGATGTGAAGATTATTCGGGAATATTCTGACCCATTATTTGTTAAAAAAGGCAATTCGAATTTGCTGGCTGAAATAAATAGCGCCAACCGAATTCTGGTAGTTGCCGGACAGCGGCCGCTCGATGAATCGTTGGCCGCAGTTCCAGTATTTGCTGCAAAGAGCAATGCCACTGTTGTAGCTGATGTCATTTCCAACGTAAATATTCCGGCAATCACTAATCAGGATATTTTTCTAGCGGGCCTTTCCGAAACAAAGCAGCAGGAATTACAGCCTGATTTATTAATTACGTTTGGCCAGTCGCTCATATCTAAAAGCCTCAAGCTCTTTCTGCGAAAGCTAAAGCCAGCACGGCATTGGCACATTCAAGCCCAAGGGCAGGCCCCGGACACGTTTCGAACTTTGACCGAAATTATTCGGATGGAGCCCCACGACTTTTTTCAGTACGTGGCGGGCTGTGACCAAAAACTCGTGAACACGCAGTTACTTAATTGGAAGGAAGCGAGTAGCAAGGCCAGCGAATTTCTGACGAAATTCGCTGTTGCGGAAGGTTCTCGTTTTAATGAGTTCGTAGTATTTCGGCGCATCACTGTAGAGCTGCAACGTAACACCGCCCTGCACCTAGCCAACAGCATGGCCGTGCGCTACGCCAACATCCTCGGTATTCCGCAAGGCAAGCAAATTGAAGTTTTCGCCAACCGCGGCACCAGCGGCATCGATGGCTGCACCAGCACGGCCGTGGGTGCGGCACTTGCTACACCGCAACGCCCGGTGGTCCTGTTAACCGGCGATGTGGCGTTTTTCTACGACCGCAATGCCTTCTGGCACAATTACTCCACGCCCAACCTGCGGGTGGTGCTGTTCAACAACCACGGCGGCGGCATCTTCCGTATCATTGATGGGCCGCGCCAGCAGCCGGAGCTGGAGGAGTTTTTTGAGACGCGCCAGACGCTAACAGCTGAGAATACGGCCAAGGATTTTAACTTGCGCTACTTCCCGGTTTCATCGTTCGAAGAACTAGAAGCCGCGCTACCGGTTTTCTTTGCAGCCGAAACCGGCGCGGCGATTCTGGAAGTCTTCACCGACAGCAAGACCAACGCCGCATTTTTTGAGCAATACCGTAGTGCGGTGAAAGCCGCCTTTTAGCGCAAAGTTTCGCGAAGTTTAAATTTAAGTTTCGCGAAGTCAGACGTTGAAAATCCTTTGCGAAACTTAATTTTTAAACTTAGCGAAACTTCGCGCGACATGACAGAACCCATCAACTGGACGCCCATCAAGGAGTTCAAAGAAATTCTCTTCTCGCAGTTTGGCGGCATTGCCAAAATCAGCATCAACCGGCCGCAGGTGCACAACGCCTTCACGCCGCTCACGGTGCAGGAGATGATTGAGGCCATGCGTATGTGCCAGGACCGCACCGACATCGGCGTGATTATCCTCACCGGCGAGGGCGGCCGGGCCTTCTGCTCGGGCGGCGACCAGAGCGTGCGCGGCCACGGCGGCTACGTGGGCGAGGACACCGTGCCCCGCCTCAACGTGCTGGAATTGCAGCGCATCATCCGCTCCATTCCCAAGCCGGTGATTGCCATGGTGGCGGGCTGGGCCATTGGCGGCGGCCACGTGCTGCACGTCGTTTGTGATTTGACCATTGCGGCCGATAACGCCCGTTTCGGCCAGACCGGCCCCAACGTGGGCTCCTTCGACGGCGGATTCGGGGCCTCCTACCTGGCCCGCGTGGTGGGCCAGAAGAAGGCCCGCGAAATCTGGTTCCTCTGCGACCAGTACGATGCCCAGGAAGCCCTCGACATGGGCCTGGTGAACAAAGTGGTGCCCCTCGACAAGCTGGAAGAAACCACCGTGGCCTGGTGCCACAAGATTCTGCAGAAAAGCCCGCTCTCGTTGCGCATGCTCAAATCGAGCTTCAACGCCGAGCTCGACGGGCAGGCAGGCATTCAGGAGCTGGCCGGCAACGCCACGCTGCTGTACTACCTGAGCGACGAGGCCAAGGAAGGCCGCAACGCCTACATGGAGAAGCGCCAGCCCGACTTCTCGAAGTTTCCTAAGTTTCCGTAAGCGGCCCCGAATCATGCCGAAACAACACCTGCAATCTTAGCAAACATGGGGCTGACCGAACTAAAAAAGGAGCTGCAAAAGCTCGACCAGGATAAACTGATTGCCCTGATAACGGACCTGTACAAGAAAATCCCGGCGGCCAAGGAATTCCTGGATTTTTACGTCAGCCCCAATGAGCAGGCGCTCTTCGAGGAATACCGTGAAAAGGTATTGCGGGCTTTTTTTCCAAAGCGCGGGATGAGGTTGAAGCTGCGCGAGGGTAAGCAGGCCATCAGCGAATTCAAGAAGCTGGGCACTTCACCGGAGCTATTGGCCGAGCTGATGCTTTTTTACGTGGAAACGGGCGTGCAATTCTCCAGGGAGTTTGGCGACATCAGCGCGGAGTTCTGTGCGAGCCTGCAAGGCCTGTATGAGCAGGCATTGGGGCTGATGAAGGAGAGCGGGTTGCTAGGGAAGGTTGCCGGGCGAGCCAGGCAAGTGGTAATCGACACCGGTGGCTCAGGCTGGGGATTTCACGACGAGCTGCACGGCCTGTACCAGCAATTCTACAAGGCCTGAGCTTGCCGGCCCGTGCAACACCTGCGCCCTTTACCAGCCACTTATTGCCATGACTACTAAACAAGCCGAACGGCTCCGCGAGCAAATCGCGGGCGTGAAGCGGCGACTGGCCGCCGAGAAACGCCGCTTCGGCGGCTACGATGACGGCGGGGGCTGGCGCTATTTGCCGCCCAAGCTGTACGTGCAATTGGGCGACTACGCGGGCGGGCTGCGCTACACCCGCTGGTTCGACAAAAACTTCGGGGACGACATCGGCTACCCGGATTTCCTGTTTGAGTGGACCATTCTGCTGTTCAAAAACGGCCGGCTGAAAGACGCGGAGCGGAAGGCGGTGCAGACCTACTGCTGCAATACGTACCTGTTCGACAAGTTCTTCGGCCGCCCGGTGGTGCCGCGCGGCATGTGGGAAGGCTCGAACATGGAAATGCCCTACCTGGCCGAGCAGCTACCGTATTCGAACCAGCAGCCCGAGCTGGCCGACTTTGCCGCCTGGCTGGGCGAGTTCGAGCGCTCGGAGAAATTCGCGGCTTTCGCGGCCCGTTTCATCAGCCTCGGGCAGCAGCTGAAGGTGGCCGACGAATATGAAACCCGCCGGGCACTGCTCGACGAGCTCCGCTTGCTGGAAGCCGGGTTTTAACCCCAGTGAGCGACTGGAACCAACGGGCGGGCCTGGCCGATTTCCGCAGCCGCCGAAAAACCAGCCGCCGTGCGGACGGGTTGCTGGTTGCACCTGCGATGGCAGGAGAAAAATCCCTTATTTGCGACCATGACGGACGCTGACTTTCACCGGGCCATTGGCCGCATCCGCTGGCGGCACTGGCTGCACTACCCCGTGCAGGCCCTGCTGATGACGGGCGCGGTACTGGCCGGCAACAGCCGGACCGCCGTGGGGCCCACCCTGGAGCCCCGCCTGGCCACCTGGCCGGCCCTGTTGTGGCTGCTGGCGCTGCTGCCCATTGTGGGGTTTTTGCTGTATGCCGTGGCCCGGTACCTGCGGCCCAACCTGCGCCGGCCAGCCGAAGAGAACCTGCGCATCTACCAGGCCCGGGTGGTGCTGCGCAACAGCCTGCTGGGCTTGCTGGCCCTGCCCCTGCTCGCGTCTTACCTGATTGGGAACCACATGTACGACCTCGTTCTTGGAGCCGTGGTGCTGGTGGCGTTCGGATGGCAAACGCGACCCTCCGCCCAAACGTACCAGCGGTGGCTTGTGAGGTAGCCCCGGGCCAGCCAACCCGGCAATGGCGCTTGCTTGTTGAGCAGGCGGCGAGCAGGTACATATGTTACGCCACCGGTTGTAGCGCGGCCTTTGTAGTCCGCGGGTCTGTTCCGTTCAGTAGTTGTAGCGGCACGGCAGCACAGCAATTCTTACTTTAATTCGTATGCCTGTCGATTCCGCCAATCTCCCCACTTCCCTTCTGCTCAATGGCCGCGAATACGCCTACGCCGCCATTCAGCAATACCCCGCCCAGCTCGATGGGCCCGTGAACGGCTACGAGGCCAAGGTGTTGGATTTTATCCGGCAATGGCTGAACGGCACCCAGGAATTCAGCCTCACCACTTCGGGCAGCACCGGCCCGCCCTCGCCCATCGTGCTGCGGCGGCGGCAGCTGGAAGCCTCGGCCAGCCGCACGGCCGATTTCTTCGGCCTCGGGCCCGGCGACCGGGCGCTGGTCTGCCTCAACTGCGAGTACATCGGCGGGATGATGATGCTGGTGCGCGGGCTGGAACGGAATATGCACCTGACCATCGTGGAGCCGCACGCCAACCCTTTCGCCCATGTAGCGGCCGAAGCGGAATTTGATTTTTCGGCCTTCGTGCCCTTGCAGCTGAAGGCCGTGCTGGCCACCGGCCACGCCCCGCGCCTCAACCGCCTGAAGTGCCTGCTGGTGGGCGGCGCGCCCGCCGATGCCACGCTGCAACAGGAGCTGCAGCCCCTCACGGTGCCGGTCTGGCTGACGTATGGCATGACCGAAACCTGCTCGCACGTAGCCCTGCGGCGGCTCAATGGCCCGCAGGCCACCACCGCTTTCCGGGTATTGCCGGGCATTGCGGCCGGGCAGGACGAGCGCGGCTGCCTCACCCTGCGCGGCGACGTGACCGACGACCAGCTCATCATCACCAACGACGTGGTAAACCTGCTCGACGCCCACACCTTCGAGTGGCTGGGGCGGGCTGATTTCGTGATAAACTCGGGCGGCGTGAAGGTGCCGGCCGAGAAAGTGGAGCTGGTACTGGACGTGGCCCTGGCCGAAATCGGGGCGGCGCGGCGCTGCTTCGTGGCCGGCCGGCCCGACGAGCGCCTGGGCCAGACCGTGACGGCTTTCATCGAAGGCCCGGCCCTTTCCGCTGCCGTGGAAGAGCAGTTGCAAAGCCTGCTGGCTGCCCGGCTGGGGCGCTACGAGCAGCCGCGCCAGCTGGTGTACGTGCCCGAATTTCAGGTTACGGCCACGGGCAAACTCAACCGGGCGGCCACGCTACGCGGCTTGTAGCGCCACACTGCGGTTGAACTCAAAAAAATAGTTACCCATGGGAAAGAATAAGTAGTGGCTCAGGGGTAATTGTGTGGTATTATTGACCCGAAATTGCAAAAATCCGCTCTTTCGAAACGCATTTGCTTCCTCGTATTATTCATCTTTTTTACGCCTACCTCTGCTTGATGAAAAAACCCTTTACGCCTGTTTTAAGTGGCATTCTCCTTGGCTCCCTGCTGCTGCAAAGCTGCGCTACCATCATTGCTACACCTTTCCAGACGGTGCGCGTGGTGGCTCCCCCGGCCGGCAGCACGATATACGTGAACGACAAGGAAGTTAAAACCAAACCCGTTGCGGGCAGCAGCGACGTGAAAGTGCGGGTGCGGCGCAAGAAAAACGCCGAAATTAAAGTGAAGCACGACGGCTTCAAGGAACACTCGGAAGTGCTGTATCCCGATAAGACCAACGGCCTGACCTACCTGAACTGGATACCGGTGCTGGGCATGGCCAAGAGCATCAGCACGGACCAGGATGGCAATAGCGAGTTCAACCCGCTGATTTACGGTTGGGCGGTGGGCCTGGGCGGCTATTTTGTTGACGTGATTTCGGGCGCGGGCAAAAAGCTCAACAAAAGCGAAATCAAGCCCGTGATGCCGGCCCTACCCAAGGCCGTGGCCAGCAGCCAGACCATTCAGTGCGGTGCCGTGAACGTGCGCCTGAAGGGCGGCGACAAGATGGGCAACTTCATCGTCGGCAAAGAAAACTCGGATATTCTCTACTTCGGCAAGTCGCTCGACGTGGATGCCGACCACCTCAAATCCAACGTCAACGCCTCACTGAAAGACCTGGGCTACACCGTACCGACGACGGAAGGCAAAAGCGTGTTTTCGACAGGCAGCAACTCGCGCTACACCATTCAGGGCGAGATGCGCGACGTGAAATACGACATCTACGCGTCGGACCAGTATGAATTCCGGGCCCACTACGAAACGCGCTGCGCCGTGGAAGTGACGTGGAAGCTGCAAAACCAAAACCGGCAAACGGTTTTTGAGCACAAGGACGCGGGCGCGAGCGTGAAGTTTGAGAAAGGCGGCAGCGCGGCCTTCGAAGACGCGTTTGAGAACTCGCTGTACGCTTTCCTTTCCAGCAAGGAAGTGGCTGCCGCGCTGGCCAAGCCGACCGGTGCCGCGGCCGCGGCGGCCAGCGATAAGCTGGAAGCTATTGCCGTGCATCGCGCAGCCCTGAGCAAAGTAGTGAGCGACAACGGCGTGAGCCTGGCCGCCAAGAGCGTGGTTATCGTGGAAACGACGGACGGGCACGGCAGCGGCTGCATCATCTCGAACGACGGCTACATCGTGACCAACGCCCATGTGGTGGGCGAAGAACCGGAAGTGAAGGTGCTGATGGCCGATGGCCTCACGGCCAAGGGCCGCGTGGTGCGGGTGAATGCCGAAATGGACCTGGCACTCATTAAAATTGATGCCGATGGCCTCACCGCCTTCCTGCTGCCCAGCGTGAGCGGGGCCGAAATTGGGTCGGATGTGTACGCCATCGGCACGCCGGCCGACAAGGAGTTGGGCCAGACCATCTCGAAGGGCATCATCAGCGGGCGGCGCAAAATCGAGGGCCACTCGCTGCTGCAAACCGACGTGAGCATCAACGGCGGCAACAGCGGCGGGGCCCTGGTGGCCCGCTCGGGCCAGCTGCTGGGCATTGTGAACGCCAAGCTGGTGGGCCGCGGCATCGAGGGCATCGGCTTCGCCATTCCGGCCGAGCAGGTGACCGAGGCGCTGCAGCTCAAGTTTATCGACTAGAGCCGTTTTATAGTCTTTGCAAGGAGTTAAAAATCATGCTGTCTGCATTTTAACTTTTAACTCTCAACTTTTAACCTCTTACACCAACCTGAAAATTGCTGTAGTTGAGGCGGTGCCTTCCCAACGCGAAACGGCCGGTTGTTCCCAGGGAACAGCCGGCCGTTTCGCGTTGGGAAGGCGTTGGCCGTGTACCCCGAATTTCCAATTCGGTGCGTGCGGGGCTGACCGCACGACTGTTTTGCTACTGGCGCGCCGGCCGAATTGGAAATTCGGGGTACACGGCCTGCTGGCGCGTGCAGCTGCTTAGTCGCGCCGCATGTTGGCTTGCGTGAACAGCGGCTCCTTGTCTTTCATCACCTTTATCAGCTCGCCCAGAAACACGTTGGCGCGGAGGTAGAACACGGGGCCGTTCAGCTCCTTCTGGATGGCGGCGGGCACGAATACCGGCTGCCGCCAGCCCACGCCCGTGCCCACGCCGGCCCAGCGAAATACCCGCAGCTGCGCGGCCATGGCGGGCTCCACCACGCCCAGAAAGTCGCGGGGCGTTTTGTCGAGGTCGCCGTCGAAGTTTTCGTAGATGACGTAGGCCGAGCCCATGCCCAGCTGCAGGTTGGCGCTGATTTCCCAGCGCTTGGTTTCGAGTAGCGCGTAGCCGGCGTAGGCGGCCAGGTAGCGGAAGCGCAGCTCGGCTTCAGCGCCCTCGGCGGCATTCTCGGGCGCGGCGCGGCGGGTGGGCACGCCGGTACTCAGGAAATAGATGGCCGCCCCGGTCCGGAAGCGGCTCTTGAATTCGATGCCCAACTTCAGGCCGTTGATGGTGGTGAAGTGGCGGTTGATGATGGAGTAGCGGGAGTCGTACTGCGCCACGAAGCGGTTGTGGGGCAGGCGCAGGATGGCGGGGCGGCGCAGCACGGTATCGGCCCGCGGGGCTGGCACTGACTGGGCCCGCGCGCCCAGCGGCAGCAGGGCCAGACTCAGCAAAAAAACGCGCGCGAACCACTCCATCACCAAAGTACTAGGGGCGAAGGCCGGCAGTCGTCCCGCACTTCACCCGGCCCCAACTGCTGCCTGGCCCCAATGTTTTGCCGCCTCACCCGCTAACGGCTGGCGCGGCCCGGCGGTTGCCGCTAGTTTTGACGCACTTCCAATACCAACCCATCATGCTCACGCCCGACCTGCTCTTCGCCATTGCCAACCCCGTAGCCCTGGCCGGCTGGGCCCTGCTGATACTGGCCCCGCGCTGGCGCGGCACCCGCGCCGTGGTGCTGAGCGGGGCGCTGCCCCTGCTGCTGGCCGCGAGCTACGCCGGGCTTATCGGCTACCAAACCGTGGCCCACCCGGCCCCGGGCGGCGGGTTTGGGTCGCTGGCGCAGGTGGCGGCGCTGTTCCGGCAGCCGTGGGCGCTGCTGGCGGGCTGGGTGCATTACCTGTGCTTCGATATGTGCGTCGGGGCCTGGGAAACCCGCGATGCCCAGCGGCGCGGCGTGCCGCACTGGGCGCTGATACCGTGTTTGGTGGCCACGTTTATGCTCGGGCCGCTGGGCTTGCTGCTGTACTCGGGCGTGCGGCGGCGCTATGTGCGGCCGGTGCCGGCCACCCTTTGAATCTTCAATTTTTAAGCATTTTCCCATTTTATGTACCGAGTTAAAAGTTGAGAGTTAAAAGTTAAAATTCAGGCAACTTGTATTTTAACTTTTAACTCTCAACTTTTAACTTCTTTCAAAAAGGCACATAGACCTGGAAACCACTGTAAGCCGTTCGACTTATGAAAACCGCTCTATTTTCCTCGTCTGATTTCGCGGCTACTCCCCCGCCATCGCCGGTGCGCGAGTGGCTGCGCGTGCTGCACCGCGCCAACCCGGCCCTGTTCTGGACGGGCTGGCTGAACGTGGGCCTGGCCACGCTGGCCCTGCTGCTGCTGCCCCTCGACCAGCGCCACGTCACGGGCCTGCTGGTGTGGCTCAAGCCACTAAAGTTTTCGCTGTCTATCATCGCCTTTGCCTGGACGCTGGGCTGGCTGCTGGCCGACCTGCCCGCCGTGGCCCAGCGCAGCGTGCGCCGCCTCAGCCTGGGCGTGGCCGGGAGCATGGGGGTGGAGCAGGCCATTATTTTTTTGCAGGCGGCGCGGGGCACTACCTCGCACTACAACGATGCTTCGCTGCTTGATGGTCTGCTCTTCGCGGCGATGGGCATTTTCATCATGCTGAACACGGCCATGACCATCTGGGCGCTGTACCTCGTGTGGCGGCACCGGCCGCACGGGCCGGCCGGCTACGTGTGGGGCGTGCGCCTGGGGCTGCTGGTTTTCGTGGTAGGGTCGGTGATGGGCGGCATGATGATTGGCCTCAAGCAGCACACCGTGGGTGCGCCCGACGGCGGCCCCGGCCTGCCCGGCCTGGGCTGGAGCACCCGCGCCGGCGACCTGCGCGCCGCCCACTTCCTGGGCATGCACGCCCTGCAAGCCCTCCCGCTGCTGGGCTGGGCCCTCAGCCGCTGGGTGCCGCGCCGGGCCGCCCTGCTGGCGTGGGCCGGAACGGCGCTGTACGCCGGGGCCGTGGGCGGGCTGTTTGCGCTGGCCATGGCGGGCCGGCCGCTGTGGGCCCGCTAGCCCCGTGGCGCTTGGCATCTTTGCAGCATGAATGACCGTCGGTTCCGTCTGTGGGGCATCCCCGTGCTGGCCCTGCTCATCGCGCTGCTCAACGGGCCGTATGCGGGGGCCGATGCGGCGGCCCGGTTTGTGGTGAGCTGGGGGGTTTCGCTCTATTTCACGGCGGCGCTGTGGGTGGGCAGCCGGGCGCTGTGGGCGTGGCTGCTGCGCCGCCTGCCCCGCGTGGAGCAAACCGGGCGGCGGCTGTGGGCGCTGGCGGGGCTGTCGGTGGCGTTTGTGGCGGGGGCCACGGTGCTGCTCATGCTGCCGCTGCACTGGCTGTTTCCGGCTTGGTTTCCGTTGGAGCCGGCCAGCTTGCTGCGCCAGATGCGGTTCAACCTACTGCCCACGGCCGTGGTCCAGACGCTATACGAAGCGCTGTATTTTTTTCAGCAATGGGAGGCCAATGCCCGCCGCGCCGACCAGCTGGCCCGCGCCAGCACCCAGGCCCAGCTCGATGCCCTGCACAGCCAGCTCGACCCGCATTTTCTGTTTAATAACCTCAACACCCTGGCCGCCCTCATCGAGCCGGGCAACGCGCCCGCCCAGCAGTTTGTGGAGCAGCTGGCCGATGTGTACCGCTACGTGCTGCTGGCCCAGGGCCAGCCCACCGTGCCGCTGGCCGAAGAAATTGCCTTCGTTGAGACGTACCTGGCGCTGCACAAAGTGCGGTTTCGGGATAATCTGGTGGTCGAAATGAGTATTGCGCCGGCCGCCCTGGCCCGCCGCGTGGCCCCGCTCAGCGTGCAGCTGCTGGTGGAAAACGCGCTGAAGCACAACGAGGCCTCGCGCCAGCACCCGCTGCACCTGCGCCTGACCGTGGCGGCCGGGCAACCGGATGTGCTCGTGGTTGAGAACACGCTGCGGCCCCGCACCGCCGGCCTGGCCCCCGGCACCGGCACCGGCCTGGCCAACGTGCGCCGCCGCTATGAGCTGCTGCACGCCGCCCAGCCGGTGGAAGTGACGCAGGCCGATGGCCAGTTTCGGGTGAAATTGCCGCTGCTCTAGCTCCTTGCGCCCATGACCATTCTCCTCCTCGAAGACGAGTACCCCGCCGCCGAGCGCCTCCAGCGCCTGCTAACCCAGGCCGTACCCGAGGCCCGGGTGCTGGCCGTGCTCGACACCGTGGCCAGCGCCCTGGCCTGGCTGGCCGCCCACCCCGCCCCCGACCTTATTCTCAGCGATATCCAATTGGCCGACGGCCTGAGCCTGGAAATCTGGGAGCAGGCCGTGGTGCCCAGCCCGGTCATTTTCACCACCGCGTTCGATGCCTATGCCATCCGGGCCTTCCAAGCCAACAGCGTGGCCTACCTGCTGAAGCCCGTGAAGCTGGCCGAGCTGCAGGCCGCCCTGGCCAAGCTGCGCCAGTGGGGCGGATTGCATGAGTTAAGGGTTAGGAGTGAAGAGTTAAGAGTTGACGGAATACCCATAACTCCTAACTCTTCACTCCAAACTCTTAACTCCATCGAGCGTTTGCTCGATACGCTCCGGCCCTACAAAACACGGTTTCTGGTGCGGCAGGGGGAACAGCTGCTGCCCCTGCCGGTGGCCGAAATTGCCTGGTTTCTGAGCCGCAACGAAACCGTGACGCTGGTGGCTGCCGACGGCCGCCGCTTCGTGCTCGACTACACCCTGGAGCAGCTCGAAGCCCTGCTCGACCCGGCGCGGTTCTTCCGCCTCAACCGCCAGCTCATCGCCCAATTGCCGGCCGTGCGCCGCCTGCACCCGCACTTCGGAGGCAAGCTGCTGGTTGATTTGCACCCCGCGCCCAGCGAAGAAGTGCTGGTGAGCCGCGAGAAAGCCAGCGCCGTGAAAGCCTGGCTGGAAGGGTAGCTTTTGGCGTATCTTGTTGCTCTAATCCCCATTGCCATGACTGCCATCACCCTGAAAAGCGCTGTGCTCGAACGCCTCACCGACGAGGAATTCTACCAGTTCTGCATGGACAACCGCGACCAACGCATTGAGCGTAACACCCACCATCAAATCTCTTTTATGCCTCCTGTCAGCAGTGAAAGCGCCTCTGCCAATGGCGAATTATTCCGTCAGTTGGCAAACTGGAATATTGAACAGAATTTAGGTAAAACGTTTGATTCCTCGGCCGGCTTTTACTTGAAAACCGGGGCCATGCTCTCGCCCGATGCCAGCTGGATTGCCTGGGAGCACTGGAACGCCCTTGGCGCCGAGGACCGACGCGGCTTCGCCCGTATCTGCCCCGATTTCGTGGTCGAATTGCTCTCGCCCACCGACCGCCTCACCGACACCATGCGCAAGATGGAGCACTGGCTAGAGGCCGGCGCGAAGCTGGGCTGGCTCATCGCGCCCGGCACTGAATCAGTCTACATTTTCGAGCCCGGTCAGCCCGTGCGGCCAGTCGTGGGCTTCGACCAGGAACTGGTGGCCGGGCCTGTGCTGCCCGGCTTCGCGCTGGAACTGCGGCGGCTGCGGGGGGAATAGTGGTGGATTGGAGGATTGGTTGAGTAAAGACGAACGTCATGCCGAGCGCAGCCGAGGCATCTCGCGTGCAGCAGTAATCCAACCGCTCAACGATTAGGTTAGTGATAGCACGCGAGATGCCTCGGCTGCGCTCGGCATGACCGTTCTGATTGGCTCACTATTTCACCAACTCACCGCTCACCACCTCACCTATCCAGCCAGCTCTTGAACACGTTCACCTTCTCGCGGCTCACCAGCACCTGGGCATCGGGGGCGACGGGCTTGAGCACGGTTTGGAGGCGGGAATTGGTGTAGTGGATGATGTCGTGAATGGCGGTTTGCTGGGCCAGGTAGGCGCGGTTGAGGCGGAAGAAGCGGCGCGGGTCGAGCAGGGTTTCGAGCTGGTCCATCGTGTAGTCGACCACGAACTTGCGGCCCTCAGTGGTTTGCAGGAAGGTGGCTTTTTCGAGGCTGAAGAAGTAGGCAATCTGCTCGATGGGCACCACTTTCAGGTGCTCGCCCACGCGCACCACAAACTGCGTTTTATAGCTGGCGGCCGGCGGGGCTTGCTGCATCTGCTGCATGAGTTGAGCCAGCAGGGCGGGGTCGAAGGCGGGCGCGGACGTGGCGGCCGGCTGGGCGGGAAGCCGTTCGCGCAGCTTGCGCAAAGCGGCGGTCAGCTCTTCCTCATCAATGGGTTTGAGCAGGTAATCAACGCTGTTCACCTTGAAGGCTTGCACGGCGTACTGGTCGTAGGCAGTGGTGAAGATGACCGGGCAGCGCACCGCCGTTTGCTCAAATATCTCGAAGCTGAGGCCGTCGGCCAGGTGAATGTCGAGAAAGAGCACGTCGGGCGCAGGCCCGGTTTCGAGCAGTCGCACCGCCTGGGCCACCGATTCGGCCGTGCCGAGAATTTCCAAGGGCTCGGGCGGGCGGGCCAGCAGTTCGGCGAGCCGGCGGGCGGCGAGGGGTTCGTCTTCGACGATGAGGGCGCGGAGGGGCATATTTTTCAGCAAGCGGGAAGAAACAAGAACGTCATGTCGAGCGCAGCCGAGACATCTCGCTCGCTTCGTTGCAACGGCATTGATTACTATTGCACGCGAAATGTCTCGGCTGCGCTCGACATGACATTACAACACCAGCAGCGGCAAAGAAACTACAAACTCCCCCGCCGCCTCCCCCATCGCCAGGGGCTTATCGGTGAGGAAAGCGTAGCGCGCGGCCAGGTTTTTCAGGCCCATACCCGAGGCCTCGCCCGGCGCGAGGCGGCGCGGGCGCAGCGTGTTGCGCACGGTCAGGGTTTGGGCGGCGGTGTCGAGGCTCACGCGCAGATGCAGCGGGTCGGTTTGAAAGGCGGTGTTGTGCTTGATGACATTTTCGAGCAATAATTGCAGGGCCAGCGGCGGCACGAAGTACCCGGCCACACTGGCGGGCGGCAGGTCCATTTCCACGGCCAACGCATCGCCGAGGCGGGTTTTTTGCAGAAACAAGTAGCTTTCAGCGAAGGCCACTTCCTCGGCCAGCGGCACCAACTCGTGGCTTTGGCTGTCGAGCACGTAGCGGTACACCTGCGAGAGCTGCCGGATGAAGCGCACGGCGCGGGCCGGGTCGTTTTCTTCCACCAGACTCGTGAGCGCATTCAAAGAGTTGAACAGAAAGTGCGGGTCCACCTGCCGGCGCAGCGAGTCGAGGCGGGCCACGGCGGTTTCTTTTTCGAGGCGCTCGGCCCGCACGGCGGCTTCGCGCCACTGAAAGAAAAACGCCCGGCTGTGGTTAAACAGCGAAATAATGACCGTGATAATCAGCGGCAGCATCAGCGGCCAGTACATGGCCGGGGCAAAGAGCTGCGTCAGCGGCTTGCCGCGCAAGAGCAGCATCACGGCGTTCATCAGCAGAATAACCAGCACCGAGCCGCCCAGCGACACGCTCAACGTGAGCAGCAGCCGCCGCCCGGGCTGCACCGTCCAGGCATAGCGCCGGTTCAGCCATTCCACTACGTAGCCGTTGGTCAGCCACAGGCCCAGGCTGTACATCAGGGTATAGCCGTAGGTGATGGCAAAGGCCGACCAGCTGCCCAGCGCCCGCGGATTGACCAATACGCTGATGCCGAGCGAAAGCACCAGCATGATGCGCACGGTTTTCCACCAGCTGTGCGCCGTGCCGCTGGGCAGGTAGCCCCCGGCCACGGACGGGGCCGCCGGGGCGGGGCGGGCCGGAGAAACGTCGGAAGAAATCACGGGCAAAGGCACGATGGCGAGAGTTTCCATCAAAGTAACTAAAAAGCCCGGGCACCGCCCCCCACCGCCTGGGGAGGCCCGGCACCCGGGCGGTGGGATTTATTTGATGGCGACGGCTCCGATTTTGGCCAGCATGGCGTCGGCGTTTTTCTCGCCCCAGTTCGGGCTCAGGGCCGTGGCGGGCCGGAAGGTGGCAAACAGGGCCTTGGCTTGCTCGTAGAGCGGCTTGGCTTTGTCGGCCCCACCGCCGAAGAAGGCCGGGCGAAAGTACAGGTCGTTGGCCAGCAGCAGATACACGCGCGGGTTGGTGGGGGCCAGGGCTTTGGCCTGGTTCAGGGCTTCCTGCACCCGGCCGGTATACACCATGCCGCGCGTCATCGGGCTCACCATGATGCGGCCCTGGTACACGTACGCTTCCAGGATGAGCAGCTCGGCCTGGTCGGCGCCGGCCAGCTTTTTGGCGGCACTCAGGGCGGCCTGGGCCTGGTCGAACAGCTTGTCCTGCTGGTCCCCGTCTTTGCCGGCGAAGCCCAGCTTGAGGTAGGCGCGGGCCTGGTAGTAGCGGGGCTCCCAGGCGGTGGGCGCGGCGGCGGCGGCCCGCTCCAGCCGGGCCAGGTTGGCCTGCACGTCGGCGGGCGTGAGGGCAGCGTTTTGCTCGGCGATGGTGGCGGCCATCATGGCCGTATAGGCATCGGGGGCGGGGGCGGCGCTGGCCACGGGGGCGGCCGGGGCCGGGGTTTTGGACTGGGCGGCGGCGCTGAAGCAGGCGGCGGCCAGGGCGAGGGTGAGGACGGTTTTCATTTGAGTTAAGAGTTGAGAGTTAAGAGTTGGGAGTGTTGGCGTTTTGATGATTCAAAGGTGGCGGCGGGCCGGGGCGGCCGAAAATTCCTGTTCCCGAAGCGACGAATGAGGCGGATGAACCGTCGGCCGGGACCGACCAGCGGGCGGGGCTTTTCGCTGGCGCTAATTTTGGCCATGCAACGCCTGGGGCCCCGCTGTGCTCCTCACCGTGTTCCAACCCCCTTTGCCTTCCCAAGCCATGCGTTTCCTTTCCCTCGCCCTTGGCGGCCTGCTCTTCGCCGCCGCCCTCCCCGCCCGCGCCCAAGCCAGCGCCGAAACACCGGCCCCGCCCCGCTACTATGTGGGCCTGGGGGCCTACAGCAGCTCCTATCAGCAGCTGGGCGGCCAGTCGACGGCCTACAACAGCTCGGTGCGGCTGCCGGTGCAGCTCACGGCCGGCTACCAGCTGCGCCCGCGTCTGGCCGTGCAGGTGGGCGTGGCTTACAGCGGCAGCACGATGCACTACGCCTTCGTGGGCCGCACGTACGGCAGCGGCCCTACCGGCTATATCGACTACCGGGCCGACCTCACTTCCCGCTTGCTCTCGACCACGGTGCTGGCCCGCTACACGCTCACCCGCAAGGCGGCCCACCACGTGCAGTTCGACGCGCTGGGCGGCTTCACCCTGGAACACGGCCGCGGCTTCGAGCGCGGCACCCGGGCCGACAGCCTCGGCGGCACCCGCAACGTGACGAACTTCAGCAACCGCTCCTCCCGCAGCGTGCTCCTGCTCACGGCGGGCCTGGGCACCCGCTTCCGCCTGAGCCCACGCTTCGAGCTGTTCTACGATTTCACCCTGAACAAGGCCCTGACCGGACCAGCGTCCCGCCCTGCTCCAGTGAGCCTCACGGGCAGCAGCGCCCTGGGCCTGCGCTACCGGTTCGGGCGGCGGTAGGCACTCCCGCCCCGCCATGAAAAAAGCGGCCGCCCTTTACCGGGACGGCCGCTTTTTTTGGAAACCCGTTGGGCGGGCCTAGCTGGGCAGGGCCACCTTGCGGGTCGCGACCTGGGTTTGGGCCCCGGTGAGCACCGTGACCTGGGCGGCTATCTGGTCGGCGTCCACGGCGGCCACGAAGGCGCTGGAGCCGCTCACGGCGGCGGTGCTCAGCGTCAGGTTGCCGCGCCGGGCGGTGGCCGCGATGAGGGCCCGCTGGGCGGCGCGCTGCTAGGGAAGGTGAAGACTTCGGCGCGGGTGGGGCCACCGAGGGCCCCCTTGCCGTCGGCCGCAAACTCGCCGAGGGCGCCGTCGGGCTTGGTGCCGTCCACGCTGGTTTTCTTTTCGAGCAGCAGCTGGCGGAGCTCGGGCCGCTCAAACTCGTAGCCCAGCGCCTGCCCGAATATGAGGGTCAGAAACTCGGCCTGGAGGGCTTCTTCCTTCTGGCTGGTCACGTAACCCGAGGCGATGCGCTGCTGCCAGCTGCGCAGCTTTTCGAGGCGGGTAGCGAAGTCGGGCAGGGCGGTGGCGGGCGTGTAGGTAGCGAGCGGGGCGGGAGCGAAAAGGGAAAGTATGGGCGCGAAGGTAGGAAGGCAGTCGCGTAGCGTGGACTCTGCGCGGGCGTGCGCCGTCCTCAGTCCGGCCGCTTATCCAAGTCCACTTTCGTCTTATTTATCGAAATGAACACGCCCACGAACAGCATCCGCGGGGCCGGCTGCCCTACCGCCGCGACGCGGTACTGCCCGCTGGCATCGGCCGCCCCGGCGTAGGTGTAGCCGAAGATATTCTGGCGGCCCAGCACGTTGCTGGCCGACACGTACACGATGGTAAACTGCCCGAACCAGTGGGTGAGGTAGCTCGCGTTCACGCTCAAATCCTGGTAGGCGGGCAGGGTGCTTTGGTTGTAGCCGGGCAGGTTGGGGTTGTGGTAGCGGCGGCCGCTGCCGTAGGCGTAGGTGAAGCCGAACTGGGTGTGCAGCTTCTGGACGTAGTATTTGCCCACCACGCTCAGGTTGTGCCGGGCGGCAAAGGTGGGCATGGCGGCCACCGGGTCGGCGCGGAACTGCCGGCGGGTGTCCAGCAAGCCGTAGCTCACCCAGTAGTCGGCCATTTTGACGGTGGTGCGGTCCCGGAACAGCACGTCCACCCCCCTGGCATACCCGCCGCCACCGTTCTGGTAGGTGGTGGGGTTGAAGGGCTGGGCGGCGTTGAAGGTGGTGAGCCGGGCGTAGTTCTTCTGGTAGATTTCGGCCCGCAGCGTGCGGTCTTTCACCTGGTGCTGGTAGGTGAGCAGGTAGTGCTCGGCCCGCTCAAAGCGCAGGGCGGAGCTGATGCGGAGCAGGTCGGTAGTCGGCGTTTGGTAAAACCAGCCCCAGGCGGCCGAGAGCTGGCTGTTGGCCCCCGTTTTGTAGGCCAGGCCCAGGCGGGGGGCGGCGTTCCAGCGGCCTAGCAGGGCCGAGTATTCGGTGCGCAGGCCGGCGCGGCCGGCCAGGCGGTTGGTCAGCACCAGCTCGCTTTCGAGGAAGCCGGCCCCGCGCTGCTCGTCTACGCCCAGGGCCTGGGTACTGGCTTCGGCGTGGGCCCGGTACTGCTGGCGGTAGCGCTGGGCGTAGCCGTCGAGGCCCATTTTGAGGTTGAACCAGGTGCTGGCCGAGTCGTTGGTGAGCACCAGCCGGGCCACGGCCGAGTGGTCGGTATCGTGCACGGTCTGCACGTCGGGGTGCAGCGTGTTTTCGTCCCGGGTCAGGGCCAGGCCGGTGTTCAGGCTCCAGCCGCGGGTGAGGGGCGCGCGGTAGGTGGTGTGGAGGTAAAGGTTGTCGTTGGCCAGGCTGATGGGGTGGCCGGTGGCGGCAAACTCGGGGTTGGCATCGGGCTGGCGCAGGGCCAGGCGCTGCCGGCTGTAGGTGCCGTACACTTTCAGCATGCCGGCCTCTCCTACTTTATGGGCCAGCTTGAGCGAGCCGCCCAGGGCCAGCGGGGCGCGGTCCCAGCCCAGGTTCTGGGGTACCAGGTTGAAGTAGGGCGCCAGGTTGGTGTAGTCGGCGCTCACGGCCAGGGAGGTGCGCGCCCAGCGCCGGGTGCGCGAGAGGCTGCCGCCCACGCTCATCAGCGAGATGCTGGTCTGGGTTTCGGGGGCCAGGTCGGTCGAGTGCAGGGCCACCACGGCGCTCAGGGCCTGCCCGTATTCGGCCGAGTAGCCGCCCGTGCTGAACACCATGCCTTTGAACAGAAACGGCGAAAACCGCCCCCGGGCCGCCACGTTGGGCACCGCGCCGGCGTAGGGCGTCTGCACGGGCAGGCCGTCGAGGTACTGCTTGGTTTCGGAAGCCGCCCCGCCGCGCACGAACAGCTGGCCGGTTTCGCCCACGCGGGTCGTGCCGGGCAGGGCGTTGAGGGCCCCCGCGATGTCGCCGAGCGCCCCGGCCGTGGTCACGATGTCGAGGGGCTTGAGCACGCTGGCGCGCTTCTCGTCGCTGGCCTCGAAGGCCCCGGCCGTCACCACCACGTCGCCGAGCTGGGCGCGGTTTTCTTTCAGCTTGATGGTGGGCAGCGAAATCGGTCCCGCACCCAGCGTCACGGGCAGCTCCTGCGGCACGTAGCCAATGAGGCTGACCACCAGCACGGCCGGTCCGGCGGCGCGGTCGGTGCGGAAGCTGAACCGGCCCAGCGAGTCGGTGCTGGCCCCGTCGAAGGTGGTTTTCAGGAATACGTTCACGCCGGGCAGGGGCCGGCCGGCGGCATCGCGCACCTGGCCAGTGAGTGACTGAGTGACTGAGTGAATGGGTGAATGCTGGGTCGGCGCGATTTGGGCCTGGGCCGTTTGGGCGGCGCTCAGCAGCAGGAGCAGCGGGAGTAGCGAGGTTTTCATGGAGCCAGCGGTTAGTTGATGGCTCAAAGGTGTTGGCCGCGCCCACTCTACCCTGCCATTTTTCCAGGTATTTGATAACAAGCGACTTGCGAAATAAGCCAGTTCAGTAAGGCCATCACTTGTCGGGCCAGTGCGTCGGTGCTGGCCGTGGCTGGGCGGGTGATTTGGCG
>NZ_BAABDI010000003.1:0-242850 GCF_039539545.1 Hymenobacter antarcticus | reverse complement strand
CGCCAACTCACCCGCCCCGCTGCCAAAACCGGAACCAAAATAGCCCGAATGGTCGATGCTTTATTGAACTGGCTGATTAGGCAAGTTACTCACCATCAAATAACTGTAAAAATCGTGGGGTAGAGTACGCGAATAGTCAGTATTTACTGTCAGGTTTTCGAGGATAACTAATTCCTCTTGATGACTAATCCAAATAAGTAAGGCCGCCTGTTCCTATCGAAGGAGTAGACGGCCTTACTTATTTCTAAGCACTCATGCAGAGCGTAGCGAAGCATCTCGCTCGCTTAGCTAAATAATTGATTTGCTTCCACAAGCGAGATGCTTCGCTACGCTCTGCATGACGTTCCTGTACTCGGTTACTTATGGTTGAGTACTCAACGGCGCTACTAACATTAAGCGGGGCGACGGGCCCGTACTAAACGGCCGATGTCTTCGGTAATGAGCAGGCCGCACATATAGAACGGCAATAGTGGGATTTTGTAGCGCACTAAGGTGCCGAAATTACTACTCGAAATGCCTACGGAAGCCGCGAAAATTAATGAAAAGACAAAGCAGAGCGTGAGGATAGGAGTCGTACCGATTATGCCAAAACTCTTGGCTACACCAGTTCGATACAGGACCCGCGCCGTGAAGAACAAATAGAACAGGGCTTCCAATGCCGACAACAGCATAATCGGGTTCCGCGCCTCCCAAAGAAAGGGCCGAAACAGCGTCACAACGATGGCCTGGGGGCTAATCTTTACCATGCTGCCAATGGAGCCGTCGAGTTGACCAATGTTATAGGCAGAGCCTTCCTGCGCTATGCTCGTGGCGTACAGGTAGTCGGCCGTTATTTTACTGCGTTCTCCAATCTCTTCGACATCGAAGCGGGCATCGCCAGCAGTAAGGTTAGTAGCGGCGAAAAAGGCGAGGCCACCACCAATAGCCAATAAAAATGGTTTAGCTACCATGCGTAGCCCTTTATTGCTAATGCGGGCACTATTTTCATTAAACACCCATAGCAAAGCCGGGGGCAGAAATGCCAATAGAATATACACCTTTGTCGCGATGATTGGCGTGGCGGCCAGAAAGCCAATTATGGTTGACCGCAGAATATTTTTCTTCTCGATAGCGCCTCGATAAAAGCAATAGAACACCCAGCCCAAGGCCCCGATGCAAAGGGAGTCTTTCATTACGCCCGAGCCCCAAAAGAATACCGACGGGATAAATAGGACGGCGGTGGCGAACTGCTTGTAGAGTTGAGGACGAATTTTGATAAACGTCATATACATCACCCACATGCCGCTAAAGCTCATGGCCGCGAACATCAGCGCCATGACACTGTAGGTGCTGAAGCTGAGCAACGCCAGTACCACACATAGCCGCACCACATAGTCCTCGGTGGGAGCATGGGTAAACCAGGTGAATCTACCGCCGTATTTCAGGGTGGCAGCACTTGTGTCGCCTACCGAGGTAGTCATCAACTGCCAACCTTCCGAGAAATTATTGCCGAAAATCTCATACACCCGATTTGCTTCGGCGTAGTAGCCGCTGGTGTCGCCGCCGTGGTAATAAAATTCATAAATCAAGCCGAAAGCAATGGCTCCAACAAACTTTACGGTAAGAGCAGGAATATAATATTTCTTTGTGTAAACGTTCGTTACCTTCGAACGAAGCGCAAACGCTATAATGTATAGGATACCTAGATAAATAGGGGTTAATATTATGTCGTTTAACGACATAAATACTGTTAATAGCATCATTTCTTCTGGGCTGATAAAAATTTCTTAGCCTCCTTATGCTGCTCCGATTTGCGGTCGGCCTTGTCCAGTATTACGGTATAGTAGCGTTTGGCGGCCGCGTTGTCTTTTGCCTTCACTGCCATGCGGGCCAGGTTTACGTTGGAGAAGAGGTAGAAGCCGCCCGAAGTATCGCCGGTGCTCTCGGAGAATACGATGCACCGCTGGAAATAGTCCTTAGCCTTGGCCATATCGCGGTAGCGGTTTTGCATCAGGTAGCCCAGGAAGTAGCTGGCGTAGCGCCCGCTGATGCCTTCGTAGCCGGGCATGCCGCGGTTAATCTTGTCGAGAATTTCGCGGCTTACCCGCTCGCAGTCCGCAAACTCGCCCTGGTCGTAGGCGAGTAAGGCGTAGAAGCGCTGGAAATAGCCGTTGTCGGGGAAGGTGGTGGCGAGGTACTTGGCCACGGGCATGGCCTCCTCAGCATTGTTTTCCTCGTTTTTGAGGATGCGCATGAGAAAAACCCGGGCTTCGGTTGCGGTGTAGAAACCGTTGTTGGCCACGCTGCGCAGCTGCTTAACGCCCATGTTTTTGTCGCCCTTGGGAAAGAAGAGCAGCACCGGTTTGAGCAGGGTATAGTTTTCGCCAATCCAAACCGAGTAATAGTTGAACAGCGCCTGCCCGAACTGAAATTCCGGACTCAGGCCATTCGCTTCCTGGCTCTTTTTGAGATAGTTGAGCGAGCGGCGGGCATCCACCGTGGCCTTGCGCCAGTCGTGGCGCTCGCCGTGCAGCCGGGCCGAAAACCCGTAGGAGGCCGACAGGAAAAAGCTGGCCTCGTAATTATTATTGTCGACATCGTACAGGCGCTGGGCCTTGGTGACGGCCGTATCCATGTAGGCGAAAAAGGCCTTGTCGTATTGCAGCGTCTGAAACTGCGTGGGTATAATTTTCCACCAGGTGCTCAGGCCCAGCAGGAAGTAGGGCATGGGGTGGTTGGGGTAGCGCCGCCGCAGGGAGCGGAATTGCTTTTCGGCCCGGTCGTACTTGAAATTGTAGATGTTATTTACCGCGCCGTCCAGCTCCTGCTGAATGTCTTTATCGAGCAGGAGCCAGCCCTTGGTATCAACGGCCGAAGGCAAAACGCCCACCGAATCGAGGGCCACCGTGGGGATGGGCGGTGGTGTGCGGGTGGTATCGGGTGCCTGGGCCCGGCCCAGCAGCGGCGTCATAAGCAGCCCTAAGCAGACACAAAACAGCGTACGCAGCATAAATCGATTGTAGAAGGCAGACCCAAACCGTGAACCGATTATTGGTTGGGGCCCATTTACGGGCCTGCTAAAGTACGGACTTTGGCCTAGCTTTGAGCGAAATTCCCTTTGCCCATGCAACTGCTGCACTCCCTCTGCCGGGTCCCGGCCCCCGCCGGCAACGAAGCCGCCCTCACCCGGTTTGTCCTGAACTACATCCACCAACACCAGGCCAACTGGGCGCATCGGCCCGAAATCATCGCCGATGACCGGTTTCAGGACTGCATCCTGCTGGTTTTTGGTCAGCCGCGCACGGCCGTTTTCGCTCACCTCGACAGCATCGGATTCACAGTGCGCTATGGCCGGCAACTGGTACGCATTGGCGGTCCGCAAGTAGAGGCCGGCTACCGATTGGTGGGACAGGATTCGCAAGGACTGGTAGATTGTACATTAACTGTTGACGCTGAAACGGGTGAACTGGGTTACGCGTTCCACCGCGACATTGACCGGGGCACCGAGCTCACCTTCTACTGCGACTTTCGCGAGACGGCGACCACCGTCCAAAGCTGCTACCTCGACAACCGCCTCGGCGTGTGGAATGCGCTGCGCCTCTGCGAAACGCTGGAGCATGGCATCGTGGCCTTTTCATGCTGGGAAGAGCACGGCGGCGGCTCGGTGGCCTACCTGGCCAAGTTCATCTACGAAACCTACGGCGTGCGGCAGGCCCTGATTTCGGATATTACCTGGGTTACCGAAGGCGTACATGCCGGGCTGGGCTGCGCCATTTCTTTGCGCGATTCGCTCATCCCGCGCCGGGCCTACGTCGACCGTATCCGGGCCATTGCGGCGGCTTCGGGTATTGCGCACCAGTTGGAAGTAGAAGGCAGCGGCGGCTCCGATGCCAAGGAGCTGCAACACGCGGCCGCCCCCTGGGACTGGTGCTTTATCGGGGCCCCCGAAGACCATGTGCACACGCCCGACGAGCTGGTGGACAAGCGCGACATTGAGAGTATGCTGGCGCTATACCGCGTGCTGCTGGAGGAATTGTAGTCGGCGGTGGTCCAAAGCCAGGTGCGGTAGGAACGCGCCATGGCGCGTTCAATCGTTGAATAACCGGAGGCGACCGGCGTAGACGACGAGCGCGCCGTGGCGCGTTCCTGCCTCGTCAACTAACCGTAGACCACCGCCTTGTAGCCCAACGGCCGGCCCGCTGTAAATCAGCTTTGCGGCGGCTGGCGCATCCGCGGTTACGGTCTTTTTTCGCGGGACCTGAACGGGAAAGTGGTTTTCGTAGCAATTTCCGCTATTTTGCGGACCGAAAACGCACACTTTCACATTTTTCCGTTCTTTTTCTCGTTTTATGACCCCATACCTTTACGCTGTGCCCGCACTGGGCATATTCGCTTTGCTCTACACCTGGCTGCGGGCCGGCTGGGTGACTAAGCAAGACGCTGGCGATGAGCGCATGACCACCATTGCCGGCTACATTGCCGATGGTGCCATTGCCTTTCTCAAAGCCGAATACAAGGTGCTGGCCCTGTTTGGGCTCATCGCGGGGGCCTTCCTGTTCTACCTGGGCAGCACGAGCGGCAACTCCAGTCCCGTCATCGTCATCGCCTTTCTGATTGGGGCCGTGTTCTCGGCCCTGGCCGGCTTTATCGGGATGAAAATTGCCACCAAGGCCAATGTTCGGACCGCGCAGGCGGCCAAAACCAGCCTCAGCACCGCGCTCAATGTGTCGTTTTCGGGCGGTTCGGTGATGGGCATGGGCGTGGCCGGCCTGGCCGTTCTTGGTCTCGGGTCGTTGTTCATTGTCTTTTATAAAATATTCGTGCCCAGCGGCATCGCCAATGGCATGGAGATGGAAAAAGCCCTGGAAGTCCTCACCGGCTTCTCGCTCGGGGCCGAAAGCATTGCCCTGTTTGCCCGCGTGGGCGGCGGCATCTACACCAAGGCGGCCGACGTGGGCGCTGACCTCGTGGGTAAGGTGGAAGCCGGCATCCCCGAGGACGACCCTCGCAACCCCGCCACCATTGCCGATAACGTGGGCGACAACGTGGGCGACGTAGCCGGTATGGGCGCTGACCTGTTCGGCTCCTACGTGGCTACCATTCTGGCGACCATGGTGCTGGGCCGCGAAGTAACCGTGACCAACGACCAGTTCGGGGGCCTCTCGCCCATTTTCCTGCCGATGGCCATTGCGGGCATGGGTATTCTGGCCTCGCTCATCGGCATTCTGTGCGTGCGGGTGAAGGAGGGAGGCAACGTGCAGGCCGCCCTCAACCTGGGCAATTACATTTCGGTAGCCATTTCCGCCGTTGCCTCTTACGGCCTCATCATGTGGATTTTACCCGCTGGCACGTTCACCATTCGGGGCATCAGCTTCGATGCGCTGCACGTATTCTATGCCGTGTTGGTAGGCCTCGTGGTGGGTACGCTGATGAGCATTATCACGGAGTATTACACCGCCATGGGCAAGCGCCCGGTCAATAGCATCATTCAGCAAAGCAGCACGGGCCACGCCACCACCGTCATCGGCGGTCTGGCCGTGGGCATGGAATCGACGGTATTGCCCATTCTGGTGCTGGCCGCCGGCATTGTGCTGAGCTACGAAGCAGCCGGTCTATACGGCGTGGCCATTGCCGCCGCCGGCATGATGGCCACCACCGCCATGCAGCTGGCCATTGATGCGTTCGGCCCCATTGCCGACAACGCCGGCGGCATCGCCGAAATGTGCGAGCTGCCCAAGGAAGTGCGCGAGCGTACCGATATTCTGGATGCCGTGGGCAACACCACCGCCGCTACCGGCAAGGGATTCGCCATTGCCTCGGCAGCGCTGACCTCGCTGGCGCTGTTCGCCGCCTTTATGGGCACGGCCAACATTACGTCCATCGATATCAGCAAGGCTCCCGTGCTGGCGGGCGTATTTATCGGGGCTATGATTCCCTTCATTTTCTCCTCGCTGGCCATTGCCGCCGTGGGCCGGGCCGCCATGGCCATGGTGCAGGAAGTGCGCCGTCAGTTCCGCGAGATTCCGGGCATTATGGAAGGTACCGGCCGGCCGGAGTATGAAAAGTGCGTGGATATTTCGACCCAGGCGGCTATTCGGGAAATGATTTTGCCGGGAGCCATTGCCTTGCTTACGCCGATTATCGTTGGGTTTGGCTGCCGGGGCATGTTCTCGAACGCATCTTCGCCCGAAGTGCTGGGCGGCTTGCTGGTCGGCGTCACGGTGAGCGGGGTGCTGATGGCCATGTTCCAGAGCAACGCCGGTGGCGCCTGGGACAACGCCAAGAAGTCCTTTGAAAAAGGGGTGATGGTGAACGGTGTGATGCAGTACAAAGGCTCAGATGCCCACAAAGCCTCCGTGACCGGCGACACCGTCGGCGACCCGTTCAAGGATACCTCCGGCCCGAGCATGAACATCCTCATCAAGCTCATGAGCATTGTGTCGCTGGTCATCGCGCCTCACATTGCTGAGAAAGGCGGCGAGCGTGGCATGGCCCCGGCGCGTCCAGCCACCGAGCGCATCGAAACGGCCGTGCAGCCCCGCGTGCGCTACGCCGAAAGCATTGCCCCGGCCGCTGCCAGGGTCATTCTCACGGTGCTGAACCACTAATCTGAACCGCGGATTTATCGGATTTATCGGATTAGTCGGATTTTGTGGTCGGTGCTGTTTGATTGCCGACGAGAAATAAGCGCGGCTGCTTTTCCCAAAGCAGCCGCGCTTATTTCTCGTCCAGGTTACGTGGGTGAATAGAACGGGTAGTAAGCTGCCCGCTGCTTTAGCATCGGGCAATTAAGCAGGATGAGCGTACATAAAGGCTTTCTCGTCGGTAATTAAACAGCACCCGGCCACAAAATCCGACTAATCCGATAAATCCGCGGTTCAGACATCCATAGCTAACTTTGCGGCTCATTATCCCCGCGCCGAATGGGCCAATCGCACGTTACCATCCACGATAAAGTTTTCCGGCCTTACCTGCCCGCCGCTGCGCTCGATGAAGCGGTAAGTGCCCTGGCAGCCCGACTGAGCGCCGATTATGCCGGGCGCGAGCCCTTGTTCGTGGTGGTGCTCACGGGGGCGTTCATGTTTGCTTCGGACCTGCTCAAGCGCATGACCGAGCCCTGCGAGATTGTCTTTATCCGGGTGGCCTCTTACGAGGGTACCGATAGTACCGGTGTGGTGCAGGAGGTGCTGGGCCTGCGCGAAAACATACGGGGCCGCCACATCATTATCATCGAAGATATTGTGGATACGGGCACTACCATGCACCACTTGCTGCCCACGCTGCTGGCCAAAGGCCCGGCCTCGGTTGAGATTGCCACCTTGTTTTATAAGCCGGCCAGCCTGCGGCACGAGCTCGACCTGCGCTACGTGGCGCTGGAAATTCCCAATGACTTTGTAGTGGGCTATGGCCTTGACTACGATGGCCTGGGGCGCAACCTGCCCGACGTGTACGTGGCCGTGTAGCCGGCTCTTTGTTACCGATTGATTAACTTGCCCAAACCCACCAAACCTTCTCCCTCGCGCAACTTTCTTGTTCATGTTGAATATCGTGCTGTTTGGCCCGCCCGGTGCCGGTAAAGGAACCCAGAGCCAGAAACTCATCACCCATTACAACCTCGTGCACCTGAGTACCGGCGACCTGCTACGGGCCCAGATTGCCCAGGGCACGGAGCTCGGCCTCACCGCCAAAAAGCTCATGGACGAGGGTCTGCTCGTGCCCGATGCCGTGGTTATCGGCATGATTGGCAGTGCTCTGGAAACCAACCCCCAGGCCGGCGGCTTCATCTTCGACGGCTTCCCCCGCACGGTGGCCCAGGCCGAGAGCCTCGACCGCCTCATGGCCGAGCACAACACCCACATCGGCTGCATGATTGCGCTCGAAGTGCAGGAGGAAGAGCTGGTGACCCGCCTGCTGGAGCGCGGCAAAACCAGCAACCGCCCCGACGACCAGGACGAAACCAAAATCCGCCGCCGTGTAACGGTGTATAACACCGAAACCGCCCAGGTGGCCGGCTACTACGCCGCCCAAAATAAATTTCACGCCCTCAACGGCATTGGCCCGATTGACGATATTTTCGGTCAGGTTTGTGGGCTGATTGACCAGCACCAGGCCGCCAAGCCCGAAACCCCGGCCGCCGCGACCAACGAAGTAAAGGCGTAACTTTACGTTTTTAATACGACTGTCATCTTTTAATACGACTGTCATCCTGAGCGTAGCGAAGGACCTTATCACGTTAGAATAACCGGCTTTGGAACGTCTGTTCTACCGCCAGCCCTAACGTGATAAGGTCCTTCGCTACGCTCAGGATGACAGTTCTTTTACATCAAATACCCATTCCCGTGGCCTCCAATAACTTCATCGACTACGTTAAACTCATCTGCCGCTCGGGCAAAGGCGGCGCGGGCTCGCACCACTTTTTCCGGGCCAAGGGCCTGCCCAACGGCGGCCCCGATGGCGGCGACGGCGGCCGGGGCGGCCACATCATCCTCGAAGGCAACTCGCAGCACTGGACGCTGCTGCACTTGCAGTACCAGCGCCACGTATTTGCCAAAGACGGTGATGGTGGGGGCGAAAACCTGCGCAGCGGCGCGCAAGGCGATGATATCGTGCTGCAAGTGCCCCTCGGCACCGTGGCCCGCGACCCCGACGGCACCCAGATTCTGGAGATAACTGAGCATGGCCAGCGGCTGGTGCTGGTGCCCGGCGGGCGCGGCGGCTGGGGCAACGACCATTTCAAAAACTCCATCAACCAGGCCCCGACCTACGCGCAGCCCGGCGAACCTTCCATCGAGGCCATCATCATCCTGGAGCTGAAGCTGCTGGCCGACGTGGGCCTCGTGGGCTTTCCCAACGCGGGCAAGAGCACGCTGCTCTCCGTGGTGTCGGCCGCCAAGCCCAAGATTGCCGACTACGCCTTCACCACCCTGGTGCCCAACCTGGGCGTGGTGGCCTACCGCGACTACAAATCCTTCGTGATGGCCGACATTCCCGGCATCATCGAGGGGGCGGCCGAGGGCAAGGGCCTGGGCACCCGCTTCCTGCGCCACATCGAGCGTAACTCCATCCTGCTCTTCATGATAAGCTGCGACAGCCCCGACATCGCCGCCGAATATCAAATCCTGCTGGGCGAGCTGGAGCAGTTCAACCCCGAACTGCTGGACAAGAAGCGCCTGCTGGCCATCACCAAATCGGATATGATTGACGAGGAGCTGGAGGCCGAAATCCGTCAGACGCTCCCGGCCGATGTGCCGTCCATGTTCATTTCCAGCCTGGCGAATAAGAATATCGTGCAGCTGAAGGACATGATTTGGAAGGCGCTGCACGAGTAGTTCAGTGGCGCGCAGTCGCAATAGCTTCTTGTTGGATTACCGATAGGGATGCCTTGAATGCACACGCTGAAACTCCTCGTACACTAAATCCGGGTCCTGTTGCACGCGATAATCGAAGTGCATAGAAAGCACATTACCCAAAAAATTCAAACTAGATAAAGATGATACTGGAGTCAGCATTCGTGGCTCCGCCCACTGTTGGGCCACAATTGCTATTGGAATGCGGGAAATAACAGTCCACGTTGCCTTGCCTTCAGCAATGGAAGCTAAATAGTGTGACTGAAGAACGACTTTGATGATGGCCAGTAAGCTTGCGTCGTCAGCCACCGTAATTTCGCAGTGATGAGGCGCATCATCATCATCGCCCATTGCAACACTTTCGCGAGTGAGACGAACTTTCATAGAGCGTCATGATTTCCGGTTTGAAGCTACTACGGCAAGATAGTCGCTGTTTTGCATTCAAATGCCGCTAATGCCACTATGGCAGCCGCCGCCCCTTTGGCAAGTGAATTGCGCCCGCAGCCTGACTAACCGGCTAACCCCGTGAAAAACCCCTTTCGACGAATATTTCCGCAAATGGCTAACGAGAACACCCTGCCCCAGGACGACAACCTGACCGCCGACCCCAGCCACACCGCTGGCGAAATGGCCGATAGCGAAGGCGGCGAAATCACCGACCCGAACATGACGGCCACCGGCGCGCCGGAGCCCGAGGCCTCCCGCACCGATGCTGAGCTGGCCGACCTCAAAGACAAGTACCTGCGCCTAGCCGCCGAGTTTGAGAACTACAAGCGCCGCACCACCAAGGAGCGGATTGAGCTGTTCAAAACCGCCAGTCAGGAACTGATGGCAGCCCTGCTGCCGGTGCTCGACGATTTTGAGCGCGCCCGCACCGCCACGGCCGCTACCACCGACGCCAACGCCGTGCGCGAAAGCATCGAAATAATTCAGAGTAAGCTGAACAAAACCTTGCAGCAAAAGGGTTTGACCGCCATGGAGGCCAAGGGTGGCGACTTCGATGCCGAGCTGCACGAGGCCATTACCCAGATTCCGGCCCCCAGCGACGACTTGAAAGGGAAAATCGTGGATGTGGTAGAACAGGGTTATTATTTAGGTGATAAGGTAATTCGCCACGCTAAGGTGGTGCTGGGGCAGTAAATTTAAGGTTTAGAACAATTTAAAGCACGTCATGCTGAGCTTGTCGAAGCATCTCTACCGCGTAAGTAACTAGTTACTCCTCCGGTAGAGATGCTTCGGCAAGCTCAGCATGACGTTCGGATACAACCACACAGATGGCTACGAAGCGCGATTATTACGAAATACTAGGCATTGCCAAAAACGCGGCGGCGGACGAAATAAAGTCGGCCTACCGGAAGATGGCCATCAAGTATCATCCCGACAAAAACCCCGACGACCCATCGGCGGAAGACAAGTTTAAGGAAGCGGCCGAGGCGTACGAAGTCCTCAGCCACCCTGAGAAACGGGCCCGCTACGACCGGTACGGCCACCAGGGCATGGGCAACGGTGGCGGCGGCGGACCCCAGAACATGGAGGACATCTTCTCACAGTTCGGCGATATTTTCGGCGGCGATGGGTTCTTCGGCGGCGGGCGGCAGGGCGGCGGCCGGCGGCAGCGCAAGGGCTCGAACCTGCGCATCAAGCTGAAGCTCGACCTTGAGGAAATCGCCAACGGCGTGGAGAAGAAAATCAAGGTGAAGCGCTACGTGGCCTGCCAGCCGTGCAGCGGCACCGGCGCTAAAAACGGCACCGACCTCAAAACCTGCGCCACCTGCCAGGGCCAGGGCCAGACCAAGCGCGTGGTTAACACGATGCTCGGCCAGATGGTGAGCTCCAGCACCTGTCCCACCTGCAACGGCGAGGGCAAAACCATTGTGAGCACCTGCGACGTGTGCAAAGGCGAAGGCCGGCAGCTGCACGAAGAGGTGATTCCCATCAACATCCCCGCCGGCGTGGCCAACGACATGCAGCTGAGCATGAACGGCAAAGGCAACTTCCCCGAGCGCGGCGGTGTGCCCGGCGACCTGCTCATTCAGATTGAGGAGGAGCCGCACGAATTCCTGAAGCGCGACGGCAACAACATCATGTTCGAGCAGTACATCTCGTTTGTAGATGCGGCCCTGGGCGCGAGCCTGGAAGTGCCGACCATCGAGGGCAAAGTAAAAATTAAGGTGGACCCCGGCACCCAGCCGGGCAAAATCCTGCGCCTGCGCGGCAAGGGCATCAAGGACCTGAACGGCTACGGCCGTGGCGACCAGCTCATTCATCTGAACGTGTGGACGCCCAAAAACGTGAGCAACCAGGAGCGTGAGCTGCTGGAGAAGCTGCGCGACTCGGACAACTTCACGCCGCACCCCGGCAAGAATGAGAAAGGCTTCTTCGAAAAAGTGAAGGAGTACTTCGCGTAAGTGCTGCTGTAGCGTGGACTTTGAGAGTCCGCGCGTTGGAAAGCTCAAACGCTGATTCAATAAAAAGCCCGCCTTCCTAATTGAGGAAGGCGGGCTTTTTATTGAATCAGCGGACTTATTTAAGGGTTACAACACAGGCTTCACTTGGTACCCTTGCTGCCGGAGCAACGCCAGTACTCCGCTTGGGCCGCCCAGGTGGGCCGCGCCGAAGGCAAAAAACGTGGGTTTGCTGGCGGCCTGCTGCGCAATTAGTGGTATCCAGCGCTTGTTGCGGCTGGTGACGAGCATATCCTCGAACTCCTCCATGCCGAACTGGCTGTCCATCGACATTTTCAGGAGGCCTTCCACGTCCTGGGCCTGGTAGAGTTGGAGCAGGGCGCGAAATTCCTGCTGGGCTTCGCCTCGTTTCGCGACCATATCGGACAGGAGGCGGGCTTGTTTCTGGCAAGGAATCTTATCGAACAGGCCCATTTGTTCGGCTATTGTCTCAAGGCCGATGACTTCCATTTGCTTGGCCTTGGCCATTTCCACCAGCATCATTTCGTAGCTTCCCATCGGGCAGCCCAGCATTTTGGGATAGAGCAAGGTGGAGAGGATGAACGGTTTCATGGTACCCATCTGGGCGAAGGGCATCTTTAGCTCGTTGGTATAGTAGTCGTTCACGAGGGCATACTCTTCCTTGGTCATGCAGCCTTGCACAGTTTGGCCGGGGGGCAGCATCAGCTGGCTGCGCATTTCTTCGGCCATGGTGGGGCTGTCCATGTCCAGCTCCAGGGCCACTTGCTGGGAGTTGCCGATGGCCTTCTTTACCGCTTCGCTTACTTTCAGTTGGTCAGCGCAGAGCAGGTGAATGGTGCCAAATACGTAGGACGGCTGGGCGAGCTTGTTGCCCGAAATTTCCCAGAGCAGGGATTTGGTGGCCGTAGGTGCGGCTGTTTTGGGGGCTTTTGCAGCCTTTTGGGCGTGTGCCAGGGGGCTGGCCAGTAGCAGGGCAGCAGCGAGGGAAAGGGTTGAAAAACGCATATTTTACAGAAAAAAGGTGAGAAAAGAGTAGGTATTAATGGTTTATTTGGCGGTTGTTTCAGCAGTTGGCTTGTGGATGGCTTGATACAAAGCGCGGCCGATGTCGTAGCCGAACAGACCTATTGAGGACGCTACCAACAGTATGGCAGTCAGGTTGCGCCAGTTGCGCAGCGAATTGATAGCAACTTTGGTGGGCGAAGGCAAATAGACGATATTGGAGAGCAGCAGGCCAGCGGCGAACAAGCCCGTAGCCAACGCGGCAAAATAATTGCCGACCAGGATTTGAGAGAGGCTTCCCATTCCAAAGACGATACCAGCGATGACGTATGGGTTTCTCACGAAGCAGATGAGGACGAGAAGGATTGTTTTGGGTGATACATCGCCGGTAGCCGGGTGGCATTACACCCGCAGCTGAAAAATTTATATTCGCAATATTTTTTGGTTGCCGCTGTAATGCCCGGGTTCGGCTTGGCGATTAACTACTCGAAACCACTGCCTCACATGTCTGCCGCACCCTCTGCCGATTTTGTTGCCACGCTGCACGAGTACCAGCCGTTGCTGCGGCGCGTGGCCCGGCTCTATTGCCAGGATGCCGACGACCGGCAGGACTTGTTCCAGGAAATGGTGTTGCAGCTGTGGCGGGCGTGGCCGCGCTACGTGCCGCAGCCGGGGGCCAAACTCAGCACCTGGCTCTACCGCATCGCGCTGAACGTGGCCATCTCGAACCTGCGCCAGCGCACCCGCCGCCCGGCCCCGACGGAGCTGAATGCGGAAGCCCTGGCCGTGGCCCAGGCCCCCGAAACGGGCTTCGATGCCGACGACCGGGCCGCCCTCTACCGGGCCATTGGCCGGCTCTCGGAAGTTGACAAGGCCTTTATCCTGCTCTACCTCGAAGACCGGCCTTATGATGAGATGGCCGATATCCTCGGCATCACCCAGAACAATGTGCGCGTGAAAATGCACCGCGTGCAGGAAAAGCTGCGGCAGCAATTAGTCCCCTGTTAACCATGAAACCGGTACTATCTTATGGAACTTGATGACCTGCGCCGCCAATGGCAGCGGCCTGAGCCGGCCGGCGAACCGGCTGCTTTCGATGCCGCCGAAGTTGCCCGACTACTGGCCCAGCGGTCTATGGATAGTTTGGAGCAGTTGCGACAGAATGCCCGTAGAGACCTGTTAATCAACACTGGTTTCCTGGTGGTATCGCTGGGATTGATTGTCTTTGCCCCGTTCGCCTGGCTGCGGACGATGGGGTACCTGCTGGCTTTGGTAGCGCTGCTGTGCATCTATTATTTCTACCGGAAGATGGGTCTGTTGCGCGGCATCACCAGGCCAGAGGGCGATTTGCGTACTCATCTTGTGCGCGTTACCAGTGGGCTGCGGGTCCTCATGCGCTTCTACTATCGGTTTACGATGGTGCTGATTCCAGTGGCGGGGCTCGTGGGGATGACTGCCGGACTATTAGAGCCCAAAAATGGCGTGGTGGCCATTCCGCCGTCGCGGCTGCTGCTGGCCTTGGGCCTGGAGCTGGTAGTAAGTCTGGCGTTGTACTGGCCAGTGACAAAGTACATCCGCTGGTACCTTCAGCGGGTCTACGGCCAGCACCTCGACCGCCTCGAAGCCAGCCTGCGCGAGCTGGGCGACGAGCCGGCCGGCTGATACCTGGTTTTCATTTACTTTTAACCCTTAACCGGCGCAAGCTGAAGTGCGCGCTACACCTAATCCTCTTTTTCTGTGAAACCTATTCTCGAAGCCATCAACGTGCGCAAGGCCTACGCCAACCACGTTGCCCTCGACGATGTGAGCCTCTCCATTGCGGAGGGCAGCATCTTCGGCCTGCTTGGGCCCAACGGCGCGGGCAAAACCTCGCTCATTCGCATCATCACCCAGATTACGGGCGCTGACTCGGGTGAAATCCGCTTCCGGGGCGAGCGGCTGAACTCCAGCCACATTGGCCAAATCGGCTATCTGCCCGAAGAGCGCGGCCTCTACAAAAAGATGAAAGTGGGCGAGCAGCTGCTCTACCTGGCCCGCCTGCGGGGCCTGAGCCGCGCCGATGCCATGGGGCGCATCCGCCGCTGGCTCGACCGGCTGGAGCTGAAGCACTGGGCCGAGAAAAACGTGGAAGACCTCAGCAAGGGCATGCAGCAAAAGGTGCAGTTCATTGCCACGGTGCTGCACGAGCCCAAGCTGATTATCCTTGATGAGCCGTTTTCGGGCTTCGACCCGATTAACGCCAACCTCATCAAGGACGAAATTCTGGCCCTGCGCGACCAGGGTTCGACCATCATTTTCTCGACGCACCGCATGGAATCGGTGGAGGAATTGTGCGACAGCATTGCCCTGATAAACAAGGCGCACAAGGTGCTGGACGGCTCGGTGGGCGACATCAAGAACCAGTTCAAAACCAACACCTACGAGCTGGAAGGCCGGGGCCGCTTCATGCTCACGCATCCCGATTTTGAGGTGCTGGAACAGAAGGAGCGCGAGAACGGCCACGTCTTCGCCCGCATCCAGATTCACCCCGGCGCCACGCCCAACGACCTGCTGCGCTTCGCCATGACGCAGCTGGAAATCCAGGCTTTCCGGGAGCGAATTCCGAGCATCAACGAAATTTTCATCCGGCGGGTAGGGGAGACGATGCCGGAGGCGCTGCTGGCGGCGCAGGAAGTATAGCTGAGCCGGTAAATGCACGGTTGTGCATCAAGGCACAATCATGCCCCAAGGAACGGTCATGCCCATCTGGCGTCCGCTTGCCGAAGCATCTCTACCGCTTCGTTCGCTCAGCATGGATTACTTACGCGGTAGAGATGCTTCGGCAAGCTCAGCATGACCGTCTGTTTCCTCCCTTTTTCCCCAACACACCTTTCTTTTGCAACCCCAACATCATGGATAAAATCTGGCTCATCATTCAGCGTGAATACCTCACGCGCGTCCGGAAAAAGAGTTTTCTGGTCATTTCGCTGTTGGCTCCGCTGCTGCTGGCGGGGGCGGGCATTGCCATTGCCAAGCTCAGCTCCTCGTCGGGGGCCGATACGGTAGCCGTTCACGATGAAAGCGGCCTCGACCTGCGCAGCCACCTGCAGAATACGGATGAGGTCGTGTTTGTGCCCGCCGCGCCCGGCTCGCTGGCCGCCGCTCAGGCAGCCTTCGAGCAGGCCAAGCCCAAGCAGGCGGCGCTGCTCAATTTCCCGGCCGGCTTCGGGCTCGATAGCACCAAGGGCATTCAGGTGCTGGGCAAGGGCAACGTGTCGCTCAACCGCCAGAGCAACATCCGCAAGGCCGTGAACAAAGCCGTGGGCGAGCTGAAGATGGCCCGCTCCGGTCTCAAGCAGGAAACCATCGACAACCTGCAAGCCCGGATTGAACTCACGGCTATCAATCTCGACGAAATTGGCGGCAAGCGCAACGACGTGGCCGTGACCACCAGCATGGCTTACGTGCTGTCCATCCTGGTGTACATGTTCATTTTCGTCTACGGCGTGCAGGTGATGCGTGGCGTGAGCGAGGAAAAGTCGAACCGCATCATGGAAGTCATGATTTCGTCGGTGAAGCCGTTTGAGCTCATGATGGGCAAGATTCTGGGCATCGCGGGCGTGGTGCTCACGCAGTTTGGGTTGTGGATAGCGCTGTCGTGGGCCATCACCACGGTGGCCGTGCCGCTGCTGATGAAGTCTGAGAAGCCGGCCACTACTATAGCGACCACCTCAGTGCCCGCCAGCACCGCAGGCCCCGCCGCCACGGCCCCAAGCCAGGCCCCCGCTACGGCTGCGGCCACCGTGGCGGCCGCCAATGGGGGCGAGGTAGTAGCGCCCAAACCTGGCCAGTTCAGCCTCTTGAATGTGCTCGAAGGCTTGCCCATCGGCAGCATCATCGGCGGGTTCCTGTTCTATTTCCTGGGTGGCTACCTGTTGTATTCGGCCATGTTCGCGGCCATCGGCTCGGCCGTGGACGACCAGACCGACGCCCAGCAGTTCATGTTCCCGGTCACGGTACCGCTCATTTTGAGCTACGTGGTCAGCATCAACGTCATCATCAACGGCGACCCCAACGGCCCGCTGGCCCTCTGGCTGTCGATGATTCCCTTCACCTCGCCCATTGCCATGGTGATGCGTCTGCCCTTCGGCGTGCCCACCTGGCAGCTGCTGCTCTCGGGCAGCTTGCTGATTGCCGGCTTCGTGGGCGTGACGTGGGTAGCGGCCCGCATCTACCGGGTTGGCATCCTGATGTACGGCAAGAAAGTGACGTACAAGGAGCTGTCGAAGTGGATGTTTTATAAGGGCTAAAAGTTGCATCCGGAAAAACTTTGAACGTCATGCTGAGCTTGTCGAGGCATCTTTCCCGCGTAAGTAATCAGTTACTGCTGCGGTAGAGATGCTTCGACTTCGCTCAGCATGACGTGCTTTTTAATATGACAATCTTCCGCATATTTTCCCTGCTCTGCCTGGCCTTCACCAGCCTCGCCTTCACCGCCGACCGGCCGGCCTACCGCCTCTTTAGCGCCGCCGGCCAGCCGGCCGATTACGACCAGATGATGCAGGAGCTGGCGCAGGCCGATGTCGTCCTCTTCGGCGAGCAGCACAACGATGCCATCGCCCACTGGCTGGAGCTGCAGGTAGCCAAGGACCTGCTGAAGCTGAAGAAGCCCGGCCAGCTGGTGCTGGGCATGGAGATGTTTGAGCGCGACGTGCAGCCCCTGGTGGCTCAATACACCGCCGGCACCCTGGCCGATACTGCTTTTCTGCGTCAAGCACGGCCGTGGCCCAATTACGACACCGACTACCGTCCGCTGTTGCAGCTTGCCCGCGAAAACCGGGTGCCCGTCGTGGGCACCAACGCCCCGCGCCCTTTCGCCAAAGTCGTGGCCCAGCGCAGCCTCACCGCTCTCGACAAAATCCCGGCCGCGGACCGCGCCTTACTGGCCCCGCTACCCCTGAAAGTGGATTACGACCTGCCCGGCTACAAAAACATGGCCGCCATGTTCGGCGGCGATGGCAAAGCCCACGGCGGCGGGGCCCAGAACATCATCCAGGCCCAGGCGCTGAGGGATGCCACCATGGCCCATTTCATCCAAACCAGCCGCCAGGCCGGCCAAACCCTGCTCCACTTCAACGGCAGCTACCACTCCGATAACCACGAAGGCATCGGGGCCTACCTGCGCCAGTACGCGCCCAAGCTGCGCGTACGCACCATCAGCGTGGTGACGCAGGAGCAGCTGCAGACGCTGGAGAAGGAGCAGGTGAACGTAGCCGATTTCGTGGTAGTAGTGCCGATGGATGCGGCCAAGACGTACTAAGAGGCTATCCGAATAGGGAAGAAAAGAACGGTCATGCCGAGCGCAGCCGAGGCATCTCGCGTGCAGCAGTAAGCAGCCGCCACCTCAACAAAGCGGCCGTTATGCCTCGGCTGCGCTCGGCATAACGGCCTATTCGGATAGCCTCTAAGTTGTTATTTATCAGTAGGATGGCAATCGGCTGACTGACAACTAACAACGAGCAACTAATAACCCGTTTGCTTTTGAACGACTGCTTAGAGCGGTTTCCAGGTTGATGTGCGCGATATGGAGACGCACTATTTTGCGGCTCGTCGTTCAACGGTCGAAGCCGCGCCATTCGCTCATCATCGCCCAACGACGAGCCACA
The DNA here is from genome assembly GCF_039539545.1 of Hymenobacter antarcticus. Taxonomy (NCBI): domain Bacteria; kingdom Pseudomonadati; phylum Bacteroidota; class Cytophagia; order Cytophagales; family Hymenobacteraceae; genus Hymenobacter; species Hymenobacter antarcticus. The sequence continues at coordinate 224,451 of NZ_BAABDI010000003.1, read as the reverse complement.
AAATGTTGCGGCTCTACCGCACCCACAGAAGATGTACACCAATAATAGGCCACTCTAATTCGCTTAAACCGGTACTGTGCTCTTACTTTGTGAATAGATTTTTGCTATTCAGACAGTATTTCCAGCGTATGCTTACCACCGACACCAAAAAACAAGCCCTATTTCAGCAAGTAGCCGCAAAGCTGCAAGAGCAGGGATTTACTATTGCCAAAGAGGACCAGACGCGCCCCTGGGGCGGTTTTTTCGTCATTCAGGAAGACCAGGCCCAGGAGTTTGCCAATACGTACTTCGATGGTCTTTCGGTGGAGGGACTGAAAATTTCGGGCAAGCTCAGTCCCAAGGTATTGCTGGTGGCTCCCGGGCAGCGCCTGAGCTGGCAGTATCATCACCGCCGCGCCGAAATCTGGCAGGTGGTGCAGGGCCCGGTGGGCGTGGCTACCAGCGACACCGACGAGCAGGGCGAAGTGAAAAGCTATGCAGTGGGCGAGCGCATCGTGCTCAGGCAGGGCGAGCGGCACCGCCTGGTGGGCTTGGAGGGCTGGGGCGTGCTGGCCGAAATCTGGCAGCACACCGACGCGGGTAATCCCTCGGATGAGGACGACATCGTGCGCGTTCAGGATGATTTTGGCCGCTAGACCAATTCTATTTTCAAGCATAAAAAAAGCCCGGTACCACCGGGCTTTTTTTATGCTTGAAAATTGCCTCAAACGTTGATGCTACTCCGCTGGCTTCACCTTCTTGAGGGCCTCAGTCAGCGACTGTTGAAGCTTTTCGCCGGAATCAGCCGGGGCTTTTTCGGCTATCTTATATTCCTTCTGCAGGCGCTCCCAGTCCTCAATCGGAATGAAAACGCCGGTGATTTTGCCTTTGTCGTCGGATAAATACTTGATGTCCATGGCGGGCTGATTGGGTTGATGGGAAACAAAGCTGTTTAGAAAATTGCAAACCTCTGGAACGTCATGCTTCGGCTGCGCGGACGCAAGATGAAGCATGACCGACTTTTTAAACAGCCTCAATAATAGCTGGGAAACCAACTGCTGATTACTGGCCCGGACGGTACGTTTTTTCGGCGTGCGCCTTCACGTCCTCCGGGTAGAAGCGCACTTCCTTGAACCGGCCGTTGCAATATAGGGCAGCCTGGTCGGTGAAGTGCGGGGTGCCGGGCCGGCTGCTCTGCCCGCCGGTCATCACGGAGCGGGCCACGATGCGCGGGCCGAAATCGACCACGGCTACAAAGCTGTTGCCGATATCGCCGTAGCGCTTTTTGGTGCCCGGGTAGGTCTGCGCCTTGAACGAAGCCAGCGAACCCCAGTTGGCCGAGGTGAAGGCCACCGGGAGGCTGAGCCGCTGGTCATCGTAGGTTTCCACCACGCGGCCGGTGAGGCGCTGGAAGCGGTTGACTTCGCCCCAGGGTATTTTCCAGGTGCCGAAGTCGCGGGTGAGGTCGTCGAGGGTTTCGGCCAGGGTAGCCACCTTCTCCGTGGGGGTGGTGTTGGCCAGGGCAAACCGTGTGAAGCTGATGTAGTCCTGCTGGGGCTGGGCCGCGGGCACACGGGCCCGGGCTTTGGCCTGTAGCCGCTCGGCCCAATAGATGGCCACCGTTTGGGCCACCGAGGTCTGGCTGTAGCCGCGGTTCCAGGCGCGCAGCAGCTCCATGGCTTCGGCCACGGCGGGGGCGGCGGCTTTTTCGGCCGAGGTGGGCTGGTAGGCGGCCAGCAGCGGGGGCAGCAGGTCATCGAAGGCGGCGAGGTGCGGGTCGTTGGCGGCCGCAATCAGGGTGTCAAGCGTGAAGCTGGTTTTGCCGCTGAGTACGCGGGCGGCGTTGAGACCACGGTAGTTTTCGGCGTCGGGGGCCATGTAGGCGGGGTAATTGGCGGCGGCAGGGCTGCTGGTACCCGATACCGTGAACGGCGTGGAATTGCAGTTCTGAATAAAGCCGCTGGCCGGATTGTGCACCTGCACCAGCTCGTTCACGCCGTGAAAGCCCTGCCACTCGGTGGCTGAGGTGCTGCCATCCACGGGCTGATTCCAGTCGAATTTGGGGCTGCGCTTGGGCATGTAGTTGCCGTGCCAGTAGGCCGTATTGCCCTTGGTATCGGCAAATACGGTGTTGTTGGTGGCGTTGCCGTTCAGCTTCATCACCTCCTGAAAGCTGGGGTAGTCGCGGGCCTTGGTGCGCAGGTAGGACTGCCGTAGCGCGGCGAGCGGCTCGTTCATCATGCGCACGGCCACCCATTGCGTCTCGGACTTTTGGCCCACAATGGGGCCGTGGTGGGTGCGGTAGGTGGTGAACTCCTTGCGCAGTAGCCTGTCGCCGTCTTTGTAGGGCAGCGACATTTTTTGCACCACCACGGGGCGCAGCTTGCCGTCGTATTTATAGTAGAATGCGCCGCCTTTTTTCTCGATGGTTTCGAGGTATTCGTCCATCGAGTCGGCGCTGCTGGAGGTGTGCATCCAGCCACAGTGCTGGTTGAAGCCCTGGTAGATGAAAAACTGGCCCCAGGTCACGGCGCCGTAGGCGTTCAGGCCTTGCTCGCTCACCATCTGCACCTCGGCGCGGAAGTAGAACGACGTGTGCGGGTTGATGAGCAGCAGGGCGTGGCCGTTGGCGCTTTTGCCCGGCGCGATGGCAAAGCCGTTCGACCCAATCTCGCTCCGGTCCTTGCGCTCAGCATCGGCATCCAGCCAGGAGCTGGACTTTTTCTGCCCGTAAAACGACTTCAGCCGGCCCACCGACACCACGCTGATGTTGCCGCCAATGCTGCCCTCGCTGAACATGAGCGGCATCCAGGGCTGGAAGCGGCGCAGCAGCCGGGGCTGCACCGTGGGGTGGGTGGCCAGGTAGTAGTTGGTGCCGTCGGCGAAGGCTTCGAGCAGCTTTTTGAGCTCGGCCGGGCTTTTTTTGTAGATGCTGATGGCCTGCAGGGTGTCCATGAACAAGCGGGCGCGCAGGTCGTGGTACAACTCCTTTTCGCCTTCCACCTCAGCCAGGCGGCCGATGGCGTCGAGGTAGTTGGTCTCGACGCGGTTGAAATCGTCCTCGCACTGCGAGTAGAGCAGGCCAAACACCGCGTCGGCATCGGTCTTGCCGTAAATGTGCGGCACGCCATACGTGTCGCGGGTGATGGATACTTGACGGGCCTGCTGCTGCCAGCGGGCCAGTTCGGCGGCGGTGAATTTTTGGGCCTGGGTGGTCAGCGCCAACAGGCACAGGTTGAAGAGTAGCGAAAGAATCAGACGCATCGGGCCGAAAATTGGTGGAATAGCTGTCGCGAAAGTAAACGAAAAAGCCCTGACCAATGGGTCAGGGCTTGAATGCAGTGGTAAGGCTCACCTGCTATGTTGGTGCTACGGCTGCCCCTGCGGAGGCAGCTGCTGAAGTAGTTCAGTGAGGCGTTTATCAGAGATGTTCTCCTGCTCCGACTTATCATAAATCGACAGCAGGAATACTGTTTCGGTTACGGCCACCACGCAGGTAATCACACGTGCGCCACCGCTGCTGCCCTTGCCTTTGCTGACAATTTTGAGACGGATTTTAAAGCAATTTTTGCCAACTGAAACTCCTGTTTTTGGATTCGAGGCTAACACCTCATTCAATTTATACAACTCTTCTTTGAGTGATGCATACCTCTTCAGAAGTGGTTTGGCTTCACGTCGAAACGACCCTGCGGTATCAACGACGAACTTATTCAAGCTCATCGAGAAATTGCTTCAGCGACATGGCTTGCTTGCGACCTGCCAGTACCTCACGAAGTTCCAAAACCGCTTCCAGCATATTTTGCTCTGCCTGGGTCTGAGGTACGAAATCCGTAGTTGCTACCGGTTGGGAAATGGATTTCGGCCGGGTGGCAGGAGCAGACTTGGGCAACACCCGCGCCTTAATCTTCATTTTTTTGAAGAGGGCAGTCAGGAGCTGCAAATCAGCTTCCGAAGTCGGGGTAACGAGCAGAGAATCCATGCTGAAAAAGTAGGGAACGGAAAAAGCAAGCGCGAAACCCCGCCAGTAATTACGCCGAGAACGACGTGCCGCAGCCGCAGGTGCTTTTGGCCTGGGGGTTGTTGAACACAAAGCCGCGGGCGTTGAGGCCGTCCTGGAAGTCGACTTCCATGCCCAGCACGTACATGGCGTGCTTTTTATCCATGATGAGCTTCAGGCCGCCGAGGTCGTAGATTTCGTCGGCGTCCTTGGCTTTGTCGAAGCCGAGCAGGTAGCTCATGCCCGAGCAGCCTCCGCCCTGCACACCAATGCGCAGGCCGTAATCGGCCGGGACGTTCTTTTCCTGAATGATGTTTTTTACCTCCACAACGGCGCGGTCGGTGAGGGTAATGGGAGCGAGGGTGGCAACAGAAGCCATAATGTAAGTCGATTTAAAGCGAGAGGATTGCAAAGATACAGCCGCCACCGGAGTAGCCCGCGCCGCCGCTGTCAGGGAGCAAACAGCAGTTGGGGGCCGGCGGTTCACGGCGTAAATTTGCCCGAATTGCGGTCAGCACCTACTCACCGATGATACCGTTACAAGTACTTACTAACTGGCCGGCCAACCCCTGCCTCCTGCATGGATTCAACTACCTATTTCTTCGACCTGCTCAAGATTACTCTGCCCGCTCTCATCGTGGCCGGAGCCATTTACCTGTTGTTCCGGCAGTTTCTGGAGCGGGAGCAGCAGCGCCGCCTGATTGAGATGCGCCTGGAAAGCAGCAAGGCCACGCTGCCCCTGCGCCTGCAGGCCTACGAGCGCATCGTGCTTTTTCTGGAGCGTATTTCGCCCAATAATATCCTCGTTCGCCTGAGCAGCGCCGGCTCTACCGCCCCCGATTTTCACCGCCTGCTGCAACAGGAAATCCGCGCCGAGTATGAGCACAACCTTTCGCAGCAGCTCTACATTTCGGGCGATGCCTGGACGCTGGTAAAAGAAGCCAAGGAAAACGTGTTGACCATGGTGAACCGTGCTTTCCACGGCCTGCCCAACCCCGGGCAGGCGCGTGGCACCGAGCTGGCCAAGCGCATTCTGGAAGGCCTGATGCTGGACGGGGCCGAGCCGACCGCGCAGGCGCTGGCGGTGGTGAAAAACGAGGCAGCCGGGCTGTTTTAGAACGACACCCCCCTCCTTTTTTTAAGGAGGGGACATTTTGCTGAAAGCAAAATTGGGGTGGTGAAGTCGTTGCACGATGCGCGAACGACTAGCGACTTCACGCCTTCAATCGTTCGCCCATCGTGCAACGACTTCACCACCCCAGCGCCCGCTTCGCGGTCGCATCCCCTCCTTGAAAAAAGGAGGGGAGTGTCGTTCTACACTGCTACGGTCACTGCTTCAATAGCGCGCTGGTAGCATTCCTCATAGCGGGGTACGATATTCTCCACCGCAAACTCCTCGGCCCGGGCCCGGGCAGCGGCTTTGAAGCGGGGCAGGTTCTCGTCATCGAGCACGTAGAGGGCATTTTTTACCATGTCGGCCACGTCGCCGATTTCGCTGAGCATACCGGTCACGCCGTGCACGTTCAGCTCGGGAATGCCGCCGGCGTTGGTACTCACCACGGGCACTTCGCAGGCCATGGCTTCGAGGGCGGCGAGGCCGAAGCTCTCATTTTCCGAAGGCATCAGGAACAGGTCGCCCACGCTGAGCACTTCCTCCACGGCTTCGAGTTTGCCCAGGAAGCGCAGGTCGCGGTGCACGTCGAGGTCGCGGGCCAGTTTTTCCATGCGGTTGCGGTCGGGGCCATCGCCCACGAGCAGCAGCTTGGCGGGAATCTTTTCACGAACTCCCACGAAAATCTGGAGCACGTCTTCCACCCGCTTCACGGTGCGGAAGTTGCTGGTGTGAATGAGCAGCTTCTCTCCCTCGGGCGCAATTGCGGCCCGGAAATGACTCTTTTCCTGTTTCTTGAAGCGGTGCAGGTCGATGAAGTTGGGAATGACGGTGATGTCCTTCTCAATGGCAAAGTACTCGTAGGTCTCACGCCGCAAATCGGCCGAAACGGACGTCACGCCGTCGCTTTGGTTGATGCTGAACGTGACCACCGGCTCAAAGCTGGCATCCTTGCCCACCAGGGTAATATCGGTGCCGTGCAGGGTCGTCACCACCGGAATCTGGATGCCGCGGGCGCGCAGAATCTGCTTGGCCATGTAGGCCGCCGAGGCGTGCGGAATGGCGTAGTGCACGTGCAGCACGTCGAGCTTCTCATTCTGTACGATGTCGACCATCTTGCTGGTCAGCGCCAGCTCGTAGGGCGGAAACTGAAACAGCGGGTACGCCGGCACATACACCTCGTGGTAAAAGAGATTCTCGTTGAAGAAATCAAGCCGCACCGGCTGGCTGTAGGTGATAAAGTGCACGCGGTGGCCGCGCTGGGCCAGGGCTTTGCCCAGCTCCGTGGCCACCACGCCGGAGCCGCCAAACGTGGGGTAACAAACGATACCAATATTCATAAAGAAGCTAACGCGAAAATGAGCCGCGCGTTCTGCCTAACCGGAATCGGGTTGGGATGTTGGCAAGCCGGGCGTTTGTGCAAAGACGTTGGCCGCCCCGCAATGTTGTTTCAATTTCGTGCGCGCTTCCAATGTAACCCGGTAGAACCTCCTGATATATTCGTAACCCGCAGTGAAATAAGGCTTGGGCTACAGCTTGAAAAAATAGACACCCGTGAACTGCACTAAGCGGTTGTAGGCCGCGTCGTCGTCAAACTGATTGTAGTGGGGATTTTCGGAAACGATATAAGGGGAAAACGCCTGGTGCAGGTTGCGCAGACCCAGGCCGTAGCCCAGCTGCACTTGCAGTGGCCCCTTGCGGTAGCCCAGGCCAAAATTGACGCCGGCATCAAGTCGACGGTTTGTCGTCCCCTTGCCGTAATATAATTTTTTGTCGTAGTCGAAGGGGCCAAACCGTTCGAAAGGCGAGGCTTCCATCAGGGTGCCCCGCTGCCGCCCGCCTACAGCCAGAGCTACGTAAGGCCCGGCAAAAAGCTGAAAGCCATGCAGCGTGTACACCATATTCACCGGCAATTCCAGCCAGTTAGAGCGGTTGACGGTGGAAAGCTCCGTGCTGCTTACGCCCGCCACGCCGCTCATGGATGTAGCGGCGTCAAACTGCTCGCCCTTCTGCGAAAAGACCAAGGCCGGCTGCAACGAAAACCGGCGAAACGCTACCTCCAGTACAGCCCCCGCCTGCCAAGCGAAGAGGGCCGACTTGCTGGCCGAATAATAGTACTGGGAGCTTGAAATGCGGGATGGCTCTACCGTGGACGAGGCCCGGTTGAGGCCCCCACGCAGGCCGAGCCGAAAGGTGGGTTGGGCGAAAGCCGTGGCTGCACTCAGCAGCATAGTCAGGAATAACAGGGTAAAGCGTGGCATCGGAAAGGACGGGTTAGGTGAATAATATCGCCCTGACCGCCTGCCCCTTCTCAAGGTTGCGCCGGCCGCTATTCTTTCGCTTTCCCCGCCGCCAGCGACTTATAAATCACCTCCTGAATGCGGGTGCGGATGTTGTACTGGCGCAGCTTGTTATTGCCGGCATCAGGGTACACGCGGTTGGACAGAAAGATGTAGAGAATGCCGTTATCCGGGTCCATCCATACGCAAGTGCCCGTGAAGCCGGTGTGGCCAAAGGTGCTGGCCGGGGCCAGGTTGCTGGTGGGGCCAGTGGGTTTGCTGGGGTCGCCGTGGTCCCAGCCTAGGCCGCGACGACTGCCGCCGCCCTGCGGGCGGGCAAATTCTGACACGACGGCCGACTGGAAGTAGCGGGTACCGCCGTAACGGCCGTTTTGCAGGTTCATCTGCATGAGCACGGCCAGGTCGTTGGCCGTGGCAAAGAGGCCGGCGTGGCCACCCACGCCGCCGACGAGGGCGGCGGTTTGGTCGTGCACACTGCCCTGCAGCTGCTCCCGGCGATAGTACGTGTCGTTTTCGGTGGGCGCGATGCAGCTTTTGGGAAAGCGCTGCAACGGGTTATACGTCATGCTGCCCAAGCCCAGCGGGCGGTAAAAATTGTCCTGCAGAAACGTTTCAATCGGCTGCTTCAGGATTTTTTCACATACCCGCTTCATCACCATAAAACTCAGGTCGGAGTATTCGGTCGGGTACTTGCCCTTGATTTTAGGCAGCAGGCTGGAGCGCATGGTCCAGGCCCACACCGAGTCGTCGGCGGCCTTGGTGCTGTACTCGCCGGGCACTACTTCATTAGGGAAATCATCGGAGCGGGTGCTGGCGTAGAAAGTCGGCTTCAGGCCACTGCTGTTGATGGTACGCTCCCAGGTAGGAATGCCCGGCTTGAGGCCGGCCTGGTGCAGCAGCACCTCGCGGATGGTCATGTCGCGCTTGTTGGTGCGGGCCAGCTCGGGCAGGTAGGTGGCCACTTTTTCCTCCAGGTTCAGCCGGCTCTGGTCTTTGAGGTACATCACGGCCTGCAGGGTGCCGGCCACTTTGGTCACCGAAGCCAGGTCGTAGAGCGTGTTGCTGGTTACGGGTTGGGTCTGGTCGTAGGTGCAATAGCCGTAGCTCTGGTCGAATACCACGGTACCGTTTTTCGCCACCAACACCTGGCAGCCGGGAGCGGCGGCGTAGGTCTGGCTTTCCAGGGCGATGTTGTCAATCTGGGCCAGCACGCGCGAGCTCAGGCCCTCGCTTTCGGGAGTGGCGTAGCGGAGGCGGTGCAGGTCGAGCGTAGCGATGCCGTTGCCCACCTTCATGTTGGGCGAAACCGTGACCGGCAGCTTGCCCCGGGCCGGCAGCGCCCCAAACAGTACCTGCGGCATCACCAGCTGCGCGGCATAATGGTCCTCATAACCACAAACCAGGGTACGGGCGCTTTCCAGAAACTTGAGCGAGTAGGCATTGCCCATGGCCACCACCACCGTTTTGAGGCGGGGATTAGCTTCGAGCCGCTTGATGAATTTCAGGGCGCCATCACCCAGGCCGTAGTTGTGGCTGGGCGTATTATTCATGTTGTGCAGGCTCACCACCACCACGTTGTAGCCCTGCAGGCGGCTGCTGATGCGGGCAAACGTGCTGTCGTCGGCGTAGCGGTTGGGTACGGCGTACACCGGCCCGGGCTGGTACTTGTTGAAGATGGTCGCGTACGGGCCCTCGGCCTGCGTGCCGATGGTGATGGCCGCGATGCGCAGCGTATCGAGCCGCTGGAAGGGCAGGAGCTGGTCGTCGTTTTTAACCACCGTCACGGCGTGCTCAAAAATATTCTGAGCCAGCACTTTCGTGTCGGGCGTGTTCAGGCTGTCGCGCAGGGTCGCCATGTTCACCGGCTTGTAGTCGGCCAGTCCGGCCCAGTACTTGGCCCGCAGAATCTTGCGAATGCGCAGGTCCAAATCCTCCTGTTTGAGTTTGTCCGCCGCCACGGCTTCCTTGATGCGGAGCAGCGCCGAGGGCACATCTTCCGAGAACAGGAGCACGTCGTTGCCGGCGGCCAGCGCCATCGCGTCCAGCTCGCCGTCCTTGTACAGCCGGCTCACGCTCTTCATATTGAGCGCGTCGGTGAACACGAGGCCCTTAAAGCCCATCTTGTCCTTGAGCAAGTCCGTCACCAGCGCGTGCGACAGCGTGGTGGTCTTGGCGTTGGTCGTGTCGAACAGCGGCATGTAGAGGTGGGCCACAATCACGCCCATCACCCCTGCCTCAAACGACTGCTGAAAGGGCACCAGGTCCACTTTCGTGAGCCGGGCCATGTCGGTGTTGATGACGGGCAGCGACACGTGCGAGTCGGTGTCGGTATCGCCGTGGCCGGGGAAGTGCTTGGCCACCGCCATCACGCGGCTATCCTGCAAGCCCTTGATATACTGGATGCCTAGTTTGCCCACCTGCACCTGGTCTTCGCCAAACGAGCGGTTACCAATCACCGGGTTGCTAGGGTTGGAGTTCACGTCGAGCACCGGGGCGAAGTCGACGTGCACGCCCAGCGCGCGCATTTTGCGGGCAATGTTGCGGCCCATCTGGTACACGTATTTGGGGTCGTCCATCGCCCCCAAAGTCATCTGCTTGGCGAAGTGCGCCGAGGAATCGAGGCGCATATCGAGGCCCCACTCGGCATCCATAGCAATGAGCAGGGGCACCTTGGCGGCGGCCTGCAGGCGGTTGGTCATGATGGCCTGCCGCTTGGGGCCGCCCTGCATAAACATCACCCCGCCAATATTCTGGTTGCGTACCTGGCGCTCGATGCGTTCGACGTGGCTGCGGTCCTTATTAGAGTAAGCGGCCACCATAAACAGCTGGCCCAGGCGCTGGTCAGGCGTGAGCGAGTTGAATACACTATCAACCCAGGCCATTTCGGCCGGCGAGGTCGGCATCGGGTCGGCCGGCATCTTTTTCACTTCAGCAAACGACAGCAGCAAACCCGCGGCCAACAGCAAGGCTGCGAAGCCTAGCCGGAAGGGAATGTGCATCAGCCCCGTGGGGGTGTTGGGTTGATTCAAGAGGTAAACGGGCCGTGAAGGCCGTACTTTTGTCGTGTGTAATGGCGGAACCCGCCAGCTAGGTTTAGAGGTTCCAACAGTGGCCGTCGGCAGGGCGAAACAAGGACGGTAAGAACCGTGAAAATTTGCGCTGTGACTCCGCTATTTAGCCGCAAAGCTACGCAGAAAACCCCGGCGTGGGTTTAAAACGTAGTGGTTTTCTGGTTATTGTCCGGTGCGTTTCCGCTTGTTGGCGTGCTGGTTAGCTATTCGATGCCTCCTGTTTTCCCTCCGCTTCCCGATTCCCAACGATGCCCGATATCATCCATTTGCTCCCCGAATACCTCGCCAACCAGATTGCGGCCGGCGAAGTAGTGCAGCGCCCTGCTTCGGTGGTGAAGGAGCTGCTGGAAAATGCCGTCGATGCCGGGGCTACGCAGGTGCAACTCATTGTGAAAGAGGCCGGCAAGCAGCTCGTGCAGGTAGTCGACAACGGGGCCGGCATGTCGCCCACCGATGCCCGCATGAGCCTGGAGCGCCACGCCACCAGCAAAATTCGCAGCACCGAAGATTTATTCCGGATTCGTACCCTCGGCTTCCGCGGCGAGGCCCTGGCCAGCATCGCGGCCGTGGCCCAGGTTGAAATCCGGACCAAGCAGCGCGACCAGGATACCGGCAGCCTGCTCTTGGTGGAGGGCTCGCAGGTGACCAGCCAGCAGCCCACGGCCTGCCCCGACGGCACGAGTATCGCCGTCAAAAACCTGTTCTTTAACGTGCCCGCCCGGCGCAACTTTCTCAAAAGCAACGCCGTGGAAATGCGGCATATTCTCGACGAGTTTCAGCACGTGGCGCTGGCGAACCCGCAGATTGCCTTCTCGCTGTACCAGAATGAGCTTGAGGTATTTGGTCTGCCCGCCGGTAAGCTCAGCCAACGCATTGTGGCGCTGCTTGGCAACGGCTATAAGGAACAGCTCGCGGCTTGCGAGGAGGTGACGCACTCCATCTCGGTGCGCGGCTTCGTGGGCAAGCCGGAATCGTCGAAGAAAAGCCGGGGCGACCAGTTTTTCTTCGTCAACAACCGCTTCATCCGCTCGGCCTACCTCAACCACGCCGTGCTGGCGGCTTACGAAGGCCTGCTGGCCCGCGACACGCACCCGTTCTACGTGCTGTTCCTGGAGCTCGACCCCAAAGCCATCGACATCAACGTGCACCCCACCAAGACGGAAATCAAGTTCGAGGACGAGAAAACCGTGTATGCCGTGGTGCGGGCCGCCGTGAAGCAGAGCCTGGGCCTGCACAACATCGCCCCTTCGCTGGACTTCGATGGCGACGTGAACTTTGCGCCCATCCGCCCACTGCGGGCCGGCAAAAGCACCGGCGAGCCCGACGACCACCTACCCGCCATCACGCCCGCCGCCCGTGCCGCCGCCAGTGCCGACAGCTACCGCCCCGATGCTTTGGCGTCGGCGGCTTCGGCCGCTGCCCGGCCCGGGGGCAGCAGCTCGGGCTTCAGTAATTTCCAATCTGACACCCGGCGCGACGGCTACGAGCGCCAGCTGCCGCCGCGCCCCACCGAGCAGGCCCGCCGCGAGCTGGAAGCCTTCTACCGCGAGCTGGGCCAGCCCGTGCGCGACGACGCGGCCATTGATGAAGTGACGGCGCGCAGCTTTGCTACGGCCCCGGCCGCCGATGCCAGTGCCGCAGCACTGGGGCGCGAGCCGGCCGGCACCGCCGGTTTTTCGTTGGGCCTGACCACGCCGGAGCCCGTGCCGGCTCGGCCCAGCCCCGCCCGCGAGGGTGGCCCGGGTAGCCGCGCCGTGCAGGTGCAGCAGCGCTTCGTGCTGGTACCCGTGAAGTCGGGCGTGCTGCTGATTGACCAGGAAGCCGCCCGCGAGCGGATTCTCTACGAGCAGTACCGGCAGGAGCTGGCCCGCGCCGTGGGCTCGTCGCAAACCCTGCTGTTTCCGCGCACGGTCACGTTTTCGCCCGCCGATTTTGCCGTGCTGCGCGAGCTCACCGAGCCGCTGCACGCCCTGGGCTTCATCTTCGCTGAGTTCGGGCCCAATACCATTGCCGTGGAAGCTATTCCGGCCGGCATGCCTGTTCAGGATGAGAAAGACCTGCTGGAAAGCCTCATCGAGCAGTTTCGCACCGCCGCCGGACCGCTCAAGCTCGACCGCAGCGAAAGCCTGGCCCGGGCCCTGGCCCGCCGCGTAGCCGCCGGCACGGCTACCGCCCGCCTGCCCGAAGCCGAACTCAGCGCGCTGGCCGACCGTTTGTTTGCTTGCCAGGTGCCCGGCTACACGCCCGACGGCCGCAAAACGCTCGTGCTGCTGGATGGTCAGCAGCTGGCCGATTTTTTCCGTAAATAAGCTCAGCCGCGAAGCACTCGCGGCACCTACTTTCGCTGCATGTTCAATCTTAGTAACCTCACACCCACCGTTCGCGCACTGCTTTTTGCAAACATCGCATGCTATCTGGCGCAGATTAGCCTGTTGCCAATCATCACTAAAATAGGAAGCCTGTACCCAATTGGGTCGCCGAATTTCTTCCCGTGGCAGTTTCTGACCTATATGTTTCTGCATGGGGGGTTCTTCCACATACTGTTCAACATGTTCGCCCTTATTTCTTTCGGGCCGCTACTCGAGCAGCGCTGGGGGGCACAGCGGTTTCTGGTATTCTGGCTGATTTGCGGGGTAGGTGCCGGAATGCTTTATGAAGGGGTGAAATATGTCGAAATCAACAAGCTCGTTACCTCACAGCAAGAATTTCGGGCTAATCCTTCGGGTGCAACCTTCGCGGAGTTTTACCGCGATAATTTGCCCGGTAACGAAACGTACGCGCCTTTGGCCATGGCGATGACCCGTAATCCAACCAATACCGAATATGTTGCTTCGGCCACTGCCACGGTCGATGCCATCGTGTCGGAAATCCGCAGCGGAGTGGGAATGCTGGGGGCGTCGGGTGCAGTATTTGGGGTGCTGTTCGCGTTTGCGTACCTGTTTCCCAATACCAAAATGATGATTTTTCCAATTCCGATACCGATAGCAGCCAAATATCTTGTCTTCGGCTACGCTGCCTATGAGCTGTATCAAGGAATAAATCCATCGCCCGGCGACAATGTTGCGCACTTTGCTCACCTTGGTGGCCTGCTGGCTGGTTTCATTTTAGTAAAATTCTGGGAGGGAGGCCGGGAGCGTTTTTACTAGTTGCTTGTTACCCTAATTATGTGAGCCGCCCGGCTACCCGTAGGCCGGCCAAATTCGTACAATCCGTTTAATTCGTGCCATGAGCATAGTTCAGGATATCCGCACCGCCTTCAGCCGCCGCGACAACGCCCTCATTCAACTCATTCTGTTGAATGTGCTGGTGTTTGCGGGCTTGATTGTGCTGCGCACCATTCTTACCGTAAGTAGCGCCAGCGGCTACTACCCGCCAGTATTGCGGCAGTTCGAACTGTCATCGGCCTTGCCTGTCCTACTACGCCACCCCTGGACGCTGCTGACTTATGCCTTCACTCACAAAGACTTTTTCCATATCCTGTTCAATATGCTCAATCTGTACTGGTTCGGACAACTGGTGCGCGAGTACCTCGGCGACCGACGCCTCGTGAGCATTTATGTGTTGGGGGCACTGGCTGGTGCGGTGATATTCTTGATAGCATATAACTATATTCCAAATTTCATTCCAGGCCCTGGTGAACAAATGCCAGCAATGGTAGGTGCTTCCGCAGCTGTTACTGCCATTATTGTAGCTGCCGCCACGCTGCTGCCCGACTATACGTTTATGCTGATTCTCATTGGCCCTGTTAAAATTAAGTGGATTGCAGCCGTGGTGGTGCTCATCTCGCTAGCTGGGGTAAACGGTGGCAACGCCGGTGGCAATTTTGCCCACCTGGGCGGGGCGCTGCTGGGGTTTCTGTTCATCAAGCAGCTGCAGGCCGGCCGCGACCTGGGCCGTCCGGTGCAGGCCGTGGGCAACTGGTTCAGCCGCCTCGCCACCCGCCGCCCCGCCATGCGCGTGAGCAGCACCACCCGCCGCCCCGAGCCGGTGGCCGCCACGGCCGCCAGCAGCAGCAAGAAGCCCGCCGTGCAGGGCCAGCCCCTGCAGGATGAGATTGATACCATCCTGGACAAGATTTCGCGCTCCGGCTACGAAAGTCTTTCCAAAGATGAAAAGCAGAAGCTATTTCGGGCCAGCCAGCAGTAGGGGGCGGGACTACGCCCCGCGCAGCCAGGCTTTAGCCAGCTCGATGTCCTGAAAAAGGCGCATTTCGAACTGAGTGCCCACGCGGGTTATCATTTCGGCCGCCGAGGCCTGCCCGAATATGCCCGGCGACACGATGTGGGCAAAGCGCTTCAGGCCCATGGCCAGCGCCTGGGGCATCCAGTTTTCAGCAATCCAATCGTTGGCCGAGTTCCAAGAGCCCACCACTTTGCGGTTGTCATTCAGCATGTGCGGGCAGGGCTTCTCCCGCAAAAACTCCAGCGTAGCCTGGCAGCCCTGAATAACTTTATCGGTGGGCAGCACACCTACCCAGTTATTATATATCCACTTATTAGCCTCATCAAATTCGATGGTTAAATAGGTTTTGTCGAACAAATTTGTAAGCTCTTTTTTCATGGGCGAAAAGGCGGATAGTGCGCTAGGGCTGCAAGGTAGGCAATATTCGCAGCAAACTAAAGGGCATAATCCGGGTAGTTGTGCCCATCCTGCAACGGCTCAATCGGGTTCCGAATCGAGTTGTTGCAATAGATATATGACAAACGCACTTACATAAAAGACTTGTTCCCGAATAAGTAATAATGAAAAAAGAACGTCATGCTTCATCTTGCGTCCGCGCAGCCGAAGCATCTCTACCGCACTAGTAATCAATGCTACTGCACCAAAGCGGTAGAGATGCTTCGGCTGCGCGGACGCAAGATGAAGCATGACCGCTGAATTTGCCCTTTTCTGTATTTAGGAACAAGTCTAAAAAATAGCCGACCCCGTAAGGAGCCGGCTATTTTTTTTCTTATCAAAAAATTAAGCAACGGCCGTCATTTTGTCAAGCGCTTCCATCACTTCTTTCACGTGGCCGCGCGAGGTTTCGAGCATGGCCTTTTCTTCGTCGTTGAGCTGCAATTCAATAACGCGCTCCACACCGTTTTTGCCGAGGATAACCGGGGCCCCGAGGTACACGCCGTTGATGCCGTACTCGCCCTGCAGCTCCAGGCACACGGGGAACACCCGGCGCTGGTCGCGCACGATGGCTTCCACCATCTGGGCCGCCGCCGCGCCGGGCGCGTACCAAGCCGACGTACCCATGAGCTTCACCAGCTCACCGCCGCCGTTCTTAGTGCGCTCCACAATGGCGTCGAGCTCGGCCTTGCCGATGAGCTCGGTAACGGGGATACCGCCCACGGTGGTGTAGCGGGGCAGGGGCACCATGGTGTCGCCGTGGCCACCCATGAGCACCGCCTGAATGTCTTTCGGGCTCACGTTCAGGGCCTCGGCCAGGAAGGCGCGGTAGCGGGCCGTATCGAGGATGCCGGCCATGCCGAACACCTTTTCGCGGGGCAGCTTAGCCGTGAGGTGGGCCTGGTAGGTCATCACGTCGAGCGGGTTGCTCACGATGATGATGATGGCGTTGGGGGAGTGAGCCACCACCTGCTCAGTCACCGACTTCACGATGCCGGCGTTCACCGAAATCAGGTCGTCGCGGGTCATGCCGGGCTTGCGGGGCAGGCCCGACGTGATAACCACTACATCGGAGCCAGCGGTGCGGGCGTAGTCGTTGGTTACGCCCACGGTGCGCGAGTCGTAGCCGAGAATGGGGGCTTTCTGCCAGATGTCGAGGGCTTTGCCTTCGGCAATACCTTCTTTAATGTCAACCAGAACAATTTCGTTGGCAATTTCACGGGTGGCGAGCACATCAGCGCAAGTTGCGCCAACGTTGCCGGCTCCGACTACGGTAACTTTCATAAGAGAGGAATTGGGTGGGTTGGAGTTTCGGGGGTAAAAGTACGGCGGGACGCGCAAGTACGAGTGCACCAAATTCCATTTCGCCTGCCACAACCCCCGGCCTGCAAATCGCCCCAGCGGGCTAAAACTAACGGCGGTGGTGCAAAGAAGGGTGAAATGTTAATTTAAGCAGGTTATACTTAGCTGTTAATTACTATTGGGCAATAACTTGCAAAGAAATTTAATTTGTTTGACCAACTGTTTGTCACCCTACTTTGGACCACCGCCAAACTAACTTCTGGAACCCTGGCGCTACAACGAGAGCCGCACCGAGGCCAGCACCTGGGCCGGCCGCAGCTGGTAGGTGGTTTGGGTGAGCTGGAACGGGCTCACGAAGCTGTACTGATACTGGCGGGTGTCGAAAATATTGCTCCAGCGCACCTCCAGGTCGATTTTGCGGGCGGTGGGCAGGGCGTAGCGGTAGGTGAGGTCTGCAAATACGGCGCGCACCGTGGGGGCGGGGCCGCGGCTGTCATAGTAGTCGGCAGCCAGCGTGAACTGGTGGTGCTCGCCGGGGTACACGCCCAGCGTGGCGTGGTGCTCCTGCACCAGCGCGGCGGGCGTGGCGGGCAGGTCGGCCAAGCGGCTGCGCAGCGTCGTCAGGGCCGCCTGGTACTCCAGGCTGCCCCAGTCGAAAGCTGCCACGCTAGCTTTAAGGCTGGCCGTGGCGTTGCGGGTGTCGGCCTGCACCAGCTGGCCGTTCAGTAGCTCGGGCTGCTGCCGGTAGCTGCCTACCAGCAGTAGGGTCAGGTTGGTTTTCCAGGGGCTGATGAACTGGTTGGCGCTGGCGTTCAAGGTGTGGGCAAGCGTGCGCGCCTCATTGTCGAGGGCCAGGGTGGTGAGAGCACCGTTGGCATCGACCTGGCTGCTATAGAGGCGGTTGCTCAGCGCGTTGCTAAAGGTGTAATTCGCGTAGATAAATCGCGACTCCAGCGGGTCGGTGAAGTAGAAGCCGCCCCCGTAGTGCTGCGTTTGGGTGCGGGGCAGGGGCGCGGCGTTGCGTTGCAGGGTGCGGTAGTCGCGCAGGATGTACGCGTAGCTCAGCTGCTCGATGCGGCCGAAGTTGTTGCTCAGGCCCGCATCCACCGACACGTTCCAGTGGGGGCTCAGTTTGCGGCTCATGCTCAGGGTGGGCTCGGCCACCACGGTGTACAGGCGCTGCCCGGCCCCAAGCGGTGCGTCGGTGGCCCGGAAATCGTAGTAGCTCACGGGTACGCGCAGGCGTAGGTCCCAGGTATCGTATATGCGGCTCAAGCCCGGCTCCAGGTAGTAGCGGCCGCGCCACCAGGCCAAATCGTTGCGCAGGGGTAGTCCGGCCGGGGCCGGGCCGGCCGAGGTTTCAAGGCTGGTGGCCAGTTGCTGGGCTTCCAGCGCGAAGCCGGCCGTGCCCGAATAGGCCCAGCCGCGCCGGGTGCCCGTCAGGCCCACCGAGTTGCTGGTATAGAAGCCACCCAGCCGCGCCTGCTGCCGGACCGAGTCATAGGCTACGCCGCCCGCCAGCAGGCCCGCAAACGGGCCCGGCCGCACCGCCAGTTCCTGCGGGCTGTTGGTAAAAAATACCAGCGACGATGCCTGCACGATGCGCCCGCCGCCGATGGGCCGCACCAGCCCCAGCCGGTTGGTAAGGCCCACAAACGGGGTGCGGGCGCGCTGCTGAATGCTGGCCTGGCTTTCGGCCCGGTACAGGTCGCCGGTCTGGGCATCCCAGCGGGCATCCAGGCTCAGCGTGTTTTTCAGATAGTAGCGCTTCACGTTTTTGATAAAGGCCAGGTCGGTTAGCAGGTTGCTGAGCGTCGAGCGGTTCACCCGGTCCTCGGTCAGGGTCACGGTGCGGCCGTCGGGTAGGAAAAACCGCGTCTGTGAGCCCCCGCGCTGGGTTTGCGCGTCGTGCAGGTAGGAGGCATTCACCCGCAGCTGGTTTTCCGGGCTGATGGTGACGAGGTGGTTGGCACTCAGCAGGTGCACCTGGTTGAACAGGTAGCGGCTGGCCGCTACCGGCGGGCGGCCCAGGCCCAGCACGTGCGTCAGGTCGGGCGGCTGGTTGCTCAGCTCGCTGCCCGTGCGCGGGTCGGGCGATGTCAGGGATTTTAGGGCAGTGGCCGCGTCCTGGCCGGTGTTATTACTTTGATAGGTATCGATGAGCTGCTGCCGCCCGGCAAAGAGCATGGGCGAGAGGGTCACGTTCCAGAGCGGAGCCAGCGGCGCGGGCACCAGCCCGGCCCCGAGAATGGCCTGCCCGGTGGCCGTTACCTTGTTCTTGAGCTTGATGTTGAGGGCCGCGTTGTCGGGCCGTTCCAGGCTGTCGAGCGCCCGGATGGGCTGGTGGCGCTCCAGTACCTGCACGCTCTGCACGGCCCCGACGGGCAGGTTGTCGCTGGCCAGGGTGTAGCGGCTTTCCAGCAAGTCCTGCCCATTGATGTAGAATTTGCTGATGGCCTTGCCCTCGTAGGAAATCCGGCCGTCGCCGGCCACTTCGATACCGGGCATTTTCTTCAGTACGTCCGAAATCACCCGGTCCTGCTTGGTGGCGAAGGCATTGACCTTGTAGCTGAGCGTATCACCCTCTCGGGTAATGGGAGCGCCCCGCACGGTCACTTCCCTGAGCTTGGTGGTGCTCTCGCGCATGGCAATGGCCACCGTCTGGCTGCGGTTGGCTAGGCGCAGTTGCTGCGCGGCATAGCCCAGGGCGCGGGTACTCAGATACACCGAGTCGCTGGCGGGCGTGGCGGCCAGCGTCAGCCTAAAGCTGCCATCGGCAGTTGAGATAACAAAAGCAGTAGCCGGCGGCTGGGCCTTGGTTTCGGCTTCGAGCAGGATGCCCTCCAGCGGCTGGCCGGCCGCGTTTCGCACCGTGCCGGTGAGGACGGTTTGGGCGGTGGCTTTGGGGCAGGCCAATGCCAGCCCGGATACTAGCAGGTAAAGAATAGTCAGCCGAAACGGGTAGTCTCTCAGGCGTGGCACAGGTACGACTATTTTAATTCCAGTGGATTATTCTGGCGCTTTATTTTTGCAAAATAATCCCTTTGAATTCCTTCCGGAATTATGTTGCCGCTAGCGGCAAACCGGTCGAAAATTGTCAATTCGTCGTTGTGTTTAGCTTGTTTGAACTTTGCTTTTTTAATCAGTGGAGCCGATGCGCTAGGACCTAAGATAACTGGCGAAGTAGCGGAAATATCAAATGGCTTAGGGTTATTTTCGAAGCTGAGCAACTCGAATAAGTAATTACTGTGCGTGTCGCGCACTTTCACGATAAGGCCGGGCAAGCCATAAAATTTGTAGGGGCCTTCACTCACGGGAATGTCGCGGGTGAACCAGGCTTCGAATGTACGGCCGCCAAAACCCGTGAATGCCTGCTGGCACTCATAACCAGCGACTGCCTTTCTAACCGGCGTTATTTTCCAGTGAAACAGCGGTGCATTTTCTTGGTATTGGTGGTCCTCTGTACCGATAACATCATGGTATAAAACAAGGTCTTTAGACGGTTCCTTGAAAATGGAGTAACGAATTTCAGTTTTACCCAATTTAGATAAAATGGGGCCTGCTTTATTGAGTTGTTCCTGCCCTGACAAGTGATTTAGAGTTGTAAATAAGCTGTCCTGCATTTGCTTGGCTTTGCTCTGGAAACAGGACTTGCCATCATATATCCGTAATATCATTTGCTCACTCTTGGGAATAACCACTGCCGAGTCAAGCTTGTAGTCGAGGCGATAAATGGCGCGTAAGTAGGTTGGCGCGCCACTATTCGCTGGCTGTGCTGAGGCGGATAAAAGTCCGGTTATCAGCAGCGTGATTAGTAGGCAAACCGAGAAGAAGTATCTGCTCATTACGGGTAGAGGGTTGCGCGTGGATTTTATGGGTTGCAATTTAGATATTGCGCGGCCGCACTCCATCCGGTAGCCGGGCACCTGCTAGGGACAATTGCCAAGGCAAGTGACCACTAGCTAGGGAAAAAGCAGCCAAACTAGCATTGCTGCCGCAACTCTCACGGCCCGAATTATTGCAGTTCCAGCGGATTGTTGCGGCGTTTTAGTTTCGCGGCATAAGTACTCCGCATATTCTCCGACACGTAGTTGCCCATGGAGGCCATCCAGTCGAGAAAAGTTTGTTCGTCGTTAAGTTTGGCTTGTTTGAATTTAGCTTTTTTAATTAACGGCGCCGACGAGGTTGCGGAAGTAGTAAATGGCTTGGGAGTGCTCTCAAAGCTGAGCAGCTCGAACACGTAATTGTCGTGCGTGTCGCGCACTTTCACGATGAGGCCAGGCAAACCATAAAATTTGTACGGTCCTTCACTCACAGGAATATCGCGCGTGAACCAAGCTTCCCAAGTGCGCCCGCCAAAAGCAGTGAACGCCTGCTGACACTCGTAGCCGGCAACCGTCTTTTTGACCGGCATTATTTTCCAGTGAAACAATGGGGCTTTTTCCTGGTATTGGTAGTCTACCGTACGGATTTTGTCATGGTAAAAAACCTTGTCTTTGGCAGCCTCCTTGATAATAGAATAATCAATTTGGGTTTTACCCGTTTTTGTCCCTGCGTAAAGGGACTCTTGAATTCTCTCTTTTTCTGGACGGCCGCTTAAGCTTGTATAAACACTATCCCGAACATGCTGGGTCTTGCTTCTAAAACAGGAGGTGCCATTATTTATCCGCAGTATAGTTTGCTCACTCTTGGGCGTGGCTACAGCCGAGTCAAGCTTGTAATCGAAGCGATAAATGGCACGCAAACAGGTTGTTGCCCTAGTAATTTTGGCTGGCTGCGCGTTAGCACACAACTGAAAAAACAGGGATAGTAGAGTCAATATCAAAAATACCGGACGCACATTATTAGTCATTGTAATTAATTGTATTGAAAATGTTTTTGTGAAATTAGACCTTGTCAAATGCGATATGTTATTAAGGCGGTGGTCTAACGCAGGATGAAAGATTTGATTCTATAAAATACAATAACGTTCAACCATCTGGTTTGCAATGCTTTGTACTAGGTGTTTTTCGTTTATAAAATCTCTCTCATCCCGTTTTGGACCACCGCCGAGAATTAACCCAAGCCGGAAACCGGCGGGGTTAACGTGCGGGCAGTGGTCTAAAGCATGGTGATTGTAGGAACGCGCTATGGCGCGTTCACTCCTCGAACAACTGAGGCGACCCGGCGCAGGCGGTGAACGCGCCGTGGCGCGTTCCTACCGCATCACCTGCGATTAGACCACCGCCAACGTGCGAACGGCGGCGAGCCTGTGCGAAAAGCAGGCAATCCGAAATTCATTGTTCGGAATATGGGAAACAATCCAATCAGCCAAGGTGGAAATCCGGGCGTTTGTACTCCATTCTAAAAATATAAGAATGGGCGTGTTGAATTGCCTGACAAAGCTGCAAGAGATAATTGATTCATCAAATGCATTAGGAAGGATATTTATTCACCCCCCCCCCCCTATATGCCTGACTTTCAATTATAAAAATTCAGTTTATCCAGCGGATTCGGCGGATGCATGGCGTACTCCTGTATCCCGTGTTGAAATTCCTCTGCTTCCCCGGCTGATTATCAAGCCAGCACCCGTAACGAATTGGGGTGGTCACCAGCTCGGGCAGGGGTTGGGCCAGGGCAGCATGTGCCAGCCGCGCACCAGCTCACGGGTAAGATAATAAACTGCGTGAAGGGGCAAGGCGGAGAGGGCGGCCCGATACTCGCGGACTCGCGAAGTCCACGTTACATCCGCTGCACGGTCAGAACCCGC
The DNA here is from genome assembly GCF_039539545.1 of Hymenobacter antarcticus. Taxonomy (NCBI): domain Bacteria; kingdom Pseudomonadati; phylum Bacteroidota; class Cytophagia; order Cytophagales; family Hymenobacteraceae; genus Hymenobacter; species Hymenobacter antarcticus. Next base: position 202,325 of record NZ_BAABDI010000003.1, on the reverse strand, counting down.
TCAGATGTTTCCTCCACCTTAAACCGGTCATCGACGCGCCAGCCCACCACCCAGCAGATTTTGCCGTCAGCCGAAGTCAGCACGCGCACGTCGTCTTTCAGGTTCAGGGGCACTTTCTGGTCGATGAGAAAATCGCTGAGCAGCTTTTTGCCTTTCATGCCGAGCGGCATAAACCAGTCGCCTTCCTGCCACTTGCGCAGCGTGAGCGGGAATTTGATTTTGTCGGCATCGAGCGCCGCCGTGCTTTTCGAGCGCGGGATGATGAAGTGCTTCGCGTCGTCGTGCAGCTCAGCTTTCAGGCGCATGCCGTCGGCCAGCAGGTCGGTTTGGCCGGCGGCCAATTGGAAGGTGCCGAATTGCGTGAGCCGCCGCGGCGTGATAACCAGATGCTCCCGGTCCTTCACCAGGCGGTGCGTGGGCGAGTCGAAGCGCCGGCCACTCTCGCCGGGGAAGGCGGCCACGATATCCTTCACCACCAGCCACGAAAAGCCGAAGGGCCGCAGAATCTCGTGCAGCACCAGGGCCGTAGCGGCGGTTTTCTGGAGGGTGGCGATGCTCAGGTAAGTTACCTCGGCCTCGTCGCGGCGGGCCTGGGCGGCGGTGTCGGCCACGTAGCGGCGCACAATTTCCTCGGCCCCGCCCACGCGCTCGGCGGTGCCGTGCATGGTCTGGTCGAGGTTGGGGTTGATTTCGCGCAGCACGGGCAGCACCTCAATGCGCAGCAGGTTGCGCTGGTACACGGGGCTGTCGTTACTATCGTCTTCGCGCCAGCGCAGGCCGCGCTCCACCAGGTACTCGTGCAGGTCATCGCGGCCCACGCCCAACAGTGGGCGCACGAGGTGGCCGTTTTTCACCTGAATGCCATGCAGACCCGCCAGGCCGGTGCCGTGGGTCAGATTCAGCAGCATGGTTTCGGCTTCGTCGCGCTGGTGGTGGGCCGTGGCGATATAGGTTAATCCCTGCGTCTGGCGCACCTGCTCGAACCAGCGGTAGCGCAGGAGGCGGGCGGCCATCTGGGTCGAAATGCCTTCCTGCTGGGCAAATTCCTTGGTCTGAAAAAACTCGGCGAAATAGGGGAGGCCGTACTGCTTGGCCAGCTTGCGCACAAACTGCTCGTCGGCATCAGCGTCTTCGCCGCGCAGGCCAAAGTGGCAGTGCGCCACTGCCACCTGCACGCCCAGGCGGTGCAGAATGTCGAGCAGCACCACCGAATCGAGCCCGCCGCTCACGGCCACCAGAATGGGGTCGTTTTCGATGGAAAAAAGGGCGTGCTCTTCAATAAAATGGCGAATGGTATCAAGCATAAGAAAAAGGAGGGGCCCGGGGCCCGGCAGGTACTACACCGCAAAGATGGCCGTTAGCGCGGACCCCGTCCGTACCTTTGGGCCCCGAATGACCTTGTTCCGCGTCTTTTTTCTTTTGTTGCTGCTCTCGCCGCTACTTGGGCGGGCCCAGCGCCCGGGTGCGCAGCCGGCTGTGCCGGCGCCCGCAGCTACCGCGCCGCGCCCACCGGCCACCGTGCCGCCCAAGGGCAAAGGCTCACCCATTAAGCTACTGATGGCCGGTGAGTTAGTGGGCGGCGACTTCGCCGGGGTGAAAATCCGCAAGCTGCTCGGCAACGTCAGCTTTCAGCAGGACGACGTGTTTCTGTACTGCGATTCGGCCTACCAGTACCTGGAGCGCAACCAGGTGGAGGCGTTCAGCAACGTGCGCGTAGTGCAGAGCGACTCGATGACCATCACCGGCGATAAGGGCTTTTACGATGGCGATAAGCGCACCGCCCGCATGCTGGGCAACGTGGTGATGCGCGACCCGCGCATGACCCTGACCACGCCCAGCCTCGACTACGACCTGAACCGCAAAACGGCTTCCTACACCGAAACCGGCCACCTCACCGACCCGCAGAACACCCTCGACAGCCAGCAGGGCTACTACGATACCAACTCGAAGGTTTTCGTTTTCAAGCGCAACGTGCACCTCGTGACGCCCGATTCGGAGTTGAATAACGACACGCTGCGCTACAATACGGTCAGCAAAATCGCCACCTTCAATGGTCCCACTCGCATCAAGGGCAAGCAGGGGAATTTGTATGCCGAGGGCGGCACATACAACACCCTCACGCGGGTGTCCAACTTTAAGAAAAACGCTAAAATCGATACGCCCAACTACCTGCTGGGCGGCGACCGGCTGGTGTACGACGAGGTGAAGCAGTACGGCGTGGCCAACGGGCACGTCTCGCTGATTTCGAAAAAGGACAACCTGACCCTGCGCGGCGATGCCGGCAAATACTGGCGCGGCCTGGGCCGCACCAAGCTCTACGGTGGCCGGCCGGTGGTGCGCAATATCAGCGACAAGGATACGCTGTATATGGCCGCCGATACGCTCGTCAGCGTGGAGGCCCGGCCCGGCCAAACCACCACGCGCACCGTGCTTTACGCTTATCCCAGGGTGCAGATTTTCCGGGGCACGATGCAGGGCGTGTGCGATTCGCTGACCTACGACCGGCAGGACAGCATTATTTACATGAGCCGGAATCCGGTGCTGTGGCAGGCCAAAAACCAGCTGTCGGCCGATTCTATTCAGATTCGCTCGAAGCGGGGCCAGATTGATGAGATGCGCCTGCAGGCCAATGCGTTTGCCGTGGACCAGGACACGCTGCTGAACTTCAACCAGACCAAGGGCCGCAACATGATGGCCTATTTCCGGGACAACAAGCTGCGGCGGGTGGACGTGCTGGGCAATGCCGAAAGCATCTTTTACGCGCTGGATAACGATACCGCGACCACCGGCATGAACCGGATGCTGTCGGCCAACATGCGCCTGCTGTTCGTGGAGAGCAAGCTCAATAAAATCTCGGTCCTCACCAACCCCGAGGCCAAATTTATTCCGCCCCACGAGCTCAAGCCCGACGACGAGCGACTCAAGGGCTTTGAGTGGCGGGCCAAAGAACGGCCCACCCGCCGCCAGGTGTTGGGCAAACAGTTCGACGACCGGCCCAAGAAGCGCAAAGCTGTGAAGAAGGCCACTAAACCCACTACCAAAAGCAAAGTGGCCAAACCCAATTCGAAGCCGAAAGCAGTGCCCGCAAAAGTTCCCGCCAAAAAAATAGTGCCCAAAGTGGCTGCTCCGAAGCCGGTCGCCGCGCCCGCCGCCCGCCGCTAGCTGCAACCTTTACGTGCCCATCGGCGCTCTTGCTGCCGGATGGCCGCGCTGCCAGCGGCCGCCGGTTTGTCTTCGCCGGCTCAAATCGTTACCTTTGCACCCCTTATGCCGATTTCCCGCCTCACGGTTCTGTTTCTGCTCGTTAGTACGCTCATTCTGGGCTCCTGCGCCAGTGGCTACCAAAAGTTGCTGAAAAGCACCGACGTCAATAAAAAGTACGAAGCTGCCGTAAAGTATTACGACAAGGGTGACTTCTTCCGGGCCGGAACCCTGCTCGAAGACCTGATTCCGCTGCTCAAGGGCCGGCCCGAGGCCGAGAAGGCCCAGTTCTACTTCGCCAACACGAACTACAAGCAGCGCAACTACGTGCTGAGCGCGTTCTATTTCAAGACATTCACCGACACGTACCCCAACTCGGAGTACGCCGAGGAAGCCTCTTATCTGCACGCCAAGTCGCTGTTTCTCGACTCGCCGGGCTTCGAGCTCGACCAGACCAACACGGTTTCGGCGCTCGAGTCCATTCAGGACTTCCTGAACCGCTTTCCGACCAGCAAATTCAAGGACGAAACCGACAACATGTCGCAGGAGCTGCAGAAGAAGCTGGAGAACAAAGCTTTCGAAAGCGCCAGACTCTATTTTCAGCTGCGCTACAATCAGGCTGCGGTGGTGGCCCTCACCAACTTCCAGCAGCAGTATCCGGCTTCGGCCTTTGCTGAGCAAGCCGCTTTTCTGCGCCTAAACGCCCAATACGCCTGGGCTCAGGAAAGCATCGAGTCGAAGCAGCGGGAGCGTTTTCTGGAAGCGGTAAGTTTCTACCAGCAGTACCTGGATGCTTATCCCAAAAGCAAAAACCTGAAAACCGCTCAGGATATGTACGATGTCAGCCAGGCCGAAATTGCCAAGCTGAAAGTCTCGCCCGCCGCGGCATCCAACTAATTTGTCACTAATTCAGCCCATGAAACCTAATCCCAACACCCCGTCGAGCTCCATCATCACGCGCAACGTGGCCGACATCACCGGCGACAACGGCAACGTGTACGAGGCCATTGCCGTGATTTCGAAGCGCGCCAATCAGCTCTCGATTAAGCTGAAAGAGGAGCTGAACGACCGTTTGGCCGAGTTCGCCTCCACCGTGGACAACCTGGAGGAAGTATTCGAAAACCGCGAGCAAATCGAGGTTTCCAAGCACTACGAGCGCATGCCCAAGCCGACCAGCCTCGCCATCGAGGAGTTTCTGGCGGGCAAGATTGCCTATACCACGCCCGCGCCGGAGGAAGTTCCGGTGCCCCGCGAGCTGTTCTAGAAATTCCTGCCGAGTAAATCGGATAAGTTAAAACAGAACGTCATGCTGAGCGAAGTCGAAGCATCTCTGCCGCGTAAGTAATCAGTTACTATTGCGGTGGAGATGCTTCGACTTCGCTCAGCATGACGTTCTTATTATGCCCAGTCATCAGCAACGAATTCTTATGCCCGACCAGACAACGGACAACGAATTGACCACGCCAAACGCCCTTGCCGGCCGCCGCATTCTGCTGGGCGTGAGCGCCAGTATTGCGGCCTACAAAGCCGCGCCGCTCACGCGCCTGCTGGTGAAAGCCGGAGCCGAGGTACAGGTCATTCTCACCGAATCCGCCGCCGCTTTCGTCACGCCCCTCACGCTGGGCACGCTCTCCAAAAAGCCCGTTCTGACGGGCTTTTTGCGTGATGCCGCCGCCGGCGAGTGGCACAACCACGTGGAGCTGGGCCTGTGGGCCGATGCCCTGCTGATTGCGCCCGCCAGCGCCAATACCATCGGCCACCTGGCCAATGGCTTATGCCCTAATTTGCTCTGCGCCGTGTATTTGTCGGCTCGCTGCCCGGTTTTTCTGGCTCCGGCCATGGACGTGGATATGTTCGCCCACCCGGCCGTGACGCAGAATCTGGCGCGGCTGCGCTCCTTCGGCAACCACGTTTTCGACTCGCCCAGCGGCGAGCTGGCCAGCGGCCTCACCGGCCCCGGCCGCATGCTGGAGCCGGAGGATATTATGGCCAAGCTGACGAGGTTTTTTGAAGGTATTGGGGCTAAATGAACGTCATGCTGAGCGCAGCCGAAGCATCTCTACTGAGCAACTACCTCAATCGTTGTAACGAAGCATTAGAGATGCTTCGGCTGCGCTCAGCATGACGTTATTTGATTTTCTCCCTCCCGATTACTACTAAATGCACGTTCTCCTCACTGCTGGTCCCACCTACGAGCCCATTGACCCCGTTCGCTTCCTCGGCAACCGCTCGACGGGCAAGATGGGCTACGCGCTGGCTGAAGCTTTTGCGGCGCAGGGTGCCGAGGTAACGCTCATCAGCGGCCCCAGCCAGCTGCCGGACCCGGCCAGCGCCCGCATCCGCACCGTGCGGGTGGAAACGGCGGCGGAGATGTTTGCGGAAGCCGCGAAAGTGGCTGACGAAGCCGAGGTGTGGGTGTTTGCAGCGGCCGTGGCCGACTACCGGCCGGCCCAGGTGGCGGTTGATAAAATCAAAAAATCGGGCGAAACGCTGACGCTGGAGCTGGTGAAGAACGTGGACATTGCCGCCACGCTCGGCCAGCGCAAGCGGGCTGAACAATTTGCGGTCGGTTTTGCGTTAGAAACGTCGAACGAGCTGGCCCACGCCCAGGACAAGCTGCACCGGAAAAACTTCGACCTTATCGTGCTCAATTCGCTGCGCGACGCGGGCGCGGGCTTCGGCCACGACACCAATAAGGTGACCGTGCTGGATGCGGCCGGCCAAATCGTTAATTTTGAGTTGCAGTCCAAAGCCGATGTGGCCCGCGGACTGGTTAGCCTGATTCTGGCCCGCCGGGCCCCCATTGCCTGATGCTCCCATTGCGAAAACTACTTGCGGCCCTGCCGATTTGCGCGCTCTTGCTATTGGCCGGCTCCGTGGCCCACGCCCAGGAGCTGCTGGCCGAAGTGCGGGTGTCGACCGAGAACGTGACCATCTCGGACCCCACCATCGTCACGCAGATGCAGAACGACATCCGCACGTTTCTCAACAACCGCGCCTGGACCACCCAAACCTACCGGCCCGAGGAACGAATTCGATTGAAAGTATTTATCGGCATCACCGGCATCCCGCAGAACGGCACTTATAACGCCACCATGCGTCTGATTTCGACGCGCCCGGTGTATGGCACTGGCTACGATACCAACGTCATCAGTGTGGTTGACCGGAGTTTCAACTTCAACTACTCGCCGCAAAACCCGCTGGACTTTTCGCCCAACAGCTTCGTTTCCAACCTGTCGTCGCTGCTGGGCTACTACGCCTACATTGTTATCGGGCTCGACCGCGACACGTTTGCCCGGCTGGGCGGCACGCCGTATTATGAGCTGGCCCGCAACGTGGTCAACTACTCTGCCGGCCAGACCCAGACCAACGAGGCCGACGAAGGCTGGCGCGGCACCGGCTCGCGCGAGCGCCACTTCCTGCTCGACAACATCACCGACCCGCAGCTGGAGGCCTTCCGCACGGGCCTCTACGCCTACTACCGGCAGGGCATGGACGTATTCATTGAGAAGCCGGAGGCAGCCCGCGCCTCGGTGATGACGGCCCTGACGGGGGTGCAGAAAGCGGCCCTTATCCGTCCCGGCACCCTGTTTGCCCGCGCCTTTTTTGATGCGAAATCCGACGAAATTGCTAATATTTTCCGCACCAGTCAGGACGCGCAGCAGAAGCAGCAACTGGTGACCATGCTGACCGAAGTAGACCCCGGTAATTCGGCGAAATATCAGACCGTCCTAAAGTGAATTAATTAATTGAAACCGTTGAAACGGTCATGCTGAGCTTGCCGAAGCATCTCTACCGCTTTGTTGTATTAGTAGTTAATTACTGCCACGGTAGAGATGCTTCGGCAAGCTCAGCATGACGTTCTCGTTGACTTTATAATCTATTTATGCTTGTCGATTTACGGATTAAAAACTACGCGCTGATTGAGCAATTAGAATTGCGCCCGTCACCGCTGCTGAATATTATTACGGGTGAAACCGGGGCTGGTAAATCCATCATGCTGGGCGCTATTGGCCTGTTGCTGGGCAACCGTGCCGACTCGCGCATGTTGTTCGACACCGAGCGCAAATGCGTGATTGAGGGCCAGTTTAATATTGCCAACTACCAGTTGCAGGATATTTTCGAGGCGGAGGATTTGGACTATGACACGCACTGCATTCTGCGGCGCGAAATCAGTCCCAATGGCAAGTCGCGGGCCTTTGTGAATGACACGCCGGTGACGCTGGAAGCCCTGCGGAAAATCGGGGCTAACCTGATGGATATTCACTCGCAGCACGACACGTTATTGCTGGGCGATGGCGTATTCCAACTCAACCTGCTGGATTTGTACGCCGGGCTGGTGCCGCAGCGCACTATGTATAGCCACGCCTTTAGGCAATACCGCAAGCTGGAAGCCGATTTGCAAACCCTGGAAAGCCAGGCGGCACAGGCCAGCAAGGAGCTGGATTACAACAGCTTCCTGCTGAATGAGCTGGAAGAGGCCCGCCTCGATACTGAGGACCAGGACGCACTGGAGCAGGAAGTGAAGCAGCTGGAGCACGCCGAGGAAATCAAGTACAAGCTGAGCCAGGCGCTGCACGGCCTGCGCGACAGCGAAACCTGCGCCACCGGCAGCATGAAGGAAGCCGTGCAGCTGCTGGGCCAGGTGGCCAGCTACGCCGACAACTTCCGCGAGCTGCGCGAGCGCCTCGATAGCTGCCTGATTGAGCTGCACGACATTGCCGACGAGGTGGAAACCGCCGAGCGCCGCACCGAAGGCGACCCCGCCCGCGCCGAGGAATTGCAGGACCGCCTCAACGTGCTCTACACGCTCCAGCGCAAGCACCAGGCCCGCGACCTCCAGTCGCTGATGGCCGTGCGCGACGAGCTGCGCCAAAAAGTGAGTTCGGTGCTGAGCCTGGATAAGGAAATAGCCCGCCTGCGTAAGGATTCCGACGCGGCCCTGGCGGCCGTGACCAAGCAGGCGGCCAAGCTTTCGGAAAGCCGCCGCAAGTCGTTTCCGCACTTTGAAAAGCAGCTGGGCGCGCTGCTGGCCGACCTCGGGATGCCGCATGCCCGCATTGTGGTGCAGCACAGCACCGGCGCACCCGCCACCAGCGGCACCGATGTGGTGAGCATCCTTTTCACCGCGAATAAGGGCGCGCAGCCCCAGACGCTGAGCAAGGCGGCCTCGGGCGGCGAATTCTCGCGCCTGATGCTGTGCATCAAGTACATGCTGGCTGATAAAACGGCCCTGCCCACCATCGTATTCGACGAAATTGACACGGGTATTTCGGGCGAAATTGCGGTAAAGGTGGGCCGAATGATGCAGCAGATGGCGCAGAAGCACCAGCTGGTTGCTATTTCGCACCTGCCGCAGATGGCGGCGGCCGGCGACGTCCATTACTTCGTGTACAAGGAAGACCGTGCCGACCGCACGGTGAGCTGTATCCGCGAGTTGAACCAGGACGACCGCATCAAGGAAATCGCGCACATGATTGCGGGGGCCAAGCCCAGCGAAAATGCCTACCAGAGCGCCCGCGAGCTGCTGGCGCTGCGGGGGGAAACGGTGGCGTAGGAGTGACTGAGCAATTGAGTGACTGAGTGAATTGCTAACTTGCGCGGAAATCCAAGCTGGTTCAAGGGCCGGCTGACCTCACTCAATCACTCAGTCACGCAGTCACTCAATGGCTAATAACCTCCTCGCCGGCAAAGTCGGCATTATTTCCGGCGCACTCAACGAACATTCTATTGCCTGGAAAGTGGCCCAGCGGGCGCACGCCGAAGGTGCCCGCTTCGTGCTTACCAACGCGCCGCTGGCCATGCGCATGGGCGAAATCAACAAGCTGAGCGAGGAGTGCAACGCGCCCATCATTCCGGCCGACGCTACGTCGACGGAGGAGCTGGAGGCGCTGTTTTCGGGCGCGCAGGAGCAGCTGGGCGGCAAGCTTGACTTCGTGCTGCACAGCATTGGCATGAGCGCCAACATTCGTAAAAAGAAGCACTACGGCGAGCTGGACTACAAATTCTTTAACCAGACCATCGACGTGTCGGCCATGTCGTTTCACAAGATGATGGCCGTGGCCGAGAAGCAGGACGCCATGAACGAGTGGGGCAGCATCGTGGCCCTGAGCTACATCGCCGCCCAGCGCGCCTTCCTCGACTACACCGACATGACCCAGGCTAAGGCCATGCTCGAAAGCATTGCCCGTAGCTACGGCCAGCGCTTCGGTAAGCTGAAAAAAGTGCGCGTGAACACCGTGTCGCAGTCGCCCACCAAAACCACGGCCGGCACCGGCATCACCGGCTTCGACGCCTTTTACAACTTCGCCGACATGATGTCGCCGCTGGGCAACGCTCCGGCCGAAGCCTGCGCCGACTACTGCATCTCGCTGTTTTCGGACCTCACCCGCTACGTAACCATGCAAAACCTGATGCACGACGGCGGCTTCAGCACCACCGGCATCTCGGCTGAGATTGTGGATATGATGACCAAAGCCGCCGGCGTGGATAGCGCCGAGTAGTTTAACCGGTTTCTCATCGGTTACAAAGAAGCCCGGCTAATGGGCTTGTCCTTGCCCAAATTTATCCGGCTGCCGCCGGGTGCAGGTTGAACGGTCCGGTCTGACCGCCCTAGGCGGTCTGACCGGTTAAAGCACAACCGGTTTCGCCCTCCCGACAACCGGTCAGACCGCCTAGGGCGGTCAGACCGGAGCAGCGGCCTCGGATTTGGGTAAGGACAAGCTGATTGGTCGGGCTTCTTTGTGATTTTTGGGACGCTCAATATCCCCGGCTCAAATCCACCAGGTACTCCAGCGGCTGGCCGGCTTGCAGCCGCTCCAGGTTGCGCAGCAGCACGTCGACTTTGCCTTCGTCTTCGTGGTGCTGGCCGCCGCCGGTGTGCTGGGTGAGCAGCACGTTGGGCAGGGTCCAGAGGGGGTTGTCGGCGGGCAGGGGTTCTACGGCGGTCACGTCGAGCACGGCCCCGCCGAGGTGGCCGGCTTGCAGCAGGCGCAGCAGGGCGGGCTCGTCGGTGGTGTTGCCGCGGCCCACGTTGGCGTAGATGCTGCCCGGGCGCATGGTTTCCAGCAGCTCGGCCGAAAAAAAGCCCACGGCGCTGCCGGGTAGGGTATTTATCACGATGTCGGTGGTGGGCAGGGCGGCTTTCAGGTCTTCTTTGGAATGCAGCTGGGCCTCGGGGTGGGTGCGGGCCAGCAGCTGCACCGGGCACTCGAAGCCCGTGAGCTGCTGGCGCAGGGCCAGCGCGATGGCCCCGGCCCCGAGCACCACCACGCGCTTGCCGCGCAGCAGGCCCGAGCGGTTGCGCGCGTAGGCCCCGCCCACCCATTTCTTCTGGGCCTGGAGCACGGCCAGCTCAGGTAAGTGCCGGTAAAGCGCCAGCAGGCCGCCCACCATGGTTTCGGCGCAGGGCCAGGCGAAGAAGTCGCCCATATTAGCCACCGGAACAGACAGTTGCAGGTGGCGGTAGCGCTCGAAGCCGGCCGAGTCGATTTGCCAGAGCTGGAGCAGGGGCGGAGCGCCGGCCGCCAGCCAGGCCGGCGGCGGGTTGCCAAGCAACACTTCCGTTTCCTGAAAAGCCGGAAACTGCTGCTCGGTGGGCAGGTCGTTACAAAACGTGACGTCGAAGGAGGCTGGAAGCTGCTCTTGCAGATAAGCGCGGCCAGAGACGCTGAGGGGGGAATGAACGAAAAGACGCATGAAGGTGCCGCCTGAACGGCTGCGAAAAGTTGTAAGGGGAACGGGCGTGTTTGTACTAAACCCTGCAAAGTTGATGCTATTTCGGCGTGCTTTTTATGAAACTATGGCACCTGCCGAATGATGAAATTCTTGAGCGGGTTCTTTTTAATGATTGTCACCAGCTGGCCATTGGTGTACTGGTACTCGTCCTCACGGCCGTCGCGCCGGGCGTGGTAGCGGGCCGCGGCTTCCCGGCCCACCTCAAAATAATCGCCAAAATATTCGGCGTAGGCCCGCACCTGCCCAGCGGGCTCACCAAAAAACAGGTTGGTGACGGCGTAGGTGATGGGCTGCGTTTCGGTGGCCCGGTAGTGGTGCTTGTACTGGTCGGCCACGATGTCGTAGTGGTTGTCCTTCCACTCGGCCCGCGACGAGAAGTTGCCCTGATTGGTGTGGGCTTCTACCTTCGAGAGCTGAAGCTGGCCCCCGCGAAACCGGTTCATGACCTGATAATAAATCTTGAGGTGGTAGAACAGAAAGTCCACCTTAACGTCGCTGACGAGCGTGTACACGACTTCTGTTCCGGCCTGGGGCTGGCGGGTAGCCGTCATGGTACCCACGCGCAGGCCCGCTACTTCGATGGCATACCGGCGCGTTTCGACCGGCGCGGGCTTAGGAGCCTGGCCGAGAGCCGGCAGGGCCACCACGCTCAATCCCAGACCCAGACGCAGCCACCACTGGCGCAGGCCCGTGAGTAAACGCGCGGCTGGCTCCCGAATAAAAGATTGGCCTGCATCTTTCATACGAAAAAAGGTACGGCCAGCCGGGCTTAAGTTATGGTTGAGGCAATCAGAACAAGGGCATGATTCGTATAGTATCGGGGCGCAGTAATTTGGCGGGTGGCAAACACCGCGAAAATGGAGAGCTTGCATAGCATTAGGTAGGTTGTGGGAATTAGTTTGATTTATCAGCACGTCATGCTGAGCCCGTCGAAGCATCTCTACCGCTTCGCTGAACGGCCCTGCTGAAGCGGTAGAGATGCTTCGACTGCGCGGACGCCAGATAGGCATGACGTTCCTTTTTATTGCAAAGTAATTTACCCGACCTACTTAGAAGTGATACATGACCATTAGCGTTATTATTCCCACTTACAACGAGGGTGCGGTCATTGGCCGTTTGGTGCAGGCTTTACGTCAGTACGATGCCAGGGGCCAGGTCGAAGTGCTGGTGGTGGATGCCGACAGCCCCGATGGCACGGCCGCCGCCGCCCGCCAGGCCGGGGCCACGGTGCTGCTGGCCCCCAAAGCCGGCCGGGCCGTGCAGATGAACTACGGAGCCACCCACGCCACCGGCGACATTTTGTATTTCGTGCACGCCGACGTGGGCATTCACCCCGACTACGTAGCCACGCTGCAAGCCGCCGTGGCGCAGGGGCACGCGGCCGGCTGCTACCGGTTCCGGTTCGATTCGCCGCACCCGCTGCTGCGCATCAATAGCTTTGGGACGCGTTTTGAGGGCATTATGAGCCGGGGTGGCGACCAGACGCTGTTCATCACGCGGGCGCTGTTTGCGCGCTTGGGCGGCTTCGATGAGCGGTTTGTTATCATGGAAGACTTCGAAATCATTCAGCGGATTCGGCGGGTGGCCTCCTTCTTTATCGTGCCGCAGGACGTGCTGGTGTCGGCCCGCAAATACGAAACCAACGGCTGGCTGCGCGTGCAGCTGGCCAACCTCACGGCCTTCTCACTCTTCTTTCTGAAAGCCTCGCCGGTCCGCATTGCCCGCACCTACAAAGCCATGCTCAACTACCGCTGATGCCCGGCACCGTTCTCGTAACCGGGGCCCACGGCTTCCTTGGGCGGCATCTGGTGGCTGAGCTGCACCAGCGCGGCCACCAGGTGCGGGCGCTGCTGCGGCCGGGCAGCGGGCGGCCGTTTCCCGCCGCGTGGGCCGTGGACTACCACGAGGCCGACCTGACCCGGCCCGCCACCCTGGCCGGCGCGGCTGATGGCTGCGCGGCTATCATCCACGCCGCCGCGCTGGCCCAGGTGAACCCCGCCCGCAGCCCTGCCGTGTGGGCCGTGAACCTGGGCGGCACGGAAGCCGTGCTCCAGCTGGCCCGCACCGCCGGCGTGGCGCGGCTGGTGTACGTGGGCACGGCCAACGTCTTCGGCTTTGGCTCACAAGCCCAGCCCGGCGACGAAACCCGGCCCTACGCCGGCCAGCGCTACGGCCTCGACTACATGGACAGCAAGCGCGCCGCCACCGACCTCGTGCTGCACGCCGTGGCGCGGGAGCAGCTGCCCGCCGTGCTGGTGCATCCCACCTTCATGCTGGGCCCGCAGGATGCCCGGCCCACTTCCAACGCCCTGCTGCTGGAGCTGTACCGGGGCCGGCTGCCCGGCTACCCGGCTGGCGGCAAAAACTACGTGCATGTGCGCGACGTGGCCACGGCGACCGTGAATGCTCTCACCCAGGGCCGCGTGGGCGAATCCTACATTCTGGGCAATGAAAACCTGAGCTACCGGGACGCATTTCGGCTGATGGCCCGCGTGCTGGACGTGCCGCCGCCGCGCTGGCCGCTGCCGGCGGCGCTGGCCCGCCTCTACGGCGAAATCTGCGAGGTGAAAGCCCGCCTGACCGGCCGCCCGACCCAGCTCAATGCCGCTATGGCGGCCGTGGCCAACGACGGCCACTATTTCAGCCCCGCCAAGGCCCGCGCCGAGCTGGGGCTGCCCCAAACTTCCATCGAACAAGCCGTAGCCGAAGCCCTGGTCTGGTTCAAAACCCACCACTATGTCTGATAATATTTCTGGCCAGCCGCTCCCGGCCGCCCAGCCCGTGCCGGCCGGGCAAGGGGCGTTTGTCGGTCAGGTAGCCATTGTTACCGGTTCCGAATCGGGCATTGGGCGCGAAACGGCACGGGCCCTGTGCGCGGCCGGCGCGGCCGTGGTGCTCAACGGCCGCAACGCCGAGCGCTTGGAGCACACCCGGCAGGGCTTCGTGCGGGCCGGTTTCGCGGTGGTGAGCTGCGTGGCCGACGTCACGGACTACGCCAGCTGCGAGCGGCTGGTGGCGGCGGCCATCCAGGCCTTTGGGCGGCTCGATGTGCTGATAACCAACGCCAGCATTTCCCAGCGCGCCTACTTCGCCGACATGCAGCCCGAGGTGTTCCAGCGGGTGTTCGACAGTAACGTGTACGGCTCGGTGTACCCGCTCAAGGCCGCGCTGCCGCACCTCACCCGCACGCGGGGCAGCGTCACCTTCATTTCGTCGATTTCGGCGCTCAACGGCATGCCCAGCGGCTCGGCCTACTGTGCCGGCAAGGCCGCGCTGGCCAATCTGGCGCACACGCTCCGGCTCGAGCTGGACCATACGGGCGTGCATTTCGGCATCGTGCACGTAGGCTTCACCCAAAACGACCCCGACAAGCGCGTGCTCGATGCGGCCGGGCAGCCCGTGCTCATCGCGCACCGGCCGGCGCGCTGGCAGAAAACCCAGGCCGAGGTGGCGGCCATCATCCTGCGGCACATTCGCCGCCGCCGCCGCCGCACGGTGATTTCGGCCCTGGGCCGGCTCATCGTCGTCATGCACACCTTCTTTCCCCGGCTGGGCGACTGGATAGTGCTGACCACCACCCGCCGGCTGCGGCATTTCTACGAGTAAACTCCTCGATAAACGTTGGATTAATTATTAGCGCGGCCGAATCGAAAATCCGGGGTACTCGCTAGCCGCGCCAGGCGGCCAGGTCGCGGGCCGAGTCCACGTCGTGCAGCACCGGCAGCTGGGCCACGCGCAGTCCCAGGCGGGCGGCATCGGCCAGGGTATCGGGCAGCACGGTGGCGGTGCTCCAGTCTTTGCTGGTGAATAGCGCGGGTTGCAGCTCGCGCAGGCCCAGCAGGTAATAGCCGCCATCTTCGGCCGGCCCCACCACCAGGTCGTGGGCTTCGAGGGCGGCAAAAGCCCGTTGCAGAATGGCTGGCTCCAGACCCGGGCAATCGGTGCCGATGATAACCACGCGGCCCGCGCCGGCCGCAAAGGCCTCGCCAAACGCGTGGGCCATGCGCTCGCCCAGCAGGTCGGCGGGCGGCTGCACGCGCCAGGGCAGGCCGGGCCACTCGGGGCGGGGCAGGGCGGTATCGGCGGTGGGGTGGGGGGCTTCGGCCAGCCACACGGTGGCCGGCACTGCGCTGGCCGTGACGGCGGCGGCGGTCAGGGCCAGTAGCTCGCGGTACACGGCCAGGGCGGCTTCGGGGCCGATATCGGCCGCCAGGCGGGTTTTCACGCGCCCCAGCACCGGTTCGCGGGCAAATACGAGCAGGTGGTGGGAGCTTTCAGCAGTTTTTTGTTCCATTCCGGTGCGAGGCTGTTACCCCGGAACAAACTACGGCAAACTATCGGGAAAGGGATTGTCGGGTGCGCAACAGGCCGTTCTGACTGCGGTTTGGTGGGGCGGCGCGGGCCCGTGCCTTTGCGGGATTCAGGCGCTGGTTGCCAGGCTATGCTTCCCTCACTGCTCTGTGCCGGGTTGGTTGAGAAAGCGTATTTGCGCGAAACATCGTGTTTGGGTAAAACTGCGTGTCTCGGTTCGCACGGCCCCTAAGAGACGATTTCTTGGGCGGCGGGCAGCGGTTTTGCCGCGCCTCTGCAAGCTCGCGCCGATGGGGGCAGTCCAGCATTTCGACCAAGTTGAGGATGACATCTCAGAAAGCGCCCCGCTTGACGCCATACCAATTCGGAAATTCCCATTGGCTTTTCGCCATCAGGTGAAAAGACGCTTTGTTATCGACATGGGTGAAGTCGATGGTCATAGGTTTGGTTGATGATTCAGGATAACCACGCCACGCCCGAAATTTTTAAGAAGTTATTCCGGTTCTGACAGAATGCGCGATTTTTCCTTCTCATACTCTTGAGGCGTGAGAATCTTCTCATCCAGCAGCTTTTTGTTTTCGCGCAGACGTTCGGCCCGAGGTTTAATAGGCGGGGCCGTTACCGGGCCGGGATTCTGAGCGGGAGTCAGCGATTTTAGCTCGTATGAATGCACGGGCTTGTACTTCATCGTCCATAGAAAAGGTACCAGAACGAAGACACCCCCGATAATGGCTCCGACGTCAGCTTGCTCATCCCGGGAGAAGGAAGTATTGTAGGTTTCATATCCTTCTTTCTCCATGCGTACTGAGGTGGTACTTCCGACAATCTTAGTGTCGGAATGCCGATATGGTGTCGTGCCCACGGCCTCCCCATCTACATAGATGCGTGCGCCAACCGGCATCGATTGAAGCACAGTGGTGCTACTGCAGCTACTGGACAACACGGCACCTGATAGTAGTAAAGCAACGAATGAACGGTGGCAGGAATAAAATTGGAACATGAAAACAGTATTGAAAATTAAGTGGTTAGGTAAGTCAGCTGCGAATTTACATTATCCGTGTTCAAGAAGCTATATCCAGTACCTCGTTCCCATCATCCGCCATCGCCTTCGCCAGCTTCTTACATGTTTGAGTTACGGACCGAGGCGTCAAAAATCCTGCGATAGGTGCCGCATCTGGCGTGAATTTAGTGCAGCGCAACAGGCAGGCCCTGAAGCCGGGCGGCCTGTTCTACATTGGTGAGCTGCACCCCTTCAAGCAGTACCAGGGCAGCAAGGCCCGGTTCGATGACGGGAGCGGGATTTTCGAGCTCGATTGTTTCGTGCATCACGTTTCCGACTTCGTGGCAGCAGGCGAGGCCAGCGGTTTCGGGTGCGTGGCGCTTCGCGAGTGGTTCGATGAAAATGACCGCACCACCGTGCCGCGAATTCTGGCGTTGTTATTTCAAAATAACAGGACTGAATAGCAGACGTCAGTACGCTTAATTGTTTAACAAATACGTATTTTAGTGCTAACTAATGGATTAAATAAATGGCCAAAATGCAGATAGTCTGGACCTTATTCGAAGAAATTGAAATAATTAATATGGTTTGTTAATAACTCATTTTCAGCGGCTCAGGCTTCGATTCTGCCGATTGCATTGCCGGAACGGCCGAGAAAAAGTGGCGTCAGGGAAATAATTCTACCCTTTCGGGGGTTAATGAATCGGTAGCAAGCCGCTGCCGGTGGCGTAATCTGCCGTCCGTTTCGTACCACCATCACCACCTTTTTTATGCTGCGAACTGCTTTGTTATTCTTCTGCATGTTGGGGTTCATCGCCGCCGAAGTACAGGCCGCACCGGCTGCCGCTACGGCCCGTCCCATTCACCGGCGCAAGCCCACGGCCGGTAACTACGTGCCCGTGTATCGCCTTTACCGGGGGCACAGCCGCCGTAAAAAAGGAGTCTTTGGTCTGTTCAAGCATCGTGGTACGCGCCGCAGTGCTGCTACAACGTCCAGAAAAGCGCGGCGCGGCACGCTCTAAGAACATCAGCTAACACTCCCCACGTCAACAAAAAGCCTCAGCCAAATCCGGCTGAGGCTTTTTGTTGACGCAACGCTGAAGGCGTTTAAGAAGTCGTTCAACCGTAAATGTCTACTTTTTATTGTTGTCAGTCAGGCGATTACAGTCGTCCTGTCGATTGATAACTACTATCTGACAACGTACTTATCGGCTTGCTTGATTTTGGCCTTGCCCTCCCTGGCTTTCATCTTGCCACCTACTCCACCAGTCCGAGCGTGCGGGTCAGGCGGTTTTTCGGAACGGGAATGGTCAGGCTCTGGTCGCGCCGCTCGGAGCGGGTCCGGCGGCGGTCTATCAGTGCCTGCACCTTATCAGCGCTAGTTTCCCGCGAAAAAAGGACCCGGGCCACATCTACCACCAGCGACACGGCCCGGGGTACGGGCACGCTCACCTGCTCGTAAGCCGGGGAGGGTGGCGTGACGGGCGCCGCGCTCTGGGCCGCGCTACTGGCGGCCCTGAGCAGCAGCGCAGTAAGCAGAATGGGTAGCTTCCGGCTTGACATAGCTTGCGTGAGAACACCGCAAAGATGCTGTCAAACGCCGGTTGGTTGCCCGGCTTAGGCCAGTTTTTCCTTGAAAAGACGCAGGGTGCGGTCCCAGGCCAGCTTGGCGGCCCCGGCATTGTAGCGGGCCGGCGAGGTATCGTTGTTGAAGGCGTGGTTCACCCCTTCGTATACATACAGCTCATACTTAGTTCCGGCAGCTTTCAGCGCGGTTTCATAGGCCGGAATGCCCGCATTAATGCGCTGGTCGAGGCCGCCGTAGTGCAGCATCAGGGCGCTTTTGATTTGGGGCACATCCCCGGCCTTGGCCTGCTGGCCGTAGTAGGCCACGGCCGCGTTCAGCCTGGGGTCGTGCACGGCCAGCTGGTTGGCCAGCCCGCCGCCCCAGCAGAAACCCACGGCCCCGGTGCGGCCGTTGCAGTCGGGCCGGCCGCGCAGGTAGGCGAGGGCCGCGAGGTAGTTATTGAGGTTTTTGGCCGGTTCGAGCTGGCCGATGAGCTCCCGGCCCTTGTCCTCATCGAGGGGCGTACCGCCCAACGGCGACAGGCCATCCACGCCCAGGGCCAGGTAGCCGGCCTGAGCCACGCGCCGCGTCACGTCCTTGATATGGGGCGTGACGCGGCGGTTTTCATGAATAACGACCACGGCGCCGCGCTTCTTCCTGCCCTTGGGGTGCACCAGGTAGCCGCGCATGGTGGCACCGTCGCCGGGCCAGCTCACTTCTTCCGTTTCCAGGTCATCATTTTCGGGCGCGATGCTGGCCGCGGCCGCGTAGCCGGGCTCCAGCATCGCCAAAGCCGCCAGGGCCAGCGCCGCGCTACCCGACAGTTTTTTCAGCCGGTCCATAAAGTCCTTGCGGCTGAGCGGGGCGTGGGTGTACTCGTCAAATAGGTTGATGATGCGCTGGTCCATGGGAAAAAGAGGCGTGGAAAGGCTGAGAAATCAACCGTCAAATTTGCCGGGCCGCAGTCTATTCGTCTTCCCGGTTCACGGTATCCGGGCCAAAGGCCGGCACGCACACCGACCAGTACTCGCACTCCTCCTCAAACGGGTTGGAGTACCGCACCCGCGCTCCGCCCTTAATCAGCAAAGCCTGCCCGGCCTGTAATTCCACCACGTCGCCGTCGATTTCGAACCGCTTCCGCCCGCGCACCACAATCGTGAATTCGTCGAAGCTGGGCGTTTGGTGCGGCTCGCTCCAGTGCGGTGGTGCCACCATATGCGCCAGGCTGTAGGCCGAAGTGCCGGTGCTGGCCCCGCCCACATGCTCTTCAATGAGCTTGCCGTCGGTGGTGGGTACTATAAAAGGTGCGGGATTGAGGACGTAGCGTTTTTCAGACATTGGGTTTGATGGACTGGTTGGGGGCATCGAAAGCACGGTAAAGGTAGGAACGCGCCATGGCGCGTTCGTCGCCTGCGCAAGTCCAAAGCAGTTGTTCAACGGTCGAACGCGCCATGGCGCGTTCCTACGGCACCTTGCTGTATACCACTGCCAAATACTCTTACGGCTTCAGCTTCTCCAGTAACTCAAAAGCCCGCGAATTGTATTTCCAGACAAAAAAATACGGCGTTTGCACCGCGCCAAACTGCACCCGGATGCGTTCCACGGCCGGCAGCATGCTGCCCTCAAAATCGAAGCAGGCCAGGCCCAGCACTTCGCTGGCGTAGCGAATAGCCTCCCACACCAGCAAAATGCCCGCGCCGCTCTCTCGCAGCGCCGGGTCATCGCCCGACAAATGGTAGTAGGCGGCCTGCTGGTCCCAAATCAGGTAAGCTGCCGAATGCACCCGGTTTTGCGCATCCACGGCGAAGAAGTATTGCCGGGCTCCGTGCGCGGCCAGCGCCGCATCGTGCCGCGCAAACTGTGCCCACGAGTACGGCATAGCCAGGCCCTGGCGGTCGAAGCTCCGCTTATTGAGCCGGTAAAATTCCTCGGGCGGCAGGTTATGCACTACCCGCACCTGCTGCCGGGCCTTCTGGATATTGCGCCGCAGGTTGCGGTTGATGCCCGCTTCAAGCTGGGCGAGCTGGTGCAGGCCGTTGAGGCGGTAGGTGTAGTAGGTGGTTTGTCGGAAGCCCTGCCAGTAGAAGGGCAGCCAGTTGGTAGCCGTGGGGTAGAAATTCTGCTTAAAAGCCGCGAAAGCCGGCAACTGCCCAATCAATTCCTCCAGCAGCCCGTGCTCTTTTTTGAGGAGCCCCCGAAACTCGGGCAGCAGGTACGGCCCCAGCATTTTCACGAAGGGCGGCATCGTGACGTAGCGAAACGGCCCTTTCTTTTTGTGGAAGAACGGCAAGGCTCCCACCACGCGGCCATTGTCGTGGGCCAGCACCACGTCCCAGGCCCCGCCTTCGGCGCAGGCATCGAGGTACCACGGCTGGGCAAATATCGGCACGTCGGGCGCGGTGCGGCAGAAGTCGCGGTACTGGTCAGAAGCAGACATCAACGCGGAAACGCTAGTTGGGAGCCGCTGCGGTGCAGGGCCCATCGGTATAAGTACGCACGCCGGCGTTGCGGGCCGCGCAGGGGTTGGAATACGTCTTGCCATCGCAGCCACACACGGGGGCATATTCCATCGTGCAGATGCCCTGCGGGTTGACTGTGGCCGGGTCGATGCAGGCGGAAGTAGCGGCAGGTAGGGCACTGCGCCGGCACGCCGGGGCCAGCAGCAGTGCCGCGCCCAGCACCCAATAGGTTTTCATAAGCAGCGCCAGTGAGGAGTGGGGCGAATCTACGCCCGGCGGCCCCAATTCCCGCCGCAGGGCCCGTTCAGGGCCGGTATGCACGTATCGGACTCCGGAAAATTTCCCGCCAACCTCAACCCCGGGCGTTGCCTACCGTATAGGCAAGCAGAAAGAGCACTGCCATCACGCAATTCATTGCTGAAAGGCCGGAACACGGTTTCGTGCTTATTTTGCCTCAATTCTAAATCCCTCAATTCACCTTCATACCCATTCTCATGTCGTACCACGAAGAAGACAACAACGCCGGTAAAATCCTTTTAGCTGCTCTTGCCGGTGCCGGTGCAGGCATCATTGCCGGCATGCTGCTGGCCCCCGATAAAGGTTCGACGACCCGTGAAAACTGGAAAGGCGCGGCAACCAAATACAGCGGCCAGCTCGGCGAGCAGGCTACGAAACTGGGTTCCGACCTCGAAGCTAAATTCAAAGAATATTCCGGCAAGCTCGAAGATATGGGCCTGACCGGTGCCGGTGCCAGCCTGAAAATGAAAGGCAGCTGGGACGAAATCAAAGGCAAGCTGAAGCAGCAGTACGCGCAGCTTACTGACGAGGACCTTACCTATGCCGAAGGCCAGGGCGACGAGCTGGTGGGCAAGTTGCAGGACAAACTCGGCAAGGGCAAATCCGAAGTAACCAAAATGCTGAACGATATGTAAGCCAGCTCTTGCTGGTTTACCCGAAGCCCCGCGCCGCAAGGTGCGGGGCTTTTTGCTGGCCCAACAACTCGGCCCGGTTTCCCGTTAGGGAAGAAACAAATTCTTCTATTTTCCTGCAAAACCCATGAAAGACGATAAAGGCAAAGTCATTTTCTCGCTCATCGCCGGAGCCACCGCCGGCATCGTGGCCGGTCTGCTGCTCGCCCCCGAAACCGGCGACGACACCCGTTCCAACCTGCGCAAGTCGGCCTCCAAGTGGGGCGGCGACCTCAGCAAGCTGGTGAAGGACGCCCTGGCCAAGGCGCAGGGAGCTGAAGCGGCCCATACCAACCCTGATGCCGCCGCGAGCGAAGACAAACAAGAAGACAAACAAGCCGCCGACCGCCTGCTGGAAGGCCTGGGCGCTGGCACACCCTCCACGGCCCACACCCACAGCCACGACAACCCCGACTACGATGGTTTCGGCGACGACACCCGTCACCGGGCCAAACTATAGGGCCTTCGCGCGAAAAAAAATGCTTTTGCGTAACCCATCGGTCGCATATCCGTAAACTCTCCCACAGCCGACTTGAAAGAAGGCCGAAACGTGTTGTCAGCAAAATTGCCGGTCGTAGGAGCTTCTACTGAAATTGGTTAAACAACTCAGTAGTAAAATCAGACGGTCCCATCGCAAGCTTCTGAGAACGTCAGCGGTTTGAAGGGTGGGAAGGCTGTAAAAAAGAAAAGCCCCGCACGATATTTCGTGTGGGGCTTTTCGATTTCGGACCGCAGATGGCAAAGATTTTTGGATTAGATAAGACGCGGATAAACCAGCAATGAACCAGCAGTAAACCAATCATGCTGGTTCGTTCGCATCTCACTTAATCACTAAATCTCCCTAATCTGCGGTTCCGGCTTCATCTGCGGGAAAAACAGCACGTCCTGAATGGAGTGCGAGTTGGTCATAATCATGCTCAGGCGGTCGATGCCGATGCCAAGGCCGGCCGTGGGCGGCATGCCGTACTCCAGGGCCCGCAGGAAGTCCTCGTCGAGCACCATGGCCTCGGTGTCGCCGCGCTTGCCCAGCTCCAGCTGGTCCTCGAAGCGCTGGCGCTGGTCGATGGGGTCGTTGAGCTCCGAGAAAGCATTGCAGATTTCCTTGCCGTTGCAGATGGCCTCGAACCGCTCCACCATGCCGGGACGGTCGCGGTGCTTTTTGGCTAGCGGCGACATTTCCACCGGATAATCGGTGATGAACGTGGGCTGAATCAGCTTGCCTTCTACATGCTCGCCAAAAATCTCGTCGATGATTTTCGCCTTGCCCATGCTGGGGTCCAGGTGCACATTGAGCTTGGTGGCGGCTTCGCGCAGGCTGGCTTCGTCCATCTCGCCGATGGCGATGCCGGTGTACTTCTCAATGGCCTCGAACATGGTGTAGCGCTGCCAGGGCCGCTGGAAGTTGATGACATTATTCCCCACCTGCACTTCGGTCTGGCCATGCAGCGCCATGGCCACGCGCTCCACCATTTCCTCTACCAGGTCCATCATCCAGGCGTAGTCCTTGTAGGCCACGTAGAGCTCCATCTGGGTGAACTCCGGGTTGTGAAACCGCGACATGCCCTCGTTGCGGAAGTCTTTGCTGAACTCGTACACGCCATCGAACCCGCCCACAATCAGGCGCTTGAGGTACAGCTCATTGGCAATGCGCAGGTACAGCGTCATGTCCAGCGTGTTGTGGTGCGTGGTGAAGGGCCGGGCCGCCGCGCCACCGTACAGCGGCTGCAGAATCGGTGTTTCCACTTCCAGGTAGCCCTTGTCGTTGAGGAAATTCCGCATCGACTGCACCAGCTGGGTGCGCTTGATGAACGTATCGCGTACGCTGGGGTTCACCACCAGGTCTACGTAGCGCTGGCGGTAGCGCTGCTCGGGGTCGGTGAAGGCATCGTAGGTCGTTACCTCGCCGGTTACTTCGTCCTTTTGGGTTTTCACCACGGGCAGGGGGCGCAGGGCCTTGGCCAGCAGCTTCAGCTCCGTGACGTGGATGGACGTTTCGCCCACCTGCGTCTTGAACACGCGGCCCTTCACGCCGATGAAGTCGCCCAAATCAAGCAGCTTCTTGAACACCACGTTATACAGGGTCTTGTCCTCGCCGGGGCAAATCTCGTCCCGGTTCACATAGAGCTGAATACGGCCCGAGGTGTCCATCAGCTCCGCGAACGAGGCCTTGCCCATCACCCGCGACGACATCAGCCGCCCGGCCAGCGTCACTTCCTGGAAGTTATTAAGCTCAGGATGATAGTTGTCCTGGATTTCCTTCGCATAGAACGTCACGTCAAATAACTCCGATGGATAGGCTTCAATGCCCAGCTTTTCCAGCTCTTCGAGTTTCTGGCGGCGCTGTATTTCCTGTTCGCTTAAATGAATCACGGATTGGCTCGGATTTTAGCGGATTTCACGGATTTTGTAGACGTTATCCGGCCCGTAAGCCGTGGCTCGCGGGTATCGAACAGCCCACTGTGATAATCTGCGGGATTGAAAAAATAAATTATTTGCAAAAGTAACTAACGAAAAACGCCGCCCCTATTCGGAGCGGCGTTTATACTTTTTCACCAAACGAACCCTGCGAATCGCGCCGACTACAAAATCCGTGAAATCCGCTAAAATCCGAGCCAATCCGTGGTCTAGGCGGCCATGCGGTACTGCGGGGCTTCCGCATTGAGAGCCGGGGCGCTCGGCGGCGTCGGCGCCAGCACCGGCTCAACGCGGGTGCGCAGACGCTCCTGCACAAAGCCCGACTGCAAGTGCAGTGGCAGCTCGGCCACCAGCTGGCGGTAGCGCTCCAGGCCCAGGGCCTTGGCCACGTAGGTTTCGTGCACGCCGTTGAGGTAGCTCACCAGGTTCAGCAGGGAGGCATGAAACAGGCGGAAGTCGATATCGGCCTCCACGTAGCGCTCAATCTCACGGCTGGTCTGCGAAATGCGCAGGCGGCCCAGCAGGTCGAAGATGGTGGTGTAGCCCAGCCGCCAGGTAATCTGCTGCCAGTGCGCGGCCGTCCACTTATCCAGGGGCCGGCCGGTTTTCTGGCTGCGGATAGCCGTATTGGGGTTGGTCTGCACCTGGGCGCGGGTCCACTGCGCCTTCATCTTGCGAGTAGTGCGCAGGAACTGCCCAATCTGGGCCTGCGCATCAATCTCCTTGCCGGCGATGTGCAGCCCGGCCTTGTAGCCGGCCAGCGGCAGGCGATGAATGCTGAAGTCGCCATACGCGCCGGCCGCATAGAACGACACCGGGCGTGGGTAAGCATTCTTCACCACCAGCCGCCCCACCTCCCGGCGGATAAGCTGGCTGTTGCTGCTGCGCACTCCCGTGGTGTACAGAAAAGCCTGCAGGCCCGATAAGATGGCGTGGTAGGCCTGCGGGAACGTCCAGTGAAGGGCATTGCGCAGGAAATTCTCATCGCCCAGCTCAGCGGTGGCCCGCAGGGCGTACTCCGTGCTCCAGCTCGTGTGCAGCAGCTTGGTGAGGGCCGCCACGTCGGCCTCGTTCAGCTCGGCCGTATGGCTGCGGAAGAACGGCAAGTGCTGCAAGCCTCCCAGCAGGTCGTCGTTTTCCTGAATGTGATAGTTAATAGCGAAGAAGTAGTTGAGAAAAACCTGCGCCGGAATAGACTTGCGCCAGGTTTCGTCAGCCAGTTTCTGCTCTTGCTCATCGGCGATAGTGGCTACCGGCGGGTTGAGCGGAATAATGCGGGTTTCCTCGTGAGTCGTCATGCTAAGTAAACAGCATAAGCAGGACTTTTAGTTGCCTGTTTGCTAATTTTATTGTCAATTTTAATATGTATTAAAATTACTGATAATCAACTAGTTATTTCAAATTAAAATAATCATTTGAAATAATACTCTTCACCCATATTTACTAACAAGGTTGTCATGCTAAAAAAAAGCCAAAAAAAGCTCCCGCACCAGAGGATGCGGGAGCTTCAGCCTCCTAAGTAAGGCGGTGGCTAGTTCTTTAGCTCATCCTGAATCACGGCTACGGCTTCGCCGATGGTGATGTCCTTTTTCAGGCTTTTGGTGAAGCGAGCGGCTCGGTTCACCTTCACCGTATCGCCGCCCAGGGCGCGCACATCGGCGGCCAGGGGCGAGAAGGCGAGGGCAGTGGTGGTCTTCTGGGCCTCTTCGTAGCGGTCCGAAATAAGCTTGGCCTGCTGCTGTTCAGCCCGGTAGGCACTCAGCTTGAGCGAGACGGTGGTTTCGTCCTTGCGCTTACGCATGCTTTTCACCATCTCATCCATCACCTTAAAGCCGGGATTGGCCGCGATGCGGGCCTTGCTGTTGGTACGCAGCTTATCGAGCGCCGGAGCGTCGTCCCACATGCGGTAGCGGGCAGGCTGAATCTCATCCCACTTCAGCGGGTAATCCGATTCTTTCTCGCCCTGGTCGAGGTAGGAGTAGAGGTCGGGCACCACAATGTCGGAAACCACTCCTTTAAACTGGGTCGAGCCGCCATTCACGCGGTAGAATTTCTGGGTAGTGAGCTTGAGCGAGCCAATGGGCTTGATGCTGTTCAGCTCCGAGGGCAGCGCTTCGTCGAGGTCGAAGATGCGCTGCACCGTACCCTTGCCGTAAGTGCTGGTCGAGCCCATCACCACCCCGCGGCGGTAGTCCTGAATGGCTGCCGCCAGAATCTCCGACGCCGAAGCGCTATACTTGTTCACCAGCACCACCAGCGGGCCGCTGTACTGCACGCGGGGGTCGTTGTCGGTCAGCACATTGGTACGGCCCTGGCCGTCGCGCACCTGCACCATGGGGCCGCTGCCCATAAACAGGCCGGCCATCGACACGGCATCGCCGAGCGAGCCACCGCCGTTGAAGCGCAGGTCCATCACAATGCCCTTCACGCCTTCCGCATTGAGCTTGGCGAGCTCCTTCTTCACGTCGTCGGACGAGCTCCGGCCGCCGTTGTCGTTGAAGTCGGCATAGAAGCCGGGCAGGCGCAGGTAACCAATTTTCTGGCCCTTATCGGTGATGACCGACGACTGGGCGTACTTCTCATCTACCACCACCACGTCGCGGATAATGGGAATGACCTTGGTGCTGCCGTCGGGCTTCTTCACCGTGAGGCGAACTTCCGAGCCCTTCTTGCCGCGAATCAGCGTCACGGCTTTGGCCGTGTGCCAGCCCTCAATGCTTACCGGTTCGGCCGCGCCCTGGGCTACGCGCAACAGCGCATCGCCCTTTTTCAGCTCGCCCTGACGCGACGAAGCCGAGCCGGGCATAATATCATCGACGTAAATCAGGCCATCCTTCTCCCGCAGTGTAGCCCCGATGCCCTCGAAGCGGCCGGTCATTTCGTAGTCGAAATCTTCCTTGGCTTTGGGCGCGAAGTATTCGGTGTGCGGGTCGTAGGTGTTGGCAATGGTGTTGGCGTAGGTCGCCAGGCGCTCATTGGCATCCGTTTCGTTCATTTCGGCAAACTGCTCGTCGTAGTACTTCAGCACGCGCTTGCGGGCCTCGGCTTCCATCTGGGCGGGGGTGCGAGTGGGTTCGGCGGCGGTGGGGGCCTGGGCGTTGGCGGCGCTGGGCGCGGCGGTAGCGCCGCTGGGCTTGGGGTTCTGTTTGGCCTTCTCCTGCGCTTCCATCATCTCCGATACCCGGCTCAGGGTTTCGTATTTCAGCAGCTTGCGCCACAGCTCGCGCTGGGCGGCCTTGTCGGCCGGGAAAGCCGCTTTTTCAAAATCCGTCTGGAACGACTCATCCACCGTGAAGTCGAATGGCTTGGCCAGGATTTCGCGGTACAGGCCCTGCATTTCGGTGGTGCGCTCGGCCATCAGCTTGGTGCTGAGGTCGAGAAACTCATGCGAGCCGCGCTTCACCTCGTCGTCGATGCGCGTCTGGTATTGGCGCAGCTGGTCGATGTCGCTCGCCAGCAAAAACTGCTTGCGGTAGTCGAGGTGCTTTACATATAAGTCGAATACGCGCTTGGAAAAGGCGTCGTCTACTTTTTCGGGTTGGTAATGGGCCTGGGTGAGGCCTTCGAGCATGGTGCCAATCAGCACCTGGTCTTTGCTCGGCACCACCGAATCGGCCCGGTGAAACAACCGGTAGGATGCCAGAACGAACACGGCTGCCACCAAAAAGGCATACAGGCCGACTTTCAAGCGGGGAAACGACATTAGCGAAAAATATAGCGTAGATGAAATTCAAATATACGGCCGGTGCAGGGCACTTTCAGCGCAATCTGTCTACGTCAAAAACGCCATTGGGGGTGAAATAAGTGCCCGACTCCGCAAAGCCTTTCCTGAAGCAGCGAGCAGAATCGGGGGCGGTAATTTTACAGCGGGCCAACGGCACTAAAAAAGCCTTTCCCAGATGGGAAAGGCTTTTTCGTAATCACTCAGGCTAACGCCTGAAAGTCAAACTAGTACTTGTAGATTTTATCGCCGTTGTGGCGACGGAACTCGTCTTCGAAGTACTTGGCATCTTCGGCGTTGCGGGGCTTCACGCCCATCACGATACCACCGTCTTTGATGCCGCTCTCGTACTCAGCAGCATGCTCCTCGGGGATGCCCGAGCCTACCAGGGCACCTACCAGGCCACCCGTGAGGCCACCGGCACCGGCACCAGCCAGGGCAGCGGCCAGCGGACCAGCGATAATCAGGCCCAGGCCGGGCAGGGCTACCGAAGTACCAATGGCGGCGATGGCACCAATAATCGCACCGGCGGTGCCACCAATGGCCGAGCCTACGCCGGCACCTTCCATGGCCTTGTCGCCGAGGTCGGTATCAGGGGTATTGTCACCAAAATGCGTTTTGCGGGTGTCATCCGACATAAGCAGGTTTACATCGTCTTTGCCGTAGCCGCGCGAGTGCATCGACTCATAGGCTTTTTCGGCGCTGTTGCGGTCGCGGAACATGCCGCTCATGCTGCCGCCGTCGCGGTAAGGCTGGCCGGTCACGGCGTGGGCGGCGCTGTCGGTCGTGTTCTGGACGCCATCGATGGCGCGGCCTACTGCGGCACCAGCAGTGCCGGCCATGGCACCGCCCTTGGCAGTGGCGCTGAAGTCATCACCATCAGTCGAATTAGTTGGCGAAGCCCCCGTGCCGGCATTATAGCTAGTGCCTTCGTTGCTCTGGCCAGTGCTGTTGCCCATGCCGGTGCCAGTGTTGCTGGTGCCGTAGTTAGCGCCTGCGCCGGTACCGGAATTTTGCGGGTTGTTCGAATCGTTAGTGTTCATGGGATGGAAAAGGAGAGTGAGAAAGAAAGGCCAACCTACCGGCTGGTTGCTCTCCTTAACGGGACCGCCTTAAAGGAGGTTACACCCTTGCTCTTATTCCTCTTGTTTTACGTGTTTATCCCGTTTGTCCGCTTCGTGCCCGGTATCCTTTCAGGGAACTCAGGCAAATTGCTGGAAATTGGCCTCGTCGCGCCAGAATTCCCGGCAGTCGCTGATGAGGCCTTTCAGGAACTCCTCGTCCTGTTTTAGGGTGCGCCATTCGCCCATCCCCATTTTCTCGCACAGCTTGTAGAAGTTGTCGCCCTGGCCCTTGGAGCCCTGCACTTTCACGAGCGCGCTGAGTGGCGGCCGTCCGGCTTCGTGCTCGGCCAGCGAAATTTCGGCCAGCATCTCATTGAGTCGGGATTTTTCGTGTGAAATTTCCAGATTAAGTCCCAATTCAGCTTCCTGCACCAGCGTGAGGTAGCTTACGGTACCGGTTTGCAGCCGGGAATAGCGAATTAAGTACGTGCGAATACGACCAATCATGGCAGGGTTACAAGTGAGCAAAAACCGGTTTGGGGGCTGAAAATTAGCAAATTTTGGCTGCGCGGCATAACTTATTTACCGCGCCGGCACCAGCAATTTCTAACCCAACGGGCTTACTCCCTACCAGAATCGTTCCTAAAATTCGGCTGTCCGATTATCGAATACGTGACAGGACGGGTTTCAGAGCTGTTTCAGGTGTAAAAAGCGGGCGTCAGCAGTCCGGAATCAACGCCCCTGACGCCGCCGAATTTCTTTTTGAATTAGCAGAAATTCCCGGCTGCTCTGGCCCGCAATGGCGGTGTTTTCATCGGCCCGGCGCAGCAGGTAGGGCATCACGGCAGCCACGGGGCCATAGGGCAGGTACTTGGCCGTGTTGTAGCCGGCGTTGGCAAGGTTGTAAGAGAGGTTGTCGCTCATGCCGTAGAGCTGGGCAAACCACACGCGCGGGTCGCTGGGGGCAAGGTGGGCCTCCTGCATGAGCTGGGTGAGGAACAGGGAGCTGGCTTCGTTGTGCGTGCCGGCGCAGGTGCTGATGCGGTCGATGTGCTGCACGCAATAGCGCAGGGCTTCGTCGTAGAGGTCGTCGGTGGCCTGCTTGGTGGGGTTGATGGGGTTTTGTTGGCCGCGCTGCCTGGCTACGCGGGCCTCCTTTTCCATGTAGGCACCGCGCACCAGCTTCACCCCGAAATAGTAGCCCGCTTCGGTGGCTGCCTGGTGGGCGGCTTTGAGAGCTTCCAGCCGGTCGTGACGGTAGAGCTGGTAGGTATTCCAGACGATGGCCTTTTCCTGGTTGTACTTGGCCATCATGTCGTAGGCCAGCAGGTCGATGGTGTGCTGGAACCAGCTTTCTTCAGCATCGACAAACAGGCGCACGCCGTGCTGGTGGGCCCGGGCGCACAGGGCTTCCACGCGGGCCACGGCGCGGGCGTGGGCGGCTTCTTCGGTGGTGGTGAGCAGCTGGCCGGCCTGAATTTTCTCCAGAATAGCCACATTGGCCACGCCCGTTACCTTGAATACCGAGAACGGGATGTGCGCCGAGCGGTGGGCCTCGTCGATGGTGGCCAGGATTTCGTCGCGGGTGCGGTCGTAACTGCGGTCGCTGCCTTCGCCTTCCACCGAGTAGTCGAGGATGGTGCCGATGTTGTATTTGCCCAGCTCGGCTGTCACGGGCCGGCATTCGGCAATGGTTTCGCCGCCGCAAAACTGCTCGAAGATGGAGTGCTTGATGAGAAACTGGGTGCCGGGCAGGTTCCACTTCAGGGCTGCTTTCATCAGGCCGCTGCCGGTTTTTACCAGGCTTCCGTTGTTCATAGCCGCAAACAGGGCGTAGACTTTGCGCAGCTGGGCATCGGACTTGGAAGCAAAGGCCACGCGGGTGTTTTCGAACGAGACGGGCGGGGCTTGAGTGGGGGCGGGAGACAGCATAAGTTGGGCAGCTAAATCGTGGGAATTTGGGCAGGGCTAAGCAGGGCGCGAAGGTAACCGGTAAACAACGTTCCGGGGAAACGAGTTACGTTTGCCGTGATTTTCGGCTGTCGGCCGGAAAGTCGTTCTTACTTATCGCCCCAGAAATGCCCGCCGTTCCGAACACGTTCTTTACCCAACTGCTGGCCCGTAAGGGGCACCCGCTGCTCATTGCCGGCCCCTGCTCGGCCGAAACCGAAGAGCAGGTGCTGGCCACCGCCCACGGCCTGAAGGCATTGGGAAATATCGATTTGTTCCGGGCCGGCATCTGGAAGCCGCGCACCCGGCCGGGCTCGTTTGAGGGCATGGGCGTAGTGGCGCTGCCCTGGCTACAGCGCGTGAAGGCCGAAACCGGCCTGCCCACGGCTATTGAGGTAGCCACGCCGCGCCACGTAGAAGATGCGCTGCGCCACGGCATCGACGTGCTGTGGATTGGGGCCCGCACCACCGTCAACCCCTTTGCGGTGCAGGAATTGGCCGATGCGCTGGCCGGCACCGGCGTGCCCGTGATGGTGAAAAACCCCGTGAACCCCGACGTGGCCCTGTGGGCCGGGGCGCTGGAGCGGATGGAGCGGGCCGGCATCACCGACCTGGCGGCTATTCACCGGGGGTTCAGCACGTTTGCGCCCAGCCGCTACCGCAACGCGCCCACCTGGATACTGCCCATTGAGCTGAAAACGCGCTTCCCGCACATTCCGCTCATCTGCGACCCCAGCCACATTGGCGGGCGGCGCGACCTGCTGCTGCCCATCGCCCAGAAGGCCCTCGACCTCGACTACGACGGCCTGATGATTGAAACCCACCCCGACCCGGACCACGCCCTGAGCGACGCCGAGCAGCAGGTGACGCCCCAGCGCCTGGGCGAAATCCTGAGCGAGCTGAAATACCGCTACCGCTCTTCCAACAACGTCGAATACCTAAACAAAGCCGAAGAGCTGCGCCAGAAAATGGACGTGGCCGACCGCGAAATCGTGGAAGCCCTGGCCCGCCGCATGGCGCTGGTGGAGGAGCTGGCCGAATACAAAAAGGAGAACAACGTGAAAATCCTGCAGTTTGACCGCTGGCAGGAAATATTCAGCACTCGAACCGACTGGGCCAGCAAGCTGAATGTGAATAACAAATTCGTGGCCGAGCTCTACAAGCTGATTCACCTGGAGAGCATCCGCAAGCAAACCGAGGTGCTCAATGGCCGCCCGCAGGTGGATGGCGTCGAGCACCTCGGGCCGGGGCTATAAGCCGGTGCCGGCTTTTTGTGCCGACTTTTGCCCCATGGATAATTCCGTCATCATCGGGCCCGCAGCCCTCTCGGCGCTGGCCGAGTTTCTGTACCGCCCCGCCGTGAGCCGCGTGTTTGTGCTGGTCGACGGCAACACCGCCCGCCTGTGCCTGCCGCTGCTGGAGCCCCACCTCCCCCCCAATTATCACCTCATCGAAATTCCGGCCGGCGAAGAGTATAAAACGCTGGCCAGCTGCGATACCGTGTGGACCGCACTAACCCAGCACCGGGCCGACCGCCACGCCGTGCTCGTGAATCTGGGCGGGGGCGTAGTCACCGATTTGGGCGGCTTCGCGGCGGCGCTCTACAAGCGCGGCATCCGCTTCGCGCAGGTGCCTACTACGCTACTGGCGCAGGTAGATGCCAGCGTGGGCGGCAAAACGGGCGTCGATTTTCAGGGTTATAAGAATCAGTTGGGGGTATTTCAGGCCCCGGCCGCGGTATTTATCGAGCCCCGGTTCCTGCAAACCCTGGACCCGCGCCAGCTCAAGTCGGGCTACGCCGAGGTCATCAAGCACTGGCTCATTGCCGATGCCGCCGCCTTCGAGCAGAACCGCCGCCTGGGCTGGCTCACCGACGACTGGAGCGCCATCATCCGCGATTCCGTGGCCCTCAAGCAGCGCATCGTAGCCCAGGACCCACTGGAAGCCGGCCCGCGCAAGCTGCTCAATTTCGGCCATACCGTGGGCCACGCCCTCGAAAGCTACCTGCTCACCCAGCCCGGCCGCGAGGCCCTGCATGGCGAAGCCGTGGCTGCCGGCCTGGTGTGCGAAAGCTGGCTCTCGGTGCAGCGGGGCCTGCTGAGCCCCGAGGAATTAGATAAAATTGAAACCTTCGTGTTTTCGGTCTTCGATAAGCTGTCGTTTGTGGGCCTGGAAACCGAAGCTATTGCCGAATTCGCACTGCAGGATAAGAAAAACGCCGGCAATACCATTAACTGCACCCTGCTGGAAGGCATCGGCAACGGGGTGTATGACCAGCCGGTGACCCTCGCCGAAATCGCCGAGTCGCTGCGGTATTACCACCGGCTGTAGCCTAACCAGTTGCCAGTTGCTAGTTGTCCGTTGTTAGTCGCTGGCTCGCGTTTGCCACCCAACAGAAACCAACAGAAGCCAACTGACTGACAACTGACAACGGATAATTAACAACCGAGAATTAAAAATGCACCTCTCCTGGCCCGGCGGCCCGCTCCATGGCACCGCCCAACTTCCGGCTTCCAAAAGCGAAGCCAACCGTGCTCTTATTCTACAGGCCCTGGCCGGCGGCGGCACGGTCGGCAACCTTTCCGATGCCCATGACACCCAGCTCATGCGCCGCTTGCTGGCTGCCGCGCCCGGTACCGATGTGCTTGATGCCGAGGATGCAGGAACGGTTATGCGATTTTTGACTGCCTATCTGGCGGTTACGAATTGGCACGGCCGCCTTGTAGGCACCGCCCGCATGCAGCAACGGCCCATCGGTGTGCTGGTGGAAGCCCTGCGGCAAGCCGGAGCCGGCATCAAGTACCTCAACAACGAAGGCTACCCGCCGCTGGAGCTGGCTGGCTTCACCGCGTCGAAAGAAACCGAAGCCCCTACCGAGCTGGCCGTGCGCGGTGACATCAGCAGCCAGTACATTTCGGCGCTGCTGATGGTGGGCCCGCGCCTGCCGGGCGGCCTGCGCCTGCGCCTCACCGGGCACGTCGGCTCGCGTCCCTACATCAACATGACGGTGGCGCTAATGCAGCTTTTTGGGGCCGACTGCTCGGCCGAAGATGCCACGCTGACGGTGCGGCCCGGCCACTACCAGCCCACCGATTATACCGTGGAGTCGGACTGGTCGGCCGCCAGCTACTGGTATTCGCTGGTGGCGCTGGCCCCGGCCGGCTCCGAAATCACGCTGTCCGGCCTGCGCCGCGAGTCGCTACAGGGCGACCAGGCCATTGTTGAAATGATGACGCACTTTGGGGTAGAAACCACGTTTCGGCCAGATGGAATTCACCTGAAACAGCAGCCGCCCGCGCCCCAAGCGGAAGTACTGACCCTGGATTTCACCGACTGCCCCGACCTGGCCCAAACCGTAGCCGTGGTCGCGGCCGCCCTCAACCGGCCCGTGGATATGACCGGCCTGGAGAGCCTGCGCATTAAGGAAACGGACCGCATCGCGGCCCTGCAAGCCGAGCTGGCCAAGTTCGGCGGCGACCTGCGCGAAGTGTCGGCAGGGTGTTTCCGGGCCGAATCGGTGGGGTTCGCGGTCAACAATCAATCGGTAGCCACCTACCACGACCACCGCATGGCCATGGCTTTCGCGCCGCTGGCTCTGCGGGGCCCGCTGAATATTGAGTCGCCTACGGTGGTGAAGAAATCCTACCCGCAATTCTGGAATGAATTAGCGAAAAGCGGTTTCGTAATTAACGAAGCTGACTGAGGTAAGCAGCTGATTTCAGGAGTCGGCTGCCGTACCAGCTGAATAATTCGCCGTCGACAATTTCGATTTTCGCGGTCGGGCAGATTGCCTGAAATTCGGCAATGTGCTTTTCACTAAATGGGTACGGCTCGGATGATAAGAGTATGCGCCGGGGTGCTGCGGCTGCCAATTGTTCGGCGGTTATTTCCGGGTAGCGAGCCTGCCCGGCAAAGACGTTGGTGAAGCCGGCACGGCGCAGCATATCGTCGATAAAAGTGCCAGTAGCAGCCCCCATGTACGGTTTTCGCCAGATAAAATAGGCGGCCGAAACAGTCGTTTCACCAGTTGCCAGCGCTGCAAAAGAGGCGTCGATTTCCGCTGCCATTGCCTCCGCTCTTTCCTTAGCCCCGGCGACAAAGCCAACGCGCCTAATCATATCCAGCGCCTCCGTCAGGTTGCTGATATCACTCAGCCAGACCGGATAATTAGCAGCTAACTGGTCGATGCCGGCCTGATAATTCTCTTCTTTATTCCCAATTATTAAATCGGGTTTCAGCGCGACTATTTTTTCAAAATCAAAATTCTTCGTGCCGCCAATTACCGTGGTTTTTGTGCGGGCCTCAGCAGGGTGAATGCAGAATTTGGTAACGCCCACCACCTTTTCGCCCAAACCTAAATCGAACAGTAATTCCGTCTGCGAAGGCACCAGCGACACGATGCGCCGCGGCGGAAACGGCACCGCCACGCGCCGGCCCATTTGGTCGGTGACGGTTAAAGGAAGTCTGAACCGCGGATTTATCGGATTAGTCGGATTCATCGGATTTTGTGGAGGGTGCGCACTTATTCTGTTCTCATTCAACTATTCAAGCAACAAAAAAGCCCGCAGTTGCGGGCCTTTTACTATGTCGATTCGGCCACAAAATCCGGTGAATCCGACTAATCCGATAAATCCGCGGTTCAGACAAAATACCGGAAATCGTGGCCGTCTTCGATGCGCAGCAGCGTTTCGTAAATGAGCTGCGTTACGCTCTCCACGTCGTCTTTGTGCACGGTTTCCACGGTGGTGTGCATGTACTTCAGCGGCAGTGAAATCAGGGCCGAAGCCACGCCGGAGCCGGAGTAGGCAAAGGCATCTGTATCGGTGCCGGTAGCGCGGGTGGCGGCGGCGCGCTGGAACGGAATTTCGGCTTTTTTGGCGGTGTCGATGATGAGGTCGCGCAGGTTGTTCTGCACGGCCGGGCCGTAGGTAATCACCGGGCCTTTGCCGCAGGAAATGTCGCCAGCCGTCTTTTTCTCATACATCGGCGACTGGCTGTCGTGCGTCACGTCGGTGATGATGGCCACGTCGGGGTTGATGCGGTGGGCTACCATTTCGGCTCCGCGCAGGCCAATTTCCTCCTGCACGGCATTCACGATGTAGAGGCCGAAGGGCAGCTTTTTCTTGTTCTCCTTCAGCATGCGCGCCACCTCGGCAATCATGAAGCCGCCCACGCGGTTGTCGAGCGCCCGGCCCACGTAAAACTTGTCGTTGAGCACCGTCATCTCGTCCTCAAACGTGACTACGGAGCCCACGTGCACGCCCATTTCGGCCACTTCCTCGGCGCTGCTCGCGCCGCAGTCCAAAAACACCGTCTCGATGGTGGGCGCTTTGTCCTGCTCCACCTTGCGGACGTGGATGGCGGGCCAGCCAAAAATGGCCTTCACTATGCCTTTCTCACCGAAGATATTTACCCGTTTGCTGGGCGCTACCAGCGGGTCGGAACCGCCGTTGCGCCGCAGATACAAATAGCCTTCCTTGGTGATGTAATTCACGAAATAGGAAATCTCATCGGCGTGCGCCTCGATGACGACTTTGTATTTCGCCTTGGGGTTAATCACGCCCACCACCGTGCCGTAGGTATCCACGAAATATTCGTCGATATAGGGCTTGAGGTACTCCAGCCACAGTTTCTGGCCTTCTTTTTCGAAGCCGGTGGGAGAGGGATTGTTGAGGTAAGCTTGGAGGAATTCGAACGATTCGGGACGCATAGTAGGGAGTTATTAATGTTAATAACGTCATGCTGAGCTTGCCGAAGCATCTCTGCCGCGTAAGTAAATAATTACTATTGCGGTAGAGATGCTTCGGCAAGCTCAGCATGACGTCCAAATAAGCCGACTTTACAGCGGAATGTTGCCGTGCTTCTTACGCGGCATAGTATCCACTTTGTTCTCCAGCATCTTGAAGGCGCGAATCAGTTTCTGACGCGTCTGCGAGGGTAGAATTACCTCGTCCACGAAGCCGCGGTGGGCGGCGCGATAGGGCGTGGCGAATTTCTCCTGGTACTCGTCGACCTTCTCCTGGAGCTTGGCGGCCGGGTCGTCGGCCTTGGCGATTTCGCGTTTGAAGATGATTTCGGCCGCGCCTTTGGCACCCATTACGGCGATTTCGGCCGTGGGCCAGGCGTAGTTCATATCGGCCCCAATATGCTTGGAGTTCATCACATCATAAGCCCCGCCATAAGCTTTGCGGGTGATGACGGTGATGCGCGGCACGGTGGCCTCGCAGAAGGCGTAGAGCAATTTGGCCCCGTTGGTGATGATGCCGCGCCACTCCTGGTCGGTGCCGGGCAGGAAGCCGGGCACGTCCTCCAGCACCAGCAGCGGGATGTTGAACGCATCGCAGAAGCGCACGAAACGGGCGGCTTTGGTGCTGGCATTGATGTCGAGCACGCCGGCCAGCACGGCCGGCTGGTTGCCCACGATGCCGATGCTGCGGCCCGCCAGCCGGGCGAAACCAACCACGATATTCTCGGCGAAATTCTGGTGGACTTCGAGGAAGGAATTTGCATCGATAATGCCTTCAATCACCTCACGCATGTCGTAGGGCTGGTTGGCGTTGTCGGGAATCAGCTTATCCAGCGCCGGGCGGCTTTCGTCGCCGCTGGCCTCGTAGGGCTGGGCGGGGGCAGTTTCCTCGCAGTTCTGCGGCATGTAGCTCAGCAGCTGCTTGACATTATTGATGGCCACCACTTCGTTGGCACAGCTGAAGTGCGTCACGCCGCTTTTGGCCGAGTGGGTGCTGGCCCCGCCCAACTCTTCGCTGGTTACTTCTTCGTGGGTCACGGTTTTCACCACGTTGGGGCCGGTCACGAACATGTAGCTCGTGTGCTCCACCATCAGAATAAAGTCGGTGATGGCCGGCGAATACACCGCGCCGCCCGCGCATGGCCCCATAATGGCCGAGAGCTGCGGCACCACGCCCGAGGCCAGGGTATTCTTATAGAAGATGTCGGCGTAGCCACCGAGGCTCACCACGCCTTCCTGAATCCGGGCCCCGCCCGAGTCATTCAGGCCGATGACGGGCGCGCCGTTCTTCATGGCGAGGTCCATGATTTTTACGATTTTCTCGGCGTGGGTTTCGCTCAATGAGCCACCGAAAACCGTGAAATCCTGCGAGAAAATGTACACCAGCCGGCCATTCACCGTGCCGTAGCCGGTTATCACGCCATCGCCGAGGTAATGCTCTTTATCCAGCCCAAAGTCTTTGGAGCGGTGCATCACGAACTTGCCGATTTCCTCGAACGAGCCTTCGTCCATCAGCAAATCAACCCGTTCGCGGGCGGTGAGCTTGCCTTTTTTGTGTTGAGCGTCGATGCGGGCCTGGCCGCCGCCGAGCAGGGCTTCTTCGTTTTTGCGGGCCAGCAAATCGGTTTTGGAAAGGTGGGCGTGGGCGTGCGGGTCGGGCATGAGCAGGGGTAAGCGCGCGGGTGGGATGGGTGCGCGGGAATTGGAAGCCAAAGGTAGGTTACGGGTAGATTACGGGGCGCAGGATAGGAAGAGCAGAACGTCATGCCGAGCGTAGCCGAGGCATCTCGCGTGTGGCAGTAATCCAATCGACTGGGTTTACTAGGGCACGCGAGATGCCTCGGCTGCGCTCGGCATGACGTTCTTTCATCTCTCTTCCGTGCCGCTCTACAGCGTCTTGCCCAGCAGCATCAGCATAAACGCGTATTGCCGGGCCGTGTCGTCAATCGACTTGAAGCGGCCCGACGCCCCGCCGTGGCCGGCTACCATGTCGGTGTGCAGCAGCAGTAGGTTCTTATCCGTCTTGCGGGCCCGTAGCTTGGCTACCCATTTGGCCGGCTCATAATATTGCACCTGCGAGTCGTGCAGGCCGGTGGTAACCAGAATGTTGGGGTAAGCCTGCGCTTTCACGTTGTCGTAGGGCGAGTAGGAGAGCATGTACTTGAAGTATTCCTCGTCGGCGGGGTTGCCCCATTGGTCGTACTCACTGGTGGTGAGCGGGATGGTGGGGTCGGCCATGGTCGTAACCACATCCACGAACGGCACGGCGGCAATCACGCCCTTGTAGAGGGCGGGCCGCATGTTCAGCACGGCCCCCATCAGCAGGCCGCCGGCGCTGCCGCCCATGGCAAATAGCTTATCCGAAGCCGTGTAGCGCTGCTGTACCTTGGCACTGCCTACGGTGGCCTCGTGCGGCTTGGTGAGGTATTCGGAACAGTCGATAAAGTCGTTGAAGCTGTTGATTTTGTGCAGCATCCGGCCGTCCTCAAACCACTGTCGGCCCATTTCCTGCCCGCCCCGAATGTTACACAGCGCGTACACGAAGCCCCGGTTCAGCAAGCTCAGGCGGGCGGCGCTGAAGGTGGGGTCCTGCGAAAAGCCGTAGGAGCCGTAGGCGTATTGCAGCAGCGGTGCGCTCCCGTCCAGCTTCGTGCCCTTCTTATACACGATGGACATGGGAATGAACTTGTTATCCCGCGATTTCACGAATACGCGGTCCGTCACGTAGTCGAACTTGTTGTAGTTGCCCTGCACCGGCTGCTCCTTCAGCAGGGTCGCGACACGGGTGCTCATGTCGTACTCAAAGATGGAGGCCGGGGTGGTGAGCGAGGTGTAGTTATAGCGCAGTACCGGCGTGTCCTGCTCCCGGTTCACGCCGATAGTGGCCGTGTAAGCCGGCTCTTCAAAGGGCAGGTAATGCTCCTGTTTGTCTTTCAGGCTCACCACGCGCAGCTGGCGCAGGCCACCCTTGCGCTCGTTCAGCACAAAATATTCCTTGAACAGCTCGAAGTTATCGAGGAAAATTTCCGGGTGGCGGGTCAGCGCATCGGTCCAGGTGGCTTTGCCGGTGGTGGCCACGGGCGTGGTCATCAGGCGGTAGTTGGGGGCCTGCCAATTGGTCCGGATGTAGAATTTGTCGGCCAGGTGCTCCACCTGATACAGGTGGTCCTTCTCACGGCGCTGAAACACCTTGGGCTGCTCGGTGGGCGCACTGGCCTCCAGGTAGCGGTACTCCGACGACAGCGAGCTGGCGAGCTCGATGCCGATATATTTCTTTGATTTCGACCGGTTCACCTGCACGTTAAACGTGTTGTCGCGCTCCTCATACACCAGCGCGTCGCCCTTGGGGTCGGTGCCCAGCGTGTGCCGATACACCTGATAGGGCAGCAGCGTGGTCACGTTCTTTTTGGTGTAGAACACCGTCTTATTGTCGGCCGCCCAAACCACCTCGCCGCCCGTGTTGACAATACGCTCCGGCAACAGCTTGCCCGTCGCAATATCTTTGAAGCGCAGCGTGTAGAGCCGCCGGCTCACGGTGTCTACCGAGAAGGCCAGCAGCTGGTTATTATCGCTCACGGACCAGTCGCCAATCTGAAAATACTTCTGGCCGGTGCCCATCTCATCGCCGTTGAGCAGCACCTCTTCCGGCCCGATTACGCTGCCCTTCTTGCGGCAATAAACCGGGTATTCCGAAGCAAACTCAAAGCGTGAGTAGTAGTAGTACCCATTGTCGCGGTAAGGCTCGGTGGCATCTTCCTGCTTGATGCGGTTCTTAATTTCGGCGGCCAGCTTCTTCTGCAATGCCTGCGCCCCGGCCATCTGCTGGTCGAAATAGGCATTCTCCGCGTTGAGATATTTCAGGACAGCCGGTTCGGTCGGCTGGTTCAGCCAGTAGTAGTTGTCGGTGCGCGTGATGCCGAAATCGGTGAATACCTTGGGCTTGATTGGAGCCACCGGGGCCGATTGCGCCATGGCCCCGCTGGTGAGGGCCGCGCCGGCCCCGGCCAGGGCCGCTCTTTGCAGAAAATTCATGG
Source organism: Hymenobacter antarcticus (assembly GCF_039539545.1). NCBI lineage: Bacteria > Pseudomonadati > Bacteroidota > Cytophagia > Cytophagales > Hymenobacteraceae > Hymenobacter > Hymenobacter antarcticus. The sequence continues at coordinate 162,152 of NZ_BAABDI010000003.1, read as the reverse complement.
AGAAGGGAGTGAAAGTGCTGGGGTTCGGCGATGTTAGTTAGAATCAGGCAGCAAGATAATGCGCAGCCGCTCGGGGGCTTATAACTCGCCCACAATGCCTGCGTACAGCTCGCTCAGCGCTATGCGCACGCCCACACTGGTGAGTGTCAGCAAGTCGGCCGGCTCGGTGGCTGGCGCGTAGTTCCAACCGTTTGCGTGCCGGCTGAATACTTCCACGGCCAGCTGGCGGGAGTCAATCAACACGTACTCCTGCAACGCTTCGATGCTGCGGTAGCGCATAAACTTACCCATCCGGTCGTATTCGGCCGTCGAATCGGAAAGGATTTCAATGATGACTTTCGGATTAGTGAGCGAGGGCAGAGCGGCTTCAGGGTCGAGGTACTCCGGCTTGCCGCACACGATAACCAAGTCGGGGTAAGTGTAGGCGCGGGTTACGGGGATATGGACGCGGGCATCGCTGGATGCGGCTTCGCACCCATTTCGCAGTCGGCTGAATAACAAGCCTGCTAATCGGTTTGCCAAGCGGTAGTGGGCCGGGCTGGCCCCCGCCCGAAAGGTGGGGTCGAGCACGTTCACCATATCGGGCTGGCCCACGGGCGTGATGCGGCCATCCATGTATTCGAACCGGCCTTCGGCCGCGTTGTCGAACGCGAGGTATTCTTCCGGACTGTACCAGGTTTTGGGCGGAAGCTTGGGCTGGGCGAGGGCGGCAGACATGGCGAGCGGGAATTGAGGAGTTAGCGAATACCAAATTAACAACGAAAAGGCCGGCTCCATTGCTGGGGCCGGCCTTTGCTACTCAGGCACAAGCTAAAGCATGTGCTACTGCCGCAAGCTACTTCTTCGCGTCCGAGTCCGGAGCTTCCGGCGTTTCGGCCGGGCGCTCGTCGCTGGCCAGGTTCTGTGCCTCGCCGCTTTTGCTCACGGCAAAGGTCAGTTCCTCGGCACCTTCGGTGTAGTCCGCCGTGATGACGTCGCCCTGCACCACCTGCGCCTTGAGGATTTCCTCGGCAATCGGGTCTTCGATGTACTTCTGGATGGCACGATTCAACGGACGGGCACCGTATTTGGGGTCGTAGCCTTTATCCGACACAAAATCCTTGGCCTTCTCGGTCAGCTCGACACGGTAGCCCAGGGCCTGCACCCGCGAGAGGAGCTTGGCCAGGCTGATGTCGATGATTTTGTGAATATCCTTTTTATCCAGCGAGTTGAAGACGATAACGTCATCCAAACGGTTGAGGAACTCGGGCGAAAAAGTCTTCTTCAGGGCGTTGGTGATGGTGCCCTTGGTTAGCTCGTCCATGTTGGCCTCGCGGGCCTTGGTGCCGAAGCCGATGCCCGCGCCAAAGTCCTGCAGGTCCCGTGCCCCGATATTCGAAGTCATGATGATGATGGTGTTCCGGAAGTCCACCTTGCGGCCGAGGCCGTCGGTCAGGATACCGTCGTCCAGCACCTGCAACAGCAGGTTGTACACGTCCGGGTGCGCCTTCTCAATCTCATCGAGCAGGATAACCGAATACGGCTTGCGGCGGATTTTTTCCGTCAGCTGGCCACCCTCTTCGTAGCCCACGTAGCCGGGAGGCGCGCCCACCAGGCGCGATACGCTGAATTTCTCCATGTATTCCGACATGTCGACGCGCACCAGCGCATCTTCCTTATCGAAGAGGTAGGTAGCGAGCACCTTGGCCAGCTCCGTCTTACCCACGCCCGTCGGGCCGAGGAATACGAACGAGCCAATCGGCTTCTTGGGGTCCTTCAAACCAACCCGCGTGCGCTGAATGGCTTTCACGAGCTGTTTGATGGCTTTGTCCTGGCCAATTACTTTGCCTTGCAGCTCCTCGTTCATGTTGAGAAGTTTCTGGCTTTCGTTCTGTGCCACGCGCGAAACGGGGATGCCGGTCATCATGGCGATAACCTCGGCCACGTTCTCCTCTTTCACCGTGTAGCGCTTCTTCTTGGTTTCCTCTTCCCAGCTCTTTTTAGCCGTTTCGAGTTGGTCCAGAAGTTTCTTCTCGGTGTCGCGGAGCTTGGCGGCTTCCTCGTATTTCTGCGATTTCACCACGCGGTTTTTCTCGCCTTTGATGTTCTCAATCTGCTCTTCGAGCGTGAGAATATCTTCGGGCACCACAATATTGTTGATGTGCACACGGGCACCGGCCTCATCGAGAATATCAATGGCCTTGTCCGGCAGGAAACGGTCAGACATGTAACGGTCCGACAGCAGCACGCACTGCTCAATGGCCTTATCGGTGTACACCACGTGGTGGTGGTCCTGATACTTGTCCTTGATGTTGTGCAGGATTTCAATGGTCTCCTCGGGCGTGGTGGGGTCCACCATCACCATCTGGAAACGACGGGCCAGGGCCCCGTCTTTCTCGATGTACTGACGGTACTCATCCAGCGTAGTGGCGCCGATGCATTGAATTTCGCCGCGGGCCAGGGCCGGCTTAAACATGTTGGAAGCATCGAGCGAGCCCGAAGCCCCGCCAGCCCCTACGATGGTATGCAGCTCGTCAATAAACAGAATCACGTCGGGCGACTTCTCCAGCTCGTTCATCACGGCCTTCATGCGCTCCTCAAACTGACCACGGTACTTGGTGCCGGCCACCAGCGAAGCCAGGTCCAGCGTTACTACGCGCTTATTGAAGAGCACGCGGCTTACCTTCTTCTGGATGATGCGCAGGGCGAGGCCTTCGGCGATGGCCGTTTTGCCCACGCCGGGCTCACCGATGAGAATGGGGTTATTCTTTTTGCGGCGGCTTAGAATCTGGGCTACGCGCTCAATTTCCTTTTCGCGGCCCACAATGGGGTCGAGCTTGTCGTCCTCGGCCATTTTGGTGAGGTCGCGGCCGAAGTTGTCGAGCACCGGAGTGCGCGATTTTTCGCCGGGCTTCTTGGTGGTGCCAGCCCCGGCACCGCGGCCGGGAGTGCCGCCGCCAAACAACTTGTCGTTGTCGTCGTCGTCGGTGTCGGGGGTGCGGTTTTGCGGGACAGAGCCGGCGTTACCATGGTAATCCAGCGAGTCGCGCACAGTTTCGTAGTTCACGTTGAATTTGCTGAGAATTTGGGAAGAAATATTGTCCTCGTCCCGCAGGATAGACAACAACAGGTGCTCGGTGCCGATGATTTCGGACTTGAAGATTTTGGCCTCCAGGTAGGTTATTTTCAACACCTTCTCGGTCTGCTTGGTGAGCGGAATCGAGCCGGTGATGCTGGTGCCCTGGGTGGCGGTGTTGCGGGTAGCCTGTTCGAGCGAGAACTTCAGCTCATCGATGGACACGCCCAGCTTGCGCAGCAAGCCCAGCGCGGTGCCTTCGGCTTCGCGAATCATGCCCAGCAACAGGTGCTCGGTACCGATATAATCGTGCCCGAGACGGATGGCTTCCTCCCGACTGAGGGAAATAACCTCTTTGACGCGGTTTGAGAATTTAGCTTCCATTCCAATAAACGTAGTAAAAAAATCGAATAGCCCCGCGTCGGGCGAGTACACGAATGACGGGTTGGGCCGATGTCGCTTGAAAACAAGCAGATTCGGGCGAAGGTTCGGGCGGAAAGAAACCCGGTAAGCACTCAGGTGATACTAACGTCGGCAGAAATACGCAGGTTACCGCAAAAAGCTGCCGGCAGCCGGCCCTTGCGAAAACAACAAGTCCAGCACGCTCAGCCCCGGCTCAAAACCTGGGCCAAATACCTGGGGGTAGGGCAGGACCAGGGACTGAACTGCCGGAGTGTCAGGTTTCGGGGATTGGGAAGCAGTTTTGGGTGTCAGCCAGTCGCGTCTGTCAAGGATTGAATCAGCCGCGAGCTGGCCCGGCGGGTAGTGGGCGTAGTATTCGGTAGTGAGCTGGACGGGGAGCGTGAGGCGAAAGCAGCGCAATAATAAAAGCAGAAACTGCCGGTTGAGGTCGAATAGCAGCGCCGGCTTACCTACGTAAATATCGTGGAAGTAGTCGGCGTAGTACTCAAAGTACGGACTATTGCCGTAGGCAGTTTGCAGGGTGCGCCAGTGCCGGTGAATCCAGTTCTGGCGGTAGTCGATTTCGATGGCCGCCGCCGTCACTTTTTCGGCCCGGTTGCCGTCGATTACCGGCACGGTGAGGGGCTGCACGCCTTGCGCCGTGCGAATAAGGCAGCGGTTGCGGTAGGTTTGCTTGCGGTAGTGCTCCTGGGCTTCCAGCAGCAAGCCATCGGCCCGGAGCAGCTCGGCGAAGAGTGCGGCCGGGGGGTGGTAATGGAGTTCGGTGAGAATAATCATTGATTCGGATAAAGGCAGCCGGACGCCGTTACCGATGAGCCAGCGGGGCTGCGAAACGCCCTGGCTCATCGAATTATTGACAAGACGCAAATATGCGGCCCTCCTCGCCACCGGCCGGGCCGTAGCCGAATTATGCTGCGCACGTGCCACCAGTAGCGGAGCTTTCGCGTTCTATCGGGCGGGCTGCCGTGGCCCCGGCCTTACTTTTGTTCCATGCGCTTCCTCTTCCTCCTGCTCATTGCCCTTAGCGCGCTGGCCGCTCAGGCAGCCCCGCCCCAGATTTTGCTCGATGTCGCCCGCTTTCGAAACCTGAATAAGGTGGAGAAGGGCGGCGAAGTCGAAATCTACGTGACCGTGCCCACCCAGCCGCTTACTTACCGGCAGCGGGCCCCCCGCTCGTTTCAGTCGGCGGCTACGGTCACGCTGGAAATTTTGAAAGCCGACGGCAAACCGGCTTATCGGGAGGTCATTACCCTCAAGCCGCCGGTGCTCACGGACACCACCATTGCCATCAAAAATCCGCAGAGCTTTCTCAAGCGCATCATGCTGCCCGATGGGAAATACACGCTGCGCGGTACCGTGCGCGACCTGTATAGCGCCGCCAACGGCGAAACCACCGTGGAGAAGCCGCTGGTGGTGGAAGGCCCCGCCGGGGTGTTTCTGACCGACGTGGTACTGCTAGCGCGCCCCGCCGCCCGCAGTGGGGGCGACGACAATTTTGCCCGGGGCGGCTACCGGCTCACCCGCACACCCGGCGGCGGCTACGGCCGCGGGGCCGAAACTGTTTTTTTCTATACCGAGCTGCACAACGCGCCCGCTGGCCAGCCCCTGCGCGTGCATTACCACCTCACCACGCCCGACGGCTCGGCCGCCGATGCCGACGCCACCCTCACGCCCCAGAGCGGCCGGCCGACCACCGTGGTCGGGCAGCTGCCAGCGGGGCCGCTGCCCGATGGGCCGTTCACGCTGTTTATTGAGGTGTATGGGGGGCCGGGCAACAAGAAGCTGCTGGCCGGGCACCGGGCCATCGGCGAGCGCAGTGCCGCCGACTATGCGCCGGCCGGAGCCGCCATACCCCGATGAGCACGGCTAGCACCGCCAGGTTGCCGGGTGCCAAACGCCCCTACGCCTGGTACTACGAGCCCCTGCGGTGGGCGCTGCTGGGCCTGTCGCGCCTGCCCATGCCGGTGCTTTACGGGTTGGGCGAGGGTATTTACTTTCTGCTGACCTACGTGGTGCGCTACCGCTGGCGGGTGTTGCAGCAGAACCTGAGCAGGTCCTTTCCGGAAATGAGCCCGGCGGAGGTAAAGCGCACTGGCAAGGCTTTCTACCGGCACTTTTCGCAGGTGATAGTCGAAATCTTGAAGATGGCGACCATCAGCCCTGCCGAGCTGGCCCCGCGCATGCACTTCACCAATCCTGAGCTGATGGCCCAGCCGTTTGCCGAGCAGCGGCTGGTGCTCTCGCTGGGCTCGCATATGGGCAACTGGGAGTGGCTGCTGAACGGCGCGGCCCTGGAGTTTCCAGGCCGGGCGGCGGGCGTGTACAAGCCGCTGAACAATGCGTTTTTTGAGCACTTCACGCGCCGGCTGCGCACTCGGTTGGGGGCCGATGCCGTGCCCATGCCGGCCACGTTGCGCTATCTGGTAGCCCATAAGAATTACGGCTGTACCCTCAGCCTGCTCACCGACCAGGCTGCCGGCCCCGAGGACCGGCCGTATTGGACGACCTTCCTGAACCAGGATACCAGCTTTTATTCCAGCGCCGACCGGCTGGTCACGCAGTTCAATTGCGTCGTGCTGTACATTGGTATCCGCCGGGTGCGGCGCGGGTACTACGAAGTCACGTTCACTGAAATGCCCGACAGCCGTACGGTGGCCAGTGCCCCACATGGCACGTTTCCCATTGCGGAAGCCTTCGCCCGGCAGCTGGAGAAGGACATGCGCGCCTCGCCCGAGCAGTACCTGTGGACGCATCGGCGCTGGAAACACCAGCGCAGCCTGGGCGAGTAGGAGCGGGGCTAGTGCCGCTAGTGCTGTGTGCTTAATGAAATAGCCCCAATGCCAGTAAAGGCATCGGGGCTGATTCGTTGAGCGTAGGGTCGCGGCTCGGCTATTACAAATACTGCTCAATGTCGCCGGCGCCCTGGCGGATGAGCTCGAAGTCGTCGTTGGTGCAGTCGATGATAGTGCTGGGCACGTTATTGCCGAAGCCGCCGTCGATGACGAGGTCGACCAGCATGCGGTATTTCTCGAAAATCAGGTCCGGGTCGGTCACGTACTCATCGATGGTGTTTTCGTCCTCGCGCACTGAGGTGCTCACGATGGGGTTGCCCAGCTCCTTCACCAATTGCAGGATAATCTGGTTATCGGGTATCCGAATGCCGACGGTCTTGCGCTTGGTGCCGCCGAAGCGCGGAGCGTTGCTGCTGGCCTCAAAAATGAAGGTGAACGGGCCGGGTAGGGCTTTTTTGATGACTTTATAGGTTTCCGTAGTGATGCCGTGGGCATAGTCGGAAATGTGCGATAAGTCGTGACAGATGAAGCTCAGGTTGGCCTTTTCGGGGAAGAGCTTCTTGATGCGGCACACCTTTTCAACGGCCTTGGCATTGGTTACATCGCAGCCGATGCCGTACACGGTGTCGGTGGGGTAAATGATGACACCGCCCTTGCGCAATACGTCAACGGCTTGCTGAATGCGGTTATGAGGCGGGTTTTCGGGGTGAATGCGAAGAAGAGTGGCGGGCATATAAGGAGCTGGAGGTTGATATAACAAGGAGGGGGAAAACGGCCGGTGGCCGCCGGCCAGCGGCTACCAGAAGCTGGCGGCCGGCCCAAAGATGCGGGCAAGGTACTACGCCCGGCCGAAATGGAGCAAACAGGACGCAACTTAGGCCCCGGGGTTGCGGCCGTTCGTACTTTTGACGCCGCCTCCCCGATATTCTCCCCAGTCCCCATGTCCCAACCCGCCAAAATGTCGGTCATCGAACGCCGCGACCAAGCCCTGAAACGTCGTCGGCGCTGGGCCACCGTGAGCGTCGTCTTCACGCTCGCGCTGGTCTGCTTCTCCTATTATTTTTATCAGGTGTTCTTCACCGCCAACATCGAAACCAAAGGCAAGCCCACCTACGTGGTGGTGCACCGCGACGACGACTGGCAGGCGGCCCTAAAAACTATTGACGCCACCGGCGCGGTGGTCGACAAGCTCTCGCTGCACTTCGTGGCCAAGCTCATGAAGTATCCGGCCCACGTGAAGCCCGGCCGCTACGAGCTGAAGGACGGCTACACCAACCGCCAGCTCGTCAACGTGCTCAAGGCCGGCCTGCAGTCGCCGCTCAAGCTCACCTTCACCAACGTGCGCCTGCGCCGCGAGCTGGCCGATAAGCTCTCGAACCAGATTGATGCCCGCCCCGCCCAGATTGACTCGCTGCTGAGCAGCCCGAGCTACACCCGCAGCCTGGGTTTCGACACCACTACCGTGCTCAGCATGTTCATCCCGAACACCTACGAGCTGTACTGGAACACCTCCGCCGACAACCTCATGAAGCGGATGAAGAAGGAATATGAGAAGTTCTGGACCCCGGCCCGCGACGCCCGGCGCGAGAAGCTCAACCTCACCCGCGCCCAGGTGAGCACCCTGGCCAGCATCGTGGAAGCCGAGCAGCAGCAGCATGCCGACGAGCGCCCCCGCATCGCGGGCGTGTACCTCAACCGCTTGAAAAAAGGCATGAAGCTGCAGGCCGACCCAACGGTCGTCTACGCCAACCGCGACTTCACCATCAAGCGCGTGCTCAACGTACATCTGCAAAAGGATTCGCCCTACAACACCTACAAATACGCCGGCCTGCCGCCCGGCCCCATCAACCTGCCCAGCATCGCCAGCATCGACGCCGTGCTGAAGCCGGAGAGCAATAACTACCTTTATTTCTGCGCCAAGGAGGATTTTAGCGGCTACCACGCCTTTGCCCCCAATGAGCGGGAGCACATTATGAATGCACGGCGCTACCAGGCCGCGCTGAACCGGGCCGGAATTAAGTAACTTAACAGAGCGTCATGTCGAGCGTAGCCGAGACATCTCGCGTGCAGCAGTAATCCTGTCGATGCAACGATTCGAGCGAGATGTCTCGGCTACGCTCGACATGACGTTTTAGCTATCAATATGTACACCTCCGATATCCAAATCCGCGTGCGCTACGCCGAAACCGACCAGATGGGCTACGTCTATCACGGCAACTACGCGGCGTATTTTGAGGTGGCCCGCACCGAGGCATTCCGCAAGCTCGGCATCAGCTACAAGGAGCTGGAGGCCGATGGCGTGGGCATGCCGGTTGGTGAAATCCGCACCCGCTTTCGCCGCCCGGCTCGCTACGACGACCTGCTGACCGTGCGGCTCTTACTGCGCCAGCCGCCCGAGGGTGCCCGCGTGCTGTTTGAGTATGAGATTTACAACGAAACCGGGGACTTGCTCACCGAAGGCCACACGCTGATGGTGTTTGTGGCTACCACCACCGGCCGGCCCGTGCCCATGCCCGTAAACATTCAGGAGCGGCTGCTGCCGTATTTTGGTGAAGATGAATTTGATAGCCCGGTGCTGCCCACGCCCGGCGCTGTTCCGCCCGATGCGCCCGCGCCGGCCGCCTTTGGAAAGTGAGTTGAAAGGACTAAACCAGAACGTCATGCTCATCTGGTGTCCGCGCAGCCGAAGCATCTCTACCTCATTAGTATTCCAATCGATTGAGTTAGTTACGCGGTAGAGATGCTTCGGCAAGCTCAGCATGACGGCCAACCCTTAACCCTCAACCCTCCTTGAAAACGCCCGCTCTTCGCCGTGCCCGCTTCCCCGATGTGCGCCAGCAACGGCCGTACCGGCGGCTGATTGTGGGCCTGAAGCGGCTGCGGCTGCCCGGCGGCCAGGCCTCGCTCTACGACGTGCTCGACCGCGTTCTGCAAGAGCTGCGCCTTGATAGCCTGGAGAAGCGCGCCGCCTACATGGCCTTCAACCTCACGGTGGCCCTGTTTCCGACCATTATTTTCCTGTTCACGCTCATTCCGTACATCCCCGTACCGAACCTGAACGTGGATATCCTGCAGTTCCTGGCCGATTTTATGCCGCGCGAGCTGTACGCGGCAACGGCTTCTACCATTGAGGACATCGTGAACATCCCGCACGGCGGCTTGCTGTCCTTCGGCTTCGGTACGGCCCTGGTGCTCAGCTCCAACGGCATCATGGCCCTGCTCGATGCCTTCGAGAAAAAGTACCCGTGGTTTAAGCACCGCAGCTACCTGCGCAAGCGCATGATTGCCACGGCGCTCACGTTCGTGCTGTCGCTGATTCTGGTGCTGGCCATTGCCGGCATCTTCTTCGGTACTTACCTGATTGATGGGCTGGTGTTTTATGAAATCGTGCCCGAGCGGTTTACCGGTCTGGTGCTGACGCTTATCCGCTACGGCTCGCTGGTGGGGTTATTTCTGAGCACGACGTGCGTGATTTATTACTTCGTGCCGCCCGTGCACGACAAATGGCCGCTGGTGTCGACGGGGGCCATCGTGGCCACGCTGCTCATCTTCCTGGTCTCGTTTCTATTCACGCTCTACGTGCGCATTTTCGATTCCTACAACACATTTTACGGCTCCATTGGGGCATTGGTGGGCTTCATGGTCTGGCTCGAATTCGTGTGCATGACCCTTATCATCGGCTTCGAGGTGAACGTGAGCATGGACGCCATCACCGGTCGCCGCCGGCTGATGATGCAGGAAATGCTTCGCGCAGAGAAGAATGAGAAAGAAAAATGAGGAATTGATTGTGAATGCGATAGCAGAAAAATTCCGAAAAATTCTTCACACCTAGTCTTTCATACCCTATTCCTTGCTACTTTTGCACTCCCCAATCACTCGGGGAGCCTGTTAGAGAGGTGGCAGAGTGGTCGAATGCGACGGTTTCGAAAACCGTTATACCGGCAACGGTATCGGGGGTTCGAATCCCCCCTTCTCTACTTTTTTCAATTATAAATTTTGAATTATAAATTGCAAGCTGTCAATTTATAATTCAAAATTTATAATTTATAATTCTTTTCCAGAGAGCTGGCAGAGTGGTCGATTGCGGCGGTCTTGAAAACCGCTGACTGTAACAGGTCCGGGGGTTCGAATCCCTCGCTCTCTACAATAAACCCCGTTTCCAGCCTGGAAACGGGGTTTTGATTTTTCAGGGTGATGTGTAAAAAGCGGCCTTAAAAAAGGTGACTTAGGGAGGCGAAAGTCCGAATTGGCGACCTGCTCCCATACTTTTACAGCACGCCACTTTAACTTCCCTTTCCATGAGCGAGACCAGCCCCAGCACCTTCGACAAAGCCCGGACTGGACTGTGGACCAGTTTGCAAAAGCACCTGGCCACGGTGTACGCCGCCGAAACGGCCTTTGCCAGAGCGGTGGCTTTCGCAAATGGAAGTTTCCCATTTGCCGCTTCGGCCGCCAGCGCCGACGAGCTACAGGAGTATGGGCAGCGCCGTAGCGCCCTGCGCGACCTGTTTACCGACGAAACCACCCAACTCGATACGCTTACCAAGGCCATCCGGGTGAAGGGCTACGCCGAAGACGAAAAGAAGCAGCTGTACCTTCTACTGCTTGGGTACATGGATATTGCCGCCTCCGTCTTTGAGCGGCTGCTGACTCAGGTGCCAACTCCGCTGCCCAGGGATGAGGAGCTGGAGGAAGCAATGGCCAAATTTGCCCGCGTGCAGAAGTTTGCCCGGCTGAATGTGAAGGGTGTTGCGGGGCTGCTATAATCTGGCGAAGAGGATTGGCTGTTGGACCGGGCGGCCGGGCGCAACGGTAAAGAGTAGTTTGCCGTTGCAAGCAGCCAACGCTGTGCTTATCCATTATTTCATGTTGCGCTTACATTCCCTTTTGCTGGTGGTGCTGATGGTGCTGGCGGCCCGTCCGGCGGCTGCCTACTCGGTACTCACTCACCAGGCCAACATCGACTCGACCTGGGAGCGCTGCCTGGTGCCGGCCATTCTGCGGCGCTATCCCGGCACCACGCCCGAGCAGCTCCTGGATGCCAAAGCCTACGCCTACGGCGGGGCCATTATTCAGGATATGGGCTACTATCCGTTTGGCTCGGCGCTGTTTACGAACCTGACGCACTATGTGCGGTCGGGCGATTTCGTGCGCAACCTCATCCGGCAGTCGCATGACCGCAACGACTACGCCTTTTCCCTGGGGGCGTTGGCCCACTATGAAGCGGACATCAGCGGCCACCCCGAAGGCACCAACCGGGCCATGGCATCGGTGTATCCGGAGCTGCGGGCCAAATTTGGTGATGTCATTACCTACCATCAGGCTCCCAAGCAGCACACGCAGCTGGAGTTCGCCTTCGATGTGGTGCAGCTGGCCAGCGGCAAGTACCACACCCAGGACTACCACCAGAAAATCGGGTTTCAGGTGAGCAAGGCGGTGCTGGAGCGGGCTTTTCTGCAAACCTATGGCCTGGAGCTGGGCCAGGTCATCGTGAATGTGGACCTGAGTATTGCCAGCTTCCGCTTTGCCGTGAGCCAGCTGATTCCGACGGCGGCCCGCTCGGCGTGGCACTACAAGCGCAAGGATATCAAGAAGCTGAGCCCCGGTGCCCACCGCCGCGATTACCTGCAGCGCAACAGCCCCAAGCAGTTTCGCAAGGAGTACGGCAACGAGTACGAGAAGCCCGGCTTTGGGGCCCGCATCATCTCGTACTTCATTCGGATTCTACCCAAGATTGGGCCCCTCAAGCCGTTTGCCTTCAAGCTGCCCACGCCCGAAGCGCAGCAGTTTTTCCGGAGCAGCTTCCGGACGGTGATGGCCAAGTACTGCGCCAACGTGGCCCGGCAGCCCGCCGACACCGCCGCCGAGCCCCTGGCCCTGGCCAATGAGGACTTCGATACCGGCCATCCTACCCGCGCGGGCGAGTACCCGCTGGCCGATGAAACCTACGGGGAGTGGCTGCGCAAGCTCGCGGCCAGGAAGTTCGAAAATCTCAACCCTATCGCCCGGCAGAATATTCTGACTTTCTACGGCACCCAGCCCAAAAATCCGGCCTCGGCGGAGGAGCTGGAACGGAACAAGCCCAGGGAAACCCAGGAGGCCCTGGAGCAGCTGCGGGCGCTGAAGTAGGGGCCCGCGCTGGGTTCACACAATGATAATAAGCGGGTAGCAGATAGGATTGCGGCCAGTTGTGCGGTGGGGCTGAACAGGCGCGCTTTTTTTGCCTACCTTGCTGAAAGGCATTTTCACGAGACTATGCAGGCGAGTTGAAAAACATGCTCCTGTATGGTTTTCATTGGTATAATTTCGCCTGGCTGAAGGCCGCCTGCTGCGGTCATTCGGGAGGGAGGTTTTCGGTATTGTTGTTTCATTTTTATTTCCCACCATCAATCAATCAATCACTCACTGTTTATGCATACACTTTACACGAAGGGGCAGTCATTCCGCTGGGTGCGGCTGCTGAGTTTGTTGCTTTTTCTGCTGCCGCTGGCGGGTAGGGGGCAGAGTACCACCGTCGTTATCAGCCAGGTATATGCGGGCGGCGGTAGCGGAGCCGTTGGTACATCCTACGCCCGTGACTACGTGGAGATTTTTAACCGCTCGGCGGCGGCTGTCAATATCGGCGGCTACTCCATTCAGTACGCCTCGGCCACTGGAACAGTGGTTTCGGGTACTATCGCCATCCCGACGGGCATCACCCTGGCACCCGGACAATACTATTCGGTTTTGACGGGCACAGCTGGCACGGTTGGCGCGGCCCTGACCACGCCCGCTGTTGACCAGGTAACCCCTCTTACTCCTACCAGCGGTTCGCCCAGCGTGGCCAACGGGGGCGCTAAGATTTTCCTGGCTAACAACTCGACCACGGTCACGTTCACGGCGCCCGGCACCGTTTCCGCTAACGTGGTGGACTTTGTGGGCTACGGCACGGGCAACACCTTCGAGGGCGCGGTCGCGCCGGCCCCCACCAGCACCGCGACGGCACTTTTGCGCGCGGGCGCGGGCTGCACCGACACCAACGTCAACAGTGCCGACTTTGCCAACGGCACGTCGCCGGCCCCCCGAAATATGAGCACGACGCTGGCACCCTGCGGCGGGGCCGCCACCCCGGCCGAAATCAACGTGAAGCAGGGTACCACCACCTACCTCACCGGCAGCACCTACAGCGGTTTTGCCAGCACCACCATTGGCAGCACCGACGTCAAGACGTTTATTATTGAGAACCTGGGCGGCACCGTGCTCAACGTCAGCGGTATTGCCGCGACCGGCGATTTCAGCGTGACCGGTACCGTGCCTGCCACGGTGGCCGCTAACAGCACGGCTACTTTCAACGTGACGTTTACGCCCTCCGTCGCCGGCACCCGTACGGGTACGGTGACCATCGCCAACGACGACGCGGACGAGGGCACCTACGTCATCAATCTGAGCGCGCAGGCCGTGGCCATCACTCCCAATCCGCTGATTGCCGTGAGCCAGGCTGGTACGGCCTATGCCAGCGGCAGCACTTTCCCGGGTTTTGCCAGCACCTTCGTGGGCAGCACCTCGCCGGCTGTTTCGTTCACCATCACCAACGCCAGCACCACCGATGCCCTGACCATCACCGGCATTACTACTACCGGCAACTTTGCCGTGAGTGGCACGGCTCCGACCACGGTGGCAGCCAACGGCGGCACGGCCACCTTCGACCTGACCTTTACCCCCACGGCCGCCGGTGCCCGCACGGGTACCGTCGTCATCGCCAACAACAGCCAGGGCACGCCCAGCTACTCCATCACCCTGAACGGCACCGGTGTAACGCCCGTACCCACGCTGACTTCGGCCAGCCCGACCAGCCTGCTGGTGGGCATTTCCTCGCCCGTTATCCTCACGGGCACCAACCTCACGGGCTCAACCGTCAACTTCAACGGCGGCACGCTCACGCCCAGCGCGGTATCGGCTACTTCGGTTACGGTGCGCATTGTGGCCCCCAGTGCCGGTGCCTTCCCAGTGAGCGTGACCACGCCCGGCGGTACCTCGAACACCGTGAGCATAACGGCCACTACGCCGCCGGCTGGCTTCTTTGAGCCCTTCGAAGCAGCCACCCAGTCGACTTACGTTACTGCGGCCAGCGGCACGGCGGTGGCCCTCACCACCGGGAGCTGGAACCTGTTTCAGGGACTGCTGCTGAACAACGATGCCAGCGATAAAAAGAATAATGCCCAGAGCGTGCGCCTGCGCGGCGGCGGGACCCTGGTCATGAACTTCGATAAAACCACCGGAGCCGGCGTGGTGACGGTGAATGCCGCGCTGTACGGCACTGACTCGGGACCAAGCTTCGTGCTGGAATACTCGACTGATGGCGGGACGAACTACACGGTTACCGGGACGCCGCCCGCGCTCACCAGTACGCTCACAGCCTATGCCTTCACGCTGAACGTGGCCGGCAACGTGCGGCTGCGCCTTTCGTCGACCAACCTTACGGCTGGGGCGAACCCGCGTATCAGTATCGACGACCTGCAAATCAGTGACTTCACCGCCGCCCCGTGCAACGCCCCCACGGCCCTGGCCGCCAGCGCGGTTACCAGCAACTCGGCCACGGTGAGCTTCACGGGCAGCGCCTCGGCGGTCAATGGCTACACTGTGACGACCACGCCGGTGACGACTACCCGGACCCTGACGGCAGCCGCTACGTCGGTGAGCCTCTCGGGCCTGACGCCCGGCACGGCCTACACCGTGAACATCGTGAGCAACTGCGCGGCCGGAGCTACTTCCAGCGCCGCCAGCATCGGCTTCACGACCTTGGCGGCGGCTCCGGCCCTGACCGTGACGCAGGGCGCTACGCCCATCGCCAACGGAGCCAACCCCAGCTACAGCTTCGGCAGCCAGACCACCGGCACTACCCAAACGGCGGTATTCACGCTGACTAATTCGGGCCCCGACCCGCTCACCATCAGCAGCGTGGTGGCCACGAACCCGACGGTATTCAATTTCCAGACCTTTACCACGCCGGCCACGGTGGCTGCCAATGGCGGGACTGCCACGATAACAGTGACTTACGTGGTAGGCACCGGCCCGCAATCGGGGACCATTGGCATCACCAGCGACGCGGCCAACGGCAACGCCAGCTTCCAGCTCAACCTGAGCGGAACGGGCGTGCCGGCTGCCGCTAATCCGCTGATTGCGGTGAGCCAGGCCGGTACGGCTATTTCGAACGGCGGTACCTACAGCGGGTTCTCCAGCCCTGTATCCACCGCTTCGAGCCCGGTTACGTTCACGATTTCGAACTCCAGCACGACCGATGCCCTCACCCTCGGCACGTTCGTACTGACCGGGCCATACTTTTTGAGCGGCACACAGCCCACTTCGGTGGCCCCTAGCGGCACGGCCACGTTCGGCCTCTCGTTTTTGCCCACCGCGCCGGGCACGGCTACGGGCAGCGTTAGCATCCCAAACAACAGCCAGAGCAATAACCCCTACCTCATCAACCTGAGCGGCCAGGGCACGCTTACGAACCTGACGGTGAGCAACGCCCAGAATGTGAGCGGCACCTACAACAATGTGACCGTGACCAGCACCGGCATCGCTACCCTCACGAGCATCCTCACCGTCAACGGGACGCTCACGGTGGCCGGGGTGCTCAGCGGCAATTGCCAGAGCGCGACCAGCAACATTAAAACGGTGGACGGCCCCGGCAACTTCGTGCTGCAAGCCGGTGGTCGCCTCGATATCTGCGACGCGGCGGGCATCACGGCCAGCGGTGCTTCCGGCCTGATTCAGGTGACCGGTACCCGCAGCTACAGCTCCGATGCCACCTACGCCTACCTTGGTGGCCAGCCGCAGGTGACGGGCAACGGCCTGCCGGCCCAGGTGCGCGGCTTGCTTAGTGGCGGCCTCAACGTGACGCTCACCAACCCAATAGGCGTGGCGCAGCAACTGACCCTGAGCTCGGGAACATTGGCCACGAATGGCCTAACCCTGACGCTGCTATCCTCGGCCAGCGGCACGGCCGTGCTCGACCACGGGGCCGGTAACATGGTGGGCCCGCTGACGGTGCAGCGCTATATCAGCAGCAGCAACCCCATTGGCTACCGCCACTACTCGACGCCGGTGATTACCATCGGTTTGAGCGACCTCACTGCCCCCGGGTTCACGCCGGTGTACAACACAACCTACAACACCAGTCCGACGCCCAGCACGGTAACGCCCTTCCCGACGGTGTTTGGCTACGACCAGGGCCGGATTGCCACTGTGACTTCTACCTACGGAAGCTTTGATAAAGGCTGGTTCTCGCCCGCTGCAAACGACGTGATGCAAACAGGCCGCGGCTACACCGCAAATGCCCCCAATGCAGCCTTGGTAGACTTTGTCGGAAGTCCAATCACGGGTTTAGTGAATTCCGGCACCCTTAGCCGCGGCGCCGATGCGCAGGCGGGCTGGCAGTTCCTTGGCAACCCGTACCCCGCGCCCTTGGATTGGAGCACCGTGACGCCGGCCCAGCGCCCCGGCATGGATGCCGCTATGTACGTGTTTCAGAGCAGCGGCCAGTACGGCGGCGGCTACCGCAGCTTCGCCAACGGCATCGGGGCTTCGTCGTTGATTCCTACGGCGGCGGGCTACTTCGTGCGGGTTGCGGCGGTTGGCACGAACGGTTCGGTGAACCTGACCAATGCCAACCGCGTCACCACCTTCGGCTCCGAGCCCACTTTTGGCCGCGGCACGGCCGACAGCCGCCCCCAGCTGCAATTGCAGCTGCGCGGCACCGCCGCCGGCCTCGATGAAACCTATGTGTACTTCGAAGCCGGAGCCACGGCGGGCCGCGACGTTGAATACGATGCCACGAAGCTGGCCAACCCCAGCGGCCTCAACGTAACCACGTTGGCCGCCAGTCACGAAATGGCCATCAATGGCCTGCCGGTGCTGGGCAACAGCGCCGTGCTGGTTCCGCTGGCGGTAAGCGTGCCGCAGGCCGGCACCTACACCTTCGATGCGGCGAACGTGGCCAATTTCACCGGCACCGTTGCGCTGATTGATGCCCTGACCAGCACCCGCACGGTACTTACCGCTGGCAGCACGTACGCCTTCACCCTCAATGGAACCACGGCTCCCGGCCGCTTCACCCTGGAGTTCCGCGCTGCCGGGGTGCTGGCTAATAGTGCCGCCCAAGCCCTGGCGGCCCAAATCCAGCTCTTCCCAAACCCAACTTCGGGCTCGTTCCGGGTGCAGCTGCCGCTGCTGAGTAGCAAGGCGGCCGTATCGGCCACGCTTCTCAACGCCCTGGGCCAAACGGTGCAGACCCGCACGCTGCGGGCCCCCGCCGGCCAGGGCATCGACGCAACGTTTGATGTGCGCGGCCTCGCGGCGGGCGTGTATACCCTGCGCCTGAACGTGGACGGCACCCCCGTAGTGCGCAAAGTGGTGTTGGAATAACCATTGCACCAGGCAATTAGAAAAGAGGCCGCTCCCACTAGGGGCGGCCTCTTTTGCGTTTTGAATGGGGAGGTACAGTGAAGCAAGGCCGTGTATTTTTTCGCTCTGCTTCTTAAACTTTCAACCCTCCGACGCATCCATAGCCTTGTAAAATAGGATGCTGCATCGGCCTTTCCATTGAATGTTATGAAATCGACTACCCCAAAATTTCTGAGCCTGCTCTTGCTGGTTGTGCTGCTCGCTACCGTGGCCGGCGTGGCCCGGGGTGGCCGCCACCAGCGCGCCGACCAGCCGTTGCGCCGCGAAATCCGCGCTTATTTCGCCGCCAACATACTGCCCGTGCTGCGGCAGCAGCGCCAGAAGCTGGAGCCCCAGCTCAGCCCCGCCGACCGTACCCAGCTGGCTGCCTACCGCAGTCAGCTGCAGGCCCTCAAAACCCAGGGTCAGGCCCTGCGCCGGCAGCTTGGGCAGGACCAGCCCGGAGCCGGCCGCCCCACCCTTACCGAGGCTTCGCAGCAACAGGTGCAGCAGCTGCGTTTCCAGGCCCGGAGCATCATGCTGAGCGTGGCCCAGATGGCTCAGAAGTACGATGCGCCCATCGCGCAGCTGGCCCGGGAAATTCAGCCCCATAAAGAAAAGTGGGCTGCCGATATCAAAGCCATTATCACCAGTAAAGCCACGCCCGAGCAGCAGCAGGCCGTGGCCGCTGCTGGCGGCCGCAAGCACCAGCCCGACGGTTTGCGGCGGTTATTCAAGCCCGCTAAGTTTCTGCTGATGGACCCCACCGCCGCTGCCACCAGCCCGGCCGAGCGCAGCGTGGGCATCACCAGCGTGTACCCCAATCCGGCGGCCGCCACCAGCCAGCTCAACTACGAAGTGAGAAAAGCCGGCCCCGTTACGGTAGAATTGCTCGATAGCAATGGCACCAGGCTGCGCACCGTGGTATCGGATACGAAGGTGGAAAAAGGCCCTCACACGCAGCAGCTCGATTTACATGACCTGCCCGCGGGCACGTACTTCTACAAAATCACCACCAAAGGCGCGAGCGAGACCAAGCGGTTTGTGAAGGAATAGCCTGTCATTGCGAGGAGGCACAACGATGCAATCCGTCCTGTTCTCAGCGACTAACCTTAAAACGTGACAACTAAAGGTCAGCGAAGCTAAGCCCCGACACTGCGTACTGCTTTGTGCTTACCCACATCCGGGGTCGTTGCTCCGGTCTGACCGCCCCAGGCGGTCTGACCGGTTGTCGCTGAACCGAAATCGTTGTTGCTTCAACCGGTCAGACCGCCTGGGGCGGTCAGACCAGACCGTTCAACCTGCTAAATGTGGGCAAGGAAAAGGTACTGCGCAGTACCGGGGATTGTCGTTTCAGAAAATGTCTGGTTTTGACAGGACGGATTGCCGCGCTGCGCTCGCAATGACAGCCCCGGCTACCCCCGTACCAATTCGCCGCTGAGACGGCGCAGGGCGATTTCAGCCTGTTTGGCCGCGTAGCGGATGTCCAATAGGCGGGTTTCGGCGGCCAGCTCGTTGCGCTGGGCCTCGCGCAGGGCCAGGGGCGTGAGCAGGCCCAGACGGTAGCGTTCCAGGGCAATGTCCACGTTTTGGCGGGCCAGCTGGATATTGGTTTCTTCGAGGTCGAGCAGCTGCAGGAAATTCTGGTACTGCGCGAAGGCCGTGGCGGCATCGGCATCGAGCCGAAGGGCCGTTTGGTCGAGGCTGAGCTGGCTTTGCTCTTCTGCTACGCGGGCGTTTTGTTCCAGGCGGCGCAGGTTGAAGCCGTCGAAGATGGGCATTGAGGCCGTGACGCCGTAGTTCAGGCCCTGCACCTGGTTGGTGCTGGTGGTGAGGACGGTGCCCGCGAAAGCGGCGTTGTTGATGTTGCGATTGAGGCCATAGCCTGACACCAGTCCGACCTGCGGAAAGCGCGCCGCCCGAGTGAGCTTGCGGTCATACGTCACCACATCCACGCCCAGCCGGGCCTGGGCCAGGCGCGGGTTGTTGGCCTTGATGCCGGCCGTCACCACCTCCTCGCGCAGGTCACGCGTCACCACCAGGCTATCGGAGGGCGCGAAGTCGAGGCGCGGGGTGCGGCCGAGCAGGTTGTTGAGCGTGATTTTGGCGGCGGTCAGGGCCTGTTGCTGTTGCAGCAGCAGGCTGCGGTCGGCGTTGTAGTCCACCCGGGCGGTGAGGACTTCCACCTTGGCGCTCACGCCCACCTCTACCTGGGCCTGGGTGAGGTCGATGCGGGCCTGCCCGATTTTGAGGGCTTCCTCGAGCGAGGTGATTTTGCCGGCCTGGCGCACCACGTCGTAGTAGGCGTTGGTCACGGTTTCCACGGTTTCTTCCACCGTGGCGCGGGTTATTTGCTGTTGCCGCTGGCGCAGGGTTTTCAGCCGGTCGTAGGCGATGAACATACCGAAGCCATCGAAAATCGTCCAGCCCAGCGTTACGTTCGTGTTCAGGTTGTTGGACGTGGCCCCGTTGATGGTGCGTGGCTCGTTGCCGCCAAAGCGCTGGTTGATGTTGTTGTTATTGAACGTCCGGGTGAGGTTGCCGGTGAGGGAGGGCAGCTGGCCGGCATTGCCGCGCGTCACGTTGTTGCCCGCAATTTGCTCATCGCGGCGCGAAAGCAGGATGCCGTAGTTGTGCTGCAAGGCCGTGGCAATGGCTTCCTGCAAAGAAAGCGGCGGCGCGGCGGGTACCGTGGCCGGCTTGGCGAGCTGCTGCCTGGTGAACGGCCGTGCCGGGGCCCGCTGGCCTACGCTGATGAGCGGTAATAGGAAAAGAAAGAGAAAGGCTTTCATGCAAGAGGAATTCGGAACATCATACTCCCCTCCTTACCAAGGAGGGGATGTTTCAGCAAGGCTGAAACTGGGGTGATTAGGGCGTTGAACGGCTCGCGACTGCTTTGTTCCTGCGAGTCGTTCGGGTGTCGTGCAACGCCCCAACCACCCCAGCTGTCGCTTCGCGCCAGCGTCCCCTCCTTGGTAAGGAGGGGAGTTACGCCACGGCTGCCTCAGCAACTTTGGGCTTGTGCTTTTTAGCGGTGGCGAAATAGGAATACATCACCGGCACGACGTACAAGGTGAGGCCGGTGGCAAAAAACAGCCCGCCCACCACGCCAATGCCCATGGCCCGGCGGCTGAGCGCGCCCGCGCCAGTGGCGATGGCAATGGGCAAAATGCCCAGAATGGCGCACAGCGACGTCATCAGAATAGGTCGGAAGCGGGCCGTAGCCCCTTCAATCAGGCCCGTCATGTAATCCACGTTGTGCTTCTCGACGCGCTGGTTGGCGAATTCCACGATGAGAATACCGTTTTTCGTCACCAGACCCACCAGCATGATGATGCCGATTTGCGAAAACAGGTTCAGCGTCTGGTTGAAGTACCACAGGCTGAGCAGCGCGCCGGACAGGGCCAGCGGCACCGTCACCATGATGATAATCGGGTCGCGGAAGCTCTCAAACTGCGCGGCCAGCACCAGGTAAATCAGCGCCAGGGCCAGGCCAAAGGCGAAGAGAAGGGAAGAGGAGCTTTCCTCGAAGTCACGCGAGGCGCCCGATAGCTCGGTTGAAAACGTGTCGTCGAGGCTCTTGTCGGCGATGGCGCGCATGGCCGCAATGCCGTCGCCGAGGGTTTTGCCGGGCGAGAGCGAGGCCGAGAACGTGGCCGAGTTGTAGCGGTTGAAACGGTAGAGCTGGGGCGGCGTGCTACTTTCTTCGAGCCGAATGACGTTGTCGAGTTGCACCAACTCGCCCAGGTTGTTTTTCACCGACAGCAGGCGCACGTCGAGCGGCTGGTTGCGGTCTTCGCGGGCCACCTGGCCGATAATCTGGTACTGCTTGCCATTGCGGATGAAGTAGCCGTAGCGCTGCCCGCTCAGGCCCGATTGCAGCGTTTGCGAGATGCTTTGGACTGATACGCCCAGGCTCTGAGCCTTTTCGCGGTCGATGTTCACGCGCAGCTCGGGCTTGTTGAACTTCAGGTTCACGTCCACGAACTGGAAGGTGGGGTCCTGTCGGGCCGCGTCCAGAAACTTGGGCACGGCCTCGCGCAGCTTCTCAAAATTCTGCGTTTGCACCACGAATTGCACCGGCAGGCCGCCCCCGCCGCCCGAGCCGATGCTCTGGTCCTGCGACACCGAGGTGCGGGCCGCCGAGAGTTGCTTCACCCCGTTGGTCATGGTTTTGGCCACGTCGTCCTGGGTGCGGGTGCGCTCGTCGGCGTTGACGAGCAGCACCCGGGCGATGCCCGAGTTAGAGCCCCCAGCGAAGCCCGGCGAGGTCACGGTGAACACGCTGCTCAGGCCCGCGCCGGCCGAGTCGAGCGCCAGCTTCGTCACCTGGGCCATGTAGGCGTCCATGAACTCGAACGAGGCGCCTTCCGGGCCGGTGGCGTTCACGCTCACGCGGCTGCGGTCCTCCACCGGGGCCAGCTCGGCGGGAATGGTGCGCATAAAAAACCAGATGCTGCCGCCCGTCACGGCTATCATCACCCAGGCCAGCCAGCGGTTGTTCAAAAACGTCTTCAAACTACCCTGGTAGGCGTTTATCAGCCGCTCAAAGTAGGGCTCGGTTTTGCGGTAAAACCAGTTGTGGGTTTCCTGGCGCTTCAGCAGCTTCGAGCACATCATGGGCGTGAGGGTGAGCGAAACGAAGGCCGAAATCAGCACCGAGCCCGCTACCACGATGCCGAACTCGCGGAACAGCCGCCCCGTGATGCCCGTGAGAAACACCACCGGCAGAAACACCGCCGCCAGCACCACCGTGGTGCTCACCACCGCCACCAGAATTTCCTCGGTGCCCTTGGTGGCCGCCGTTTTCGGGTCCTCGCCGTCCTCAATGCGGCTGTAAATATTCTCCAGCACCACGATGGCATCGTCCACCACCAGGCCGATGGCCAGCACGATGGCCAGCAAAGTCAGCACGTTGATGGAGAAATCGAGCAGGTACATCACGAAGAAGATGCCCACCAGCGACACCGGAATGGCCACCACCGGAATGAGCGTGGAGCGCCAGTCGCGCAAAAACAAAAAGATGATGACCACCACCAGCACGAAGGCCTCGATGATGGTGTGCTCCACCTCACGAATGGAGTCGCGGATGAAGATGGAGTTGTCGATGGCCGGCTGCAGCTTCAGGTCGGGCGGCAGGTCCTTGCCGTACTGCTCCAGCCGTTTGTTGAAGGCATCGGCAATCTCAATCTGGTTCGAGCCGGGCTGCGGAATCACGGCCAGGGCCACGCCCGGCACCCCGTTCACCCGGAAGATGGTCTGCTCGTTTTCGGGGTATAATTCCGCGTAGCCAACGTCGGACAAGCGAATCAGCGACACCGCATCCTTGCGGATAATCAGGTTGTTGAAGTCTTTCACCGAGCTAAGTCGGCCCATGGTGCGCAGCGTGAGCTGGGTGCTCTGGCCCTGCACCGCGCCGCTGGGCAGCTCCACGTTTTCGCGCGTCAGGGCGGCCTGCACGTCCACCGGGCTCACGCGCAGGGCGGCCAGCTTCACGGGGTCGAGCCACAGCCGCATCGAGTATTTGCGCTCGCCGTACACCCGCACTTCCGACACGCCGGGAATGGTCTGAATCCGCTCCTTGAGCGTGTTGTTGGCGTAGTCAGTAAGTTCCAGCAGGGTGCGCTTGGTGCTGCCCAGGTAGGTGAGCACAATGGGTTGCGAGTCGGCGTTGGCCTTGCTCACCACGGGCGGGTCGATGTCGCGCGGCAGGCGGCCCTGCGCCCCCGCTACCTTGTCGCGCACGTCGTTGGCGGCGCTTTCCAGGTCGGCATCGAGGTCGAATTCGACCGTAATCTGGGTGCGGCCGTCGCGGCTGTTCGAGGTCAGGTTCTTGATGCCGGCAATGCCGTTTAGGGCTTCCTCCAGCGGCTCGGTTACCTGGCTCTGCATCACGTCGGCCGAAGCGCCAGTGTAGCTAGCCGACACCGTGATAATAGGCGGGTCCACGCTCGGGTACTCCCGAATGCTGAGGTACCGGAAGCCGATTACGCCAAAGATGATAATGACCAGACTCATCACGATGGCGAGCACCGGCCGGTTGATGCTAGTTGAGGATAAACTCATGCTCTTTTTAATTAATAATTAAGAATTAATAATTAAGAATTGGAGATTTCGGGTTTCGAGGAACGGATGATGGCCGTTAATATTTTCAATAATTCTTCGCAGTCAACCAGTAAAGAGTCTGCTTGGGGAATTTGTAAATAATCCGTGTCACGCAGTAGGCGTAACCAGTAATGGGTTTCGCGGGCTTCTTTATAAGCAATACTGCACTTTGAAATAAAATCCCTGCGCGACTGCCCGCCAACAGCTTCCTCAACGTTTGCTCCTATAGATGTACCGCTCCGGCGTATTTGGTCGGCCAACTGAAACGCGTGTTTCTCTTTTACCAAAAACTGACTGAGTCGCACGATGCGAACGGCAAAAGCGTAGCTTTTTTGAAGAATAATATTATCTTCTTTCATCAGCCAGGCCGAATTCTTAATTAATAATTATTAATTCTTAATTATCACAACCGCGTCGCCTGGCTTCGCCTGCAAAATGCCGGTGCGCAATACCGAGTCGCCCACGGCCAGGCCGCTGGTAATCTGAATAACCTTGTCGGAGCGAATGCCGATTTTTACTTTCTTCGGCACCATCTTGTTGTTTTTCACCGTGTACACGCTGTAGCCGCTGGCTTCCGGAATCACCGATTCGGTAGGAATCTGCAGCGCCGACTCGGTTTCGCCCAACTGCAGGTTCACGCGCACGAAGGCCCCGGGGCGCAGCTCATTGTTGGTGTTGGCGAAGCGGGCGCGCACCGGCTGGGTGCGGCTCACGGGGTCAATCTGGGGGTCGATGGCGTAGACCTTGGCGTCGTACTTCTTATTGGTCGTTTCGTCGAGCACGCTCACCACGTCGCCGGCCCGCACACTGGCGGCGAAGCGGCCGGGCACGGCAAAGTCAATCTTCACCGGCCGCACTTTCGAAAGGGTTGTGATTTCGGCGCCCGGGCTCACGTAGGTGCCCACGGTGGCGGTGCTCAGGCCCAGCACACCCGCGAAGGGGGCCCGCACATAGGCTTTGGCCAGGGTGGCGCGCAGGGCCTGCAGGTCGGCCTGGGCCGTGAGCAGCTGGTTATTCGACTGCTCGTATTCCTGGGCGCTGATGTACTCCTTATCTAATAGCGTGCGCTGGCGCTTTTCCTGGTCACGAAACAGCTTGATGTTGTATTGCTGCTTCTGAATTGCCGCCTGCGCTTCATCGGCGTTGATGCTGAACAGCAGCTGGCCTTTGCTTACCGCCTGCCCTTCCTTAATGTTAAGACTGGTGATTTTGCCCGACAGCTCACTTTTGATAATGACCGATTCTTCGGCCAGCACCGAGCCGGTGGCGGCTACTTCGTCGGTGAGGCTGGTGGCTTTCACCACGTATACCTGCACGGCTAGGCGCTGTCCGCCACCTTTGCCACCGGGGCCGCCTTTAGCAGCACCGCCTTTGCCACCGCCGCCCTTTTTATCGTCGCCCGTAGGGCTGGGGAAGTACTTGATTTTGACGAAAACCAGCCCGGCAATCAGCACTGCGGCAATCAGCCAGCCCAGCCAGCTGCGGCCACCCGAAGCCGGCGTTTCCGGGTCCGGCAGCGGGGGCGGCACGGGGGCGGCGGTGGGGGCAGGCGTGGAGGTGGTATCCCAGGTAGTGGGAGGCGCAACGGGTGATTTTTCCAAGTTCATGACTGGGGAGAACGCGCGAACGGCGATGGATGTTGGGGCGCTTTTCCATCGCCGTAAACAATACGGCCGCGTGATTGGGCAAATAGAGCTTCTATAGTCCGATTTGGGGGGGAAAGGTTGCGCGAATTGCCCAAAAAATAGACGTAGGGCAATATCATGTAGACCGGCCCTACCTTCGTCCCGATGAAGCCAGCTGCCCCCAATTCGCCCGAGCCGCGTAATTTCTTTCAGGATGTGCACGAAGTCGTGCGCCTCATCCCGGCCGGCCGCGTGAGCACCTATGGCACCATTGCCCACTACCTGGGCGCCCGACACGGCGCGCGCACCGTGGGCTACGCCATGATGGCCGCCCACACCGCCGGGCAGTACGTGCCCGCCCACCGGGTGGTCAACCGCCTGGGCCACCTCACCGGCCGCCTGCACTTTGCCACCCCCGACGCCATGCAGCAAGCCCTGGAAGCCGAAGGCGTGCGCGTGGTGGAGGACCGGGTGCAGAACTTCGGCGAGTTGCTCTGGGACCCCGCCGTGGAGTTGGGGTAGTCGGCGCTAGTCGGCCGACCTGGTGCGGGCATGAATCACGCGCAAGTCGAATACCCCTTTTTTGTCAGCTACTTGTTCCAGTGGAGGCTTGGCCGCGTCGGTCGGGTTGCGGGCTATTTCAACGTACGCCGTGCGCCCAAACGCCGGGATGAAGGACGCGCATCGCCCGGAGGAATTTTCCAGGCACAGGCTCACTTCGTGCAGCTTATCCGTCCAGGGAATGGTGGCGAACTGCCACTCGCCGAGCTCCGCCACCACCTTGCCGTTGAGGAGCACCCGCACGGGGGTGGGTGTGCTGCCGGCGCGGCGGTACACGTAAATCAGGGCCGTATCGGCGGGGGCGGGCCCGCTGGTTTCGCTGAAGGGCGACACGGCCCCAGTCACCATATCCAGCGTGAAATCGGCGGGCTTGCCCGCGGTGGCGGCGGCCGCAATAGCTCCTCCTATCGGCCCGGCCAGGTAGCCCGCCGTGCCCACGGCCCCGGGGTCGGCCCCGGCAAAGCCCACGAAACGGAACACGCTGCCGTCGCGCGTCAGGGGCAGGTAATGCCGGCTGTACCATATATAAAGCTGCTGCCCATCCGAAAAGCCCCAGACTTTGCGCAACAGTTCCTTGGGAGCGGTGGCAGTGGCCGCCAGCGAGGGTACCACCTCCCGCGTGGCTTCCCAGCCCTTGGCCGTGCGCGGGGTGGTTTCGATGCTCAAGGCCGGTTCCGTCACGGGCTGGTTGTTGCGGAAAGCCAGAAAAGTGGGGTAGTAGCCCTTTGGGCGCACCGAATCGGTGAGGATGGCATACGTCAGAACCGGGGCGGCGGGGTGGCCCAGCTGCTGCAGCTCGGCCAGGGTGCGGGCGGGCTGGGGCGGCAGCTGGGCCCAGTTCACGGCCTGGCACTGGGCCAGGCAGCGCTGCAGCGCCGTGGCCAGGTTAACGGGGTGGCGGGCCGTTGTTTCCAGGCCCTTGCCTTCCACCAGCTCGGCGGCACTCAGCACGTAGTGGTAGCCATCGGCCAGGTGCGCGTACACATCCACTGCCAAATCGAGGCTGGCTTTCTCCGAAAAAGCGTTGATTGCTTCGGCCAGTGCCAGCTGCCGCACCACCAGCACCACGGGGTGGTCGGTGGGGCGTTGTGGTAGCTGCGCCTGCACCCAGGCCGTGAGGGCCTGGGGCACGTTGGGGCGCAGGTCGGCTTGCTGGAGGGCATTGTTTACGCCCCGATGCACGCTGCCGATGCCGGTGCGTTTGGCACGCCCGTCCAGCACCTGCTCGATGTACACGGTGCGGTCGGGCAGGCTCAGGGTCTGCTTGCTCAAATCCAGGTAGTACACCTGGGCCTGGGCGGCCCGTCCGGCTCCCACCCCGGCCAACAGCAGCCCCAGCAGCAGGCGGGGCCATTTACTAAAA
The DNA here is from genome assembly GCF_039539545.1 of Hymenobacter antarcticus. Classification (NCBI taxonomy): domain Bacteria; kingdom Pseudomonadati; phylum Bacteroidota; class Cytophagia; order Cytophagales; family Hymenobacteraceae; genus Hymenobacter; species Hymenobacter antarcticus. The sequence goes on along the minus strand of NZ_BAABDI010000003.1, from coordinate 134,804 downwards.
AGAAGCCGCGAAAAAAGCATACAAAGCAGGAAAGGAAAAGAGTGAATTGCCGGGCCGATTGGCGGATGGCGTGCGCCCAACCCCCGAAGATATAGTGCCGTGCCCACGTTTGGCTTGCCAGGTCGCGGAGTTGGGCCAGGCCGTTGCTGCCAGGCGGTGGCCAATAGCGGCGCTGGGTTCGGGCCGGCCCCGGCCCGTGAATTTCTTCATCAAACCATTATCTGCCAAGTAATACGGCCAGCCCCGGCGATGCCGTATATTTGTTGTCCCCGGAGTGTGCCGGGTGGTATTTTAATAGGTATGAAGCAATTCGTTACTGCTCTTTTAGCCGTCCTGCTTACCCTGCCGGCGCTGGCTCAGAACACTTTTTCCATCCGCGGGCGCGTGCTCGAAGCCGTGACCGGGGAAACCCTGCCCGGGGCCACCGTGCAGGTAACCGGCAATGGCCAGAGCACCGGCGGCGGGGCCGATTCCGACGGCAGCTACAAAATTGGCAACCTGCCGGCCGGTACCTACTCGGTGCAGGCCAGCTTTGTGGGCTACAAGCCCAAAACACAGACGGTAAAAATCACGACCCAGAGCGTGGTGGCCACCTTCTCGCTCACGGCCGACAACGCCAGCCTCGACGAGGTGCAGGTGGTGGCCTCGCAGGCCCAGGAGCGTGAAACCCCCGTGGCCTTCGCGGCCGTGAGCGAGGTGAAGCTGCGCGAAACCCTCTCGAACCGTGACCTGCCCCTGATTCTCAACGAAACGCCCGGCGTGTACGCCACCCAGGGCGGCGGCGGCACCGGCGACTCGCGCATCAGCATACGCGGCTTCGACCAGCGCAACGTGGCCGTACTCATCAACGGTGTGCCCGTGAACGACATGGAAAACGGCCAGGTATTCTGGTCCAACTGGGACCTGGGCGACGTGACCAAGTCCTTGCAGGTGCAGCGCGGCCTGTCGGCCTCCAAGATTGCCGTGCCCGCGGTGGGCGGCACCATCAACGTGCTCACCAAGGGCTTCGAGGACAAGAGGTCGGTGCTGGCCCGGCTCGAAACCGGCTCGAACAATTACCAGAAGTACTCGCTCATGCTGAGCTCGGGCCAGCTGAAAGGCGGCTGGGCCGTGACGGCCTACGGCTCGCGCCGCACCTCCGACGGCTGGGTGGACAAGACCTTTGACGATGCCTGGACGTACTTCGGCAACATCAGCAAGCGCCTGGGCAAGCACAACCTGTCGCTCACGGGCCTGGGCTCGCCCCAGCGCCACGGCCAGCGCAGCTTCCCGAGGGAAGTAGGCTACTTCTCAAATGACAAGGCCCGGCAGATTGGAGCCAAAATTATTCCCAACGGCGACCGCGGCTTTGCCTACAACCCATATTGGGGCACGCTGAACCGCTACACGCTGGATGCCAACAAGAACAAGATTTTCCAGGGCGAAGAAGTGCTCAATGAGCGCACCAACTTTTACCATAAGCCCCAGGTGAACCTCAACGACCTGTGGCAGGTGAACGACCGGCTGTTTGTGTCCACGGTGCTCTACGCCTCCTACGGCACGGGCGGGGGCTCCAGTCTGCTGGGCGGCACCCTGAGCACCTCCACTACCAACTCGCTGGAAACTCCCAGCGGCCAGACCGACTTCCAGAAAATTTACGACAACAACTACCGCCTTCTGGGGGCCGATGGCCAGCGGCAGTCCACGCAGTTCCTCATCAATGCCGTGAACAGCCACCGCTGGTACGGCTTCGTGGTGGGCGGCGACTACCTGCTCAACGACAAGCTCACGCTGTCGGCGGGGGTGGATGGCCGCAGCTACACCGGCCTGCACTACCGCGAGGTGCGCGACCTGCTGGGCGGCGACTACGCCTTGGACCAAACCGGTGCCCGTGATAAGAATGTGCCAGCTAACACCCGCTTTCGCGTGGGCGATAAGCTGGGCTACAATTACGATGGCAAAACCCAGTGGCTGGGCGGCTACTCGCAGCTGGAGTACAAGACCCCGCTGCTCTCGGCCGTGGTGAGCGCCACCATGTCGCAGGTATCCTACAAGCGCATCGACTATTTCCAGCTGAGAGACGCCGAAGGCAATGCGAAGGAAACGGAATGGACCCGTTTCACCGGCTACAGCCTGAAGGCCGGCGCCAACTACAACCTCACCGAGCACAACAACATTTTCGCCAATGTGGGCTACAACAGCAAGGTGCCCTTCTTCAACCTGCTCTACAATCTGCAGGGCCGCAAGTACAGCAACGTGAGACCCGAAGGCATCACGAGCGCCGAAATCGGCTACGGCATCAGCTACCCCAGCCTGAAAGTGATGCTGAATGCCTACTACACGCTGTGGAGCAACAAAACCACTACGTCCACTTCCACGGCTACCGGCCAGCCCGTGTATAGCAACGTGCGCAACGTGAATGCCCGCCACACCGGCGTCGAAATGAGCGTGGCGCAGGAAATCAGCCGCCGCCTGCAGTTGAACGCGGCCATTTCGCTCGGCGACTGGCGCTGGACGGGCCAGGGCCTGCTCGACCAGACCGACGAAGTAGGTAACCCCGTGGAAGGCGGCTTCGACCAGCCCGTGTACCTCAATGGCGTGCACGTGGGCGATGCCGCCCAGAATCAGTTTCAGGTGGGCCTGCGCTACGAGCCGTTCCGTGGTGCCTATATCCGCCCGTCGTTCCTGCTCTTCACCAAGTACTACGCCGACTTCAACCCCGACCTCATCCGGGACCCGGCCGCCAGCACCGATTCGTACCGCCTGCCTACCTCGCGCAACATCGACCTGCACATGGGCTACGATTTCAAGCCCCTCTACAAGGACCGGGTGCGCTTCGGCGTGAAGGGCTCCATCCTGAACGTGCTGAACGAGTTCTACTTCACCGACGTCTCGAACCGTGCCAACTCCAACACCGACGTGGCCAGCCTGCAGGCCTTCTTCAACCGCGGCCGCACCTTCACGGTAGGCCTGTCGGCCACGCTGTAGGTGAGGTGTGAGGTGTGAAATGGTGAGGTGTGAGTTTGATGTTCTGTACGCGCCACATGCGCAGTCGAAACATCAAACTCACACCTCACTATTTAACACCTCACCACCTCACCACCTCACACCTCGCCGCTACCGGGCTCCGGCGGCGGCGGCGGCCAGCACGGCGCTGCGCATTTCTTCGGGCGAGGTGTTTTTCACGAGGTAGCTGTGGGCGCCCTCGGCCAGCACGGTACTCACCAGCGAAGGGTCGTCGTGCATGGAAATGATGACCACGCGCACCCCCGGGAACTGCGTGCGGAGCAGGCGGGTGGTTTGCAGGCCGTCGAGGATAGGCATCTGCATGTCCATCAGCACCACGTTGGGGGTGCTGCCCTGGTCGAGGAGCTCCAGAAACTCCTGGCCGTTGCTGGCTTCGCACACCACCTCAATGCCCGCGTAGCCGCTGAGCAATGCCCGCAGGCCTTTGCGAAAGAGAATATGGTCGTCGACGATGGCCAGGCGGACGGGGACCGCCACAGCAGCAGAAGTAGGATTGGGTGTCATGAGTTAAGCGAAAAAGTAGAGGTCGCCGAGCCGGCGGGCAGCAGCGTCACAGGCAGCACGGCCTCCACGCGCGTGCCCATGCCCGGCTCGGAATGATAATGTAGCTGGCCACCCAGCACCGCCACCCGGCTGCGCAGGTTGATGAGGCCCATGCCCACCGGCTGCCCGTGGGGCCCGGGCGGCGGCAATTCTTCCAGGGCGGATACATTAAAGCCCTGCCCGTCATCAGAGTAAGTGAGCGTAAGCAGGCCGGGTACGGTGGTCACGCGCAGCACGATGTGCCGGGCTTCGGCGTGCATCAGGCCGTTGGTGAGCAGCTCCTGGGCAATGCGGTACACCATGAGCTCGTGCGGCGGGATGAGCCGGTTCAGGGCTCCTTCTTGCTCCAGGCGCACTTCCGGGCCGTTTTCGGTGGGTACGGCCTGCGTCAGAGCTCGCAGCGCCTGGGCCAGGCCCAGCTGCTGGAGCGTGGCCGGCTGGAGGTTGCGCGAGATGCGCCGCACCTCGGCCACGGCCTGGTCAATCAGGTCGCTGGCCTCGGGCGAGGCCGGGCGGCCGGGCGCATACAGGTGCAGCTTGGCCAGGGCCAGAATGGTACCCACGCCGTCGTGCAGCTCGGCCGCGATGCGCTGCCGTTCGTCTTCCTGGGCTACCAGGGCGGCGGCCAGGGCTTGCTGCTGCGCCGTTTCCTGCATCTGGGCCAGCTCCTGCTGCTGCCGCAGCTGCCCCCGCTGGTAGCGCACCACAAACCACACCAGCCCAAGCACAAGCAGGAGCAGGGTGGGAGTGAGGAGTAGCAAGGGTAGAAAGTTGGTCACATGAAGGCCGCTAGTGGGCAGGCAGCGCGAGAAATCTGAAAGTAGGCCAGGGCCAATGACACCGGTAAGTACGCATATGACCGGTTATAAAACCAGTCGGGCCAGACATAATTTTCGGTAATGACTATCGGAACAGAAGGCCCGGCCCCCAGCCCAGCCGGCCCGCATCAACTCAAAGGCCAGCCGCTGGGAAAGCGGCCACTGCCCACTGCCCGCCCAGGGCCGGGTCAGGCCCGGGCGAGCTGACTGGCCGACGGGGTTTCCGCGTCAGCCGCTACCGCAGGCAGCGGCTTCGCCCGCAAAAAGGCCAGCGTCAGAAACACGTTGAAAATAGTTCCGACAACCGCGACTATCATGGATTTAGGAGCTTGTTCGTATGGGGTTCTCGATAAATAGTCAAGGCTGAAGGCCGTGACGGTGCCCGCCGAATACAGCAGCTGGCCCACGCTCAGCAGCCAAATGGGGTCGCGTGAAACCGGTGCCGTAGTGCCGTGGCCGAGCATCTGTTCGAGGTAGACCAACGCGAAAGCGGCCAGCACCGCCGATTGTACCACCCGGCACACGACTACGGCCAAATCAAAGGAGTGGGTAAAAAAACCACTGGCCGTGAGCCCCACGCACACGGCCAGTGCCGCCAGCGCGGTGATGAGCACCAATTGCCGCATCCGGACTGATTCCACCGCCTTGTAGTACACGGTCGCGAACAGCGCAATCTTACCCACGTTAAAATAGATAAGGTACAGCGAATTGTCATAGGGTGCAAAGAACCGTATGCCCAGAACGCAGAAAGCGGACAGGTATACGTACCAGCTCAGAATCTTCACGGCGGGTGGGAAATCTCGCCTGCGCAGCCACACTACCAGCATCGGCACCAGAATGCTCAACTGCATAACAGTCATCATACTTAGCGATAGCTGAACAAGTGTAGTAGCGAGCATGGTGAGACAATGAGTTGGGGATGAAGGGCGCTGGTGGGCAGTGTTATTTCTCCTCGTTCTGCTGAGGGGTCGTATTCAGGGGGTTGGTTTGGCTGGAGTTGGGCGGGCACTTAACCCCCTCGTCGGCGATAATGCACTGGACGCCCGATACGATGCCCAGTTGGTCGTTCTCTTCGCTGTCGGCACCCACGGCCACCAGCTCCGGCGTGGTCCCGTTGAGGCCGTAGTAGAAGCGAATTCCTTCGCAGCCAGACTGCCCAAGAAGCTGGTTGAGAATATTTTTGCCCAAAAAGCAGCCTAAAATAGTGCCTGGGTCAGGGTTTGCCTCGCGGTAGTTTTGGGTGAACTGGGCAGCGGTGCTCAGTTCAATGGCTTTGCCTTCGGTTCCGTTAAATGGCATCAGTGATGCAGAAAAAAGTTTGAAAAAAGTAAGATTATGTAGGATTGATGCGTCAAATATAGACAAACAAAAGCAAGACTGGCATTCGCCAAAAAAATAATTACCAGGCCCGGCCGGCCCCACCGGGCAGGTTGTCGTGCGCGCTGGCATCGTCTTCCTCGTTCTCCTCCGCTTCTTCTATTTCCTCGTCGGCTTCGTCCTCCTCATCCAGCGTGTCAAACACGCGGTCGAGTGACGCTTCGGCGTGGCGCAGCTTGTGGCGGCAGAGGCGAATCAGCTCGGCCGAGCGTTCGACGCGCGCGGTGAGGTCGTCCACGTCCACGGCATCAGTTTCCAAGGCCCGAAGAATAGTTTCCAGTTCCTCAATGGCTTCACGGTAAGTCATATGTAGTGATTAATGATTAACGGTTAGTGGTGAATGGCTTGTTATTGACTGCTAGCTGAGCCAGGCGCAGCTCGTGGCGGTGCAGGTGGCGCTCCAGGGCCAGCTGCAGCTGAAAACGGCGGCGCAGCACGTCTTCGCGGCGGCGCTGGTGGTGGCGGGCAAAGCGCTTGAGCAGCACCCGGCCGCGCTGGCGCAGGCCGCGCTGCTCGTGGGCCAGGGCCCGCCGCGCCGCCCGGGGCAGCTGGTGCCGGAACCGCAGCAGGTTCTGGGCCAGCTGCCGCAATTGCTCACGCGGGGGCTGGGTGGCCTGGCGGGCGCGGGCGTGCAGGGCCGTGCGGGCGGCATCGAGCTGGCGGTGGGCGGCGTAGCGGCCCCGGCCGCTCAGCTGGTCGAGGCGGGTGTGCTGCTGGTGCAGCTGGCGGCGGGCCAGGGCCGTTATTTCCGAACCCAGACCGAGAATGGCCGCTTCGAGGCGGGCCAGGCGGTCAACCAGGAAAGCGGCCACGGCGGTGGGCGTTTTCAGGGCGCGGTGGGCCGTGAGGTCCACCACGGCTTCGTCGCGCTCGTGGCCAATGCCGGTGAGTACGGGCAGCGGAAAAGCCCCCACGGCCGCTGCCAGGCCGTATTCATCAAACGCCAGCAGGTCGGTCCGGCTGCCGCCACCCCGGATAATAACGACTACATCGAACTGCCCGCGCCGGGCGCGTACGCCGTCCAGCGCCGCCCGAATGCTGGCCGGGGCCTCGTCGCCCTGCATGGTGGCCGGAAACAAGGTGAGGGCAAAATCATACGGAGCTTCCTGCAATTGCTGCACAAAGTCCTGAAAGCCCGCCGCCGTGGGCGAGGAAATAACTGCCAGCCGCTGCGGAGCCAGCGGCAGAGCCAACTGCTTCTGCCGCTCCAGCAGGCCCTTTTCTTCCAGCAGGCGCAGGGTTTTCAGCCGCAGCAAAGCCAGCTCCCCCACGGTATAGCTGGGGTCGATGGCCACTACGTCGAGGCTCAGCCCATACTGCTCATGGAAGCGCACCTGCACCCGCAGTAGCAGCTTGAGGCCGGGGCGCAGCGGCTGGCCGGTGGCGCGCTCAAAGGCGGGAGCCAGCTGCTGGTAGCGCTGGCTCCAGAGCGTGGCGCGGGCCTGGGCCTTGAGGGGCGTGCCGCGCGGGTCAATGGTTTGTTCGGTGAGGGTGAGGTAGCAGTGCGCATTGGCAAAGCGCGGCACGGTGAGCTCAGCCACTTCGGCCACCACCCAGTAGGAATCGGCCAGTTGCTGGGTCAGGGCCTGGCGCACGTAGCCCAGCAGCGCGGCCAGGCCCAGGGGAGCCGGGGCAGGAGGGGGCTGAAGCTCGGGGCGGCGGTTGTAGAGCGGCATGGGCGCAAGTTACAAGGGAAGCGGGAGGGTGGGAGGGTTTTTAGGGTAGGAGGGTAGGAGGGTAGGGGGGTGGGAGGGTTTTTAGGGTAGGAGGGTAGGAGGGTAGGAGGGTGTGCGGGTAGGAGGCACTTAATCGATTATACCCTCTTACCCTCTTACCCTCCTACCCGCACACCCTCCTGCCCTAAATACCCCCTACCCTCTTACCCTCATGCCCTCACCATCGGTGCAACCGGAATTAAGACCGGGTGTCTGTAACTTCACGGCATCATTTCCCAACCCAACATTCGCTTCATGTTTTCAACTTCAATTGCGCGGCAGCTTAGCCTGGCCGTACTCGGCCTGGGCAGCCTGGCTGCTACGGTAGCGGCCGGCCCGCCCGACAAGCCCGCCCCAACGCCGCCCCAGAAAGGCGTGGGTATTAACATTGCCAACATCGACCCCTCGGTGAAGCCCTGCGAAGACTTCTTCCACTACGCCTCGGGCAACTGGCTCAAAAACAACCCGATTCCGGCCGCGGAATCGCGCTGGGGCTCGTTCAACGAGCTGGCCGACCACAACAACGCCACCCTGCGGGCCATCCTCAACGACGCCGCCAGGAATGCCGCCAAGGCCCCCAAAGGCTCGAATATGCAGAAAGTAGGCGACTTCTACGCCTCGGCCATGGACTCGGCCGCTATCGAAACCGCCGGCCTCAAGTACCTGCAGCCGCACCTGAACCGCATCGCGGCCATCAAGGACCTGGGCGAGATGCAGCGCTTCATGGCTGACCCCAAAGCACAAGCCGGCAGCGTGTGGTACGGCATGTACGTGGGCCAGGATGAAAAAATCAGCACCCAGTATACTGTCCAGATGGGCCAGGGCGGCCTCTCGCTGCCCGACCGCGACTACTACCTGAAGGACGACGCCCGCTCGAAAGCCATTCGCACGGCCTACGATACGTACCTGGTGAACACCTTCAAGATGCTCGGCGATGCCGAATCGGTAGCGCGCACCAACGCCGCCATCGTGCAGCGCATCGAAACGCGCCTGGCCAAAGCCAGCAAGGCCCGCGTGGACCTGCGCGACCCCTACGCCAACTACAACAAAATGACGCTGGCCGAGGCCAGCGCCGCTTACCCCAACCTGGCGCTGCCCCTCATGCTGAAGGAAAGTGGCTTGGGCGCAGCTAAAGAGGTAATTGTAGGCCAGCCCGATTTCCTGAAAGAAGTGAGCGCCATGCTTAAGGACGAGCCCATTGCCGACCAGAAGCAGTACCTGCGCTTTCACCTGGTGAGCAGCGTGACGGCCGCCCTGCCCAAGGCCTACGGCGACGAAGCCTTCCGCTTCTCGCAGACCCTGAGCGGTGCCAAGAAGCAGCAGCCCCGCTGGAAGCGCACGCTGGGCGCGACCGACCGCGCCCTGGGCGAGGCGTTCGGCCAGCTCTACGTGGACAAGGCTTTCTCGCCCGCGGCCAAGACCCGCGCCAAGCAAATGATTGAGAACCTGCGCGTGGCTTACGGCGAGCGCATTCAGGCCACCGATTGGATGAGCGCGGCCACTAAAAAGGAAGCCCTCAAAAAGCTGAATGCCTTCGTGGTGAAAATCGGCTACCCCGATAAGTGGAAGAACTACTCGACGCTGAACATCTCGCGGGAGAGCTACCTGAACAACCTGCTGGCCGCCCGCGTGTGGGCCAATAAGGAGGAAATCAACCACTTCGGCAAGCCGATTGACCGCAATGAGTGGGGAATGACCCCGCCCACGGTGAATGCCTACTACAACCCGCCGATGAACGAGATTGTGTTCCCGGCCGGCATTCTACAGCCCCCGTTCTACGACCCCAAGGCCGACGACGCGGTGAACTACGGCGGCATCGGGGCCGTGATTGGCCACGAAATGACCCATGGCTTCGACGACCAGGGCCGCCAGTACGACTCGCAGGGCAACCTGAAGGACTGGTGGACCAAGGAGGATGCCGATAAGTTCAACGCCAAAGCCGCCCTCGTGGGCAAGCAGTACGATGCCTTCATGCCGCTGGACTCGGTGCACGTGAACGGCAAGCTGACCATGGGCGAAAATTTGGCCGACCTCGGGGGCCTCACCATCGCCTACCAGGCGTTTGAGAAAACCCCGCAGGCCAAGGCCCAGGCCAAAATCGACGGCTTCTCGCCCGAGCAGCGCTTCTTCCTGGCTTACGCCCAAATCTGGCGCACCAACGCCCGGCCCGAGTACCTGCGCCAGCAGGTGCAGACCGACCCGCACTCGCCGGCCCAGTTCCGTACCAACGGCCCGCTGATGAACATGCCCGAGTTCTACAAAGCCTTTGGCTGCCAGGATGGTAACACCATGATGCGCGCCGCCGCCGACCGTTCCAAAATCTGGTAGGTTGCCAGAACGATTGAACGATTAAAGAAGGAACGTCATGCTGAGCGAAGCCGAAGCATCTCTACGGGTAAGTAATTCATTTACTACTGCGGTAGAGATGCTTCGACTCCGCTCAGCATGACGTTCCTGCTTTTTAACATTCCCCCTACAATCTATTTCACTCAACCATGCATCAGTACTCTTTTGTGCGGCGGGCCGCCCTTTCGGCGGCGCTGCTGACGCTGGTGGCCGGCGCGGCCCAGGCCCAAACCAAGATTAAAACCAAGTCCAGCGCGGGCAAGGATAAAACCACCGTATCCACAACGGGGCAGTCGGGTGTCGGCGTAACGCTGGCCAACCTCGACCGCTCGGTAGCGCCCTGCGATGACTTTTTCCGGTTTGCCAATGGCAACTGGATGAAAAACAACCCGATTCCGGCCTCCGAAACGGGCTGGGGCTCCTTCAACCAGCTGCGCGACCGCAACCGCAGCGTGGCCCGGCGCATTCTGGAAAAAGCCGCTGCCGACCGCACGGCCAAGCCGGGCTCGAACATGCAGAAAGTGGGCGACTTCTACGCCGCCGCCATGGACAGCGTGGCCGTGGAAAAAGCGGGCCTGAAGTACCTGCAGCCCCGGCTCAGCCAAATCAGCGCCATTCAGGATGTGGCCGGCGTGCAGGCCTACCTGGCCAACCCGAAGAACATCGGCAAGGGCTGGTACGGCTTTGGCGTGGGCCAGGACGCCAAGAACAGCAGCGTGTATGCCGTGCAGCTGCGCCAGGGCGGCCTGACCCTGCCCAACCGCGACTTCTACCTCAAAGAAGATGCGCGCTCCAAAACCATCCGGGCCGCGTATCGCACCTACCAAATCAACCTGTTTAAGCTGCTGGGCGACGACCAGGCCATGGCCGAAAAGAACGCCGATGCCGTGACGCGCCTCGAAACCCGCATGGCCAAAGCCAGCCGCGACCCGGTGGCCCTGCGCGACCGCGAAAGCAACTACAACAAGATGACGGTGGACAAAGCCGTGGCCGACTACCCCAACCTGAACCTCCCGCTGCGCCTCAAGGAAAGTGGCCTGTCCGGAGCCAAGGAAATCATCGTGGGCCAGCCCGACTACCTGAAAGAGGCCAGTGCCATGCTGAAAGAGGAGCCCGTGGCCGACCAGAAGCAGTACCTGCGCTGGCACCTGGTGGAGTCGGTGGTGGCGGCCCTGCCCAAAGCCTATGTTGACGAAGAATTCCGCTTTACGCAGGTATTGTCGGGGGCCAAGCAGCCGCAGCCGCGCTGGCGCCGGGCCTTTGCCGCCACCGATGGCTCGCTGGGCGAGGCCTTCGGCCAGATTTACGTGGATGAAGACTTCAGCCCCGCGGCCAAAGCCCGGGCCAAGCAGCTGGTCGAAAACCTGCGCGTGGCCTACGCCGAGCGCATCATGGCTACTGATTGGATGAGCGCGGCCACCAAGGCCGAGGCCCTGAAAAAGCTCAACGCCTTCGTGGTGAAAATTGGCTACCCCGACAAGTGGAAGGACTATTCGAAGCTGAGCGTGAGCCGCGAAAGCGCCCTGAACAACCTGTTTGCCGCCGCCGAGTGGGGCACCCAGGACAACCTCAGCAAGTTTGGCCAGCCCGTGGACCGCAGCGTGTGGGGCATGACCCCGCCCACGGTGAACGCCTACTACAGCCCCAGCCTGAATGAGATTGTGTTTCCGGCCGGCATTCTGCAGGCCCCCTTCTACGACCCCAAGGCCGATGACGCGGTGAACTACGGCGGCATCGGGGCCGTGATTGGCCACGAAATGACCCACGGCTTCGACGACCAGGGCCGCAAGGTGGACTCGCAGGGCAACCTGCGCGACTGGTGGACCAAAGAAGACGGCGAGAAGTTCATGGCCAAAGCCGACGTGGTGGGCAAGCAGTTCGACGCTTTCTCGCCGATGGACTCGGTACACGTGAACGGCAAACTGACGATGGGCGAGAACCTGGCCGACCTCGGGGGCCTCACCATTGCCTACGCCGCGTTCATGAAAACCCCGCAGGCCAAGGCCGGCAAGTCCATCGATGGCTTCACGCCCGAGCAGCGCTTCTTCCTGAACTTTGCCCAAATCTGGCGCATCAACCAGCGCCCCGAGGCCATGCGCCAGCTCATCCAGACCGACCCGCACTCGCCCGGCCAGTACCGCACCATCGGCCCGCTGCAGAACATGCCGGAGTTCCACAAGGCCTTTAGCTGCAAGGAAGGCGACAAAATGGTGCGTTCTTCCGCCGACCGCGCCAAAATTTGGTAAGCTGTTTGCTTGGAGTTAGCTGAATCAGACGTGCGAACCCATTTGCCCGCCCGATAGAAGAAGGTCCGCTTCCCCTGGAGGCGGGCCTTTTTTGCGTTTTGAAGGCATTATAACGTCATGCCGAGCGCAGCCGAGGCATCTCGCATGCAACAGTGACTCATACGATTGGAGTGCTACTGCACGCGAGATGCCTCGGCTGCGCTCGGCATGACGTTCAGCCTCTGAGTTCTGGTTACCGCACCACTTCTACCTTGATGGGGATGTCCTTCACCGGCCATTTATCCGACTCCACGGGCTCGTTGGCGATTTTATCGACGACATCCTGCCCTTCCACGACTTCGCCGAAAACCGTGTACTGGCCATCGAGCGAGGGCACGCCGCCCACGGTGGCGTAGGCCTTGGTTTGGGCCGGGGTGAGGCGACGGCCGGCCATGGCCTGCGATTGGTTGGGGGCCAGCTTTTCGCCCACCACGAAGTAGAAATCAGTGTTCGACGACAGGCGGCCGGGGTTCTGCTCGTCGTCGTAGCGGGCCATGCCCAGCGCCCCTTTGTGGTGAAAGTGCCCGGCCCGAAACTCGGGCGGCAGGCGGTAGCGCTTCAGCCGGATGGTGCGGGCCGCGTAGGTCTGGCCGCCCTGCACGGCAAAGTCCTTCACCACGCGGTTGAACATCGTTTCGTCGAACACGCCTTTGCGGGCCAGCAGTAGAAAGTTGGCCTTGTGAATGGGCGTATCGTCATACAGCCTCACCCGGATGTTGCCTAGCCGCGTGCGCACCAGTATCTCCGAGCCGGGATATTGGCGGCCGTAGGCGAGCAGCGCGGCCGGGGCCGCGCTGTCGGTGAGGGTGGCCAGGTCGGGGCCGGGCACGGCAGCGGCTACTGTAGGCGGCGCGGTGGCGGGCGGAGCCTGGTTGCAGCCGGCCAGCAGCGCCAGGCCAAGCAGCCACCGCCCGGCAGTGCAGGGGAGGGCCATAGCAGGGGAGGGCCGGCGGCCCATTATTTAGGTCCTTTGGTTTTGGTTTTTTCGGTGTTGCCGTCCTTGCTCTTGGTTTTCACCTTCACTTTGTCCGGGGCTGGCGCTATTGCCGAATCGGGCGCTTCGAGAGGCGCGGCGGGGGCTTCGGCGGGCTCGGCGGGGGCATCGGGCGCATCGGCCATGTCCTTGGCCGACTTAATCTCGTCAACGACCTCCACTTTTTTGGCTTTCTGCTGGGCCAGCAAAAGCTGGTCCTGGGCCAGGGTGTTCTTCTTCCAGGCCACCAGCTCGGTGCTGAGCTTTTCCTTCTCCTCTTTCGTGGCTTTGGCCGGGGTCATCATGGTACTCAGGTCGGGTTTGCCGGCGTCCTGCCAGGCCGTGAGCCAAAGCGACGACACCAGCGTGGGCGCGCCCTTGAGGCGGTAGTCGACCATGCCGCCCACACTCTTATTATAAGCATCGGCGAAGGCATCGGAGTAGCGGCGCGAGGTTTTGCCGTATTTGTGCGAGAAGGTGTAGCGCACGTCGGGCTTCATCACTTTCTCAATCTTGCTGGCCCGGTCGAAGGTCTCGCCCAGGAAGCCGTAGCTCTGCTGCACCACCGTCCACACGGCCGCCAGCGGGTCTTTTAGGTATTTGGCGGGCTCGCCGTCCAGCTTATACTCGGTGATGTAGCGCTCGGGCAGCTGGCTTTCCCAGAGGCTGTGCAGGCCCTTCTGGTCGGTGAGCTGGCCGTCGTAGTTGATGGTGGTGTGCAGCGGCACGAAAGCGTCGCCCACGTAATGGCTCAGCTCGGCCGAGTACTTGACTATGCCCACCGTGTCGCGCTGCCGAAAGGCTTCGGTGAGGCTTGCTTTCGTTTCCATAATCACCCACGGCACGGTGCCGTACTTCTTGAGGGTGTCGGCCGAGAATTTCTCCACCGCCTTGTCGTATTGCCGGGGCACTTTGCCGAAGGGGTCTTCCTCCGAGTAGTGGTCGATGTCGATGAAATGCTTGGGCGCTTCGGTGGGGTCGGAGTTGCGGCGCTCGTCGGGGGCCGTGCTCAGGCGCACCACTTCGGCCATGTGCCGGTAGTAAAAAGCCTGCATGGCGGCCGGCAGCTCGTACACCGCTACCTGCGTGATGGTGCGATGGCCAAAAAAGCCCCAAGCCCCGGCAGTGCCATGGGCAAGTATCAGGGCCGCGAGCAGCAGCGGCAGGAGGATTTTTTTCATGGAAAGAACAAATTTGACGGGCTGGGATGCCTTGCCCTGCCCAAAGTTCGGCAATGGCTGGCACATGCGGCCCGCCCGGCCCAAACCCCGCCCCGGCCGGGCCGTACCTTTGGCTATTCCGCATTCGCTATGAATCTTTTCCGCAACTCGCTTTTGGCATTGCTGGCGCTGGTAGCCGGCCCGGCCGTGGCCCAGGTTTCTACCCATCAGCCGGGGGCGTACCGCTCGGCGGCAGCCTACCGCCGGCACCAGCCGCAACCCGCCGGCTCCAACGCTTTTTTCCCCGACAAGCGCGGCCAGGTGGTCGTGGTAGTGCCCCGCGGCCCCTCCAGCCAAAAGGTGCGCATTGCCCCCGACAGCGTCTGGGGCGTGGTTTCGGACAAGGGCCGCACCACGAGAATCTTCCGGGGCGACGAGTTCCGGCTGGAACACGCCGATACGCTGTGCCTGTACACCAGCGCCCGCAACGTGGGTACCTCCGGCTCGGCCCGCTACGGCGGGCGCGGGCTCGCCGCCACGCAATATTTTTTCAGCGTGGGCCTCACGGGCCTCATTTTTCCGCTCACCACGGCCTACCTGCGCGAGCAGTACGCGGCCAGCAACCCGGGCTTCGCGGCGGCCCTCGATAAGCTGAAATTCTACGATGGGCTGAGCGACTACGACAGCAAAGCCGGCCTGTATCTGGTGACCAAGCTGTACCGCGAAAGCACGGTCCGGTAGAGGGATTTCAGGGTCAGTATACCGTTTTTAAGGCAATTAAAAATGAAGAATTAAAAATTAAAAGCGAGACTTTTTTGATTTATCCGGTTGATGCAGAGACGCAAGTATGGGTCTCTACGCCGTTTCGGCTAATTTCTAAACAGCTTCATTTTTAATTCTTCATTTTTAATTACAAACGTCAGCTCCGGCCCGCTACTCCTGTCGGTAGGCCACGCCGGCCTTCATCACAAAGGTGGGGCGCATGAGGGCCGAAATGTCTTTCAGCGGGTCGCCGTCGAGGGCCACGATGTCGGCGTACTTGCCGGCTTCGATGGCGCCCAAATCGGTGGTTTCGCCCAGCAGCTCGGCCGCGTTGAGAGTGGCCGTGCGGATGGCGTCGAGCGGCGTCATGCCGGCTTCGGTCATGTAGCCGAACTCGCGGGCGTTCTGGCCGTGGCGGAACACGCCGGCATCGGTGCCAAACGCCACGCGCACCCCGCCCTTGATGGCGCGCGAGAAAGTACCCTGCATTTTGGTGCCCACGCTCAGGGCCTTGGCCGCGATAACGGGCGGGAAGTAGTCGGGTCGCAGCCGGGCCGTATCGGCCACCGACTTGCCGGCGATGAGCGTGGGCACGTACCAGGTGCGGGTTTTCGCCATCAGCTTAATGGCCTCCTCGTCCATCAGCGAGCTGTGTTCCATGCTGGTCACGCCCGCCCGGATGGCTCGTTTGATACCCTCCGCGCCGTGGGCGTGGCAGGCCACGCGCATGCCCAAATCCCTGGCCGTTTCCACGATGGCGCGGATTTCCTCTTCGCTGTACTGGGCTCCGGTGCCGTCCTTGCTCAGGTCGAGCACGCCGCCGGTGCTGGCAATTTTGATGAGGTCGGCCCCGCGCTTGAACTGCTCGCGCACGGCCTGCCGGCACTGGTCGGGGCCGTTGGCTAGGTTGATGGGGTGGCCGGCTTTGGTTATCTGGTCCTCGTTGAGGCCGTCGGTATCGTCCATGTGGCCGCCGGTGGCCGAGATGGCCATGCCCGCCGACACAATGCGCGGCCCCGGCACCAGGCCGCGCTCCACGGCCCCCCGCAGGCTGGTGTTCACGCCCGAGCCGCCGCAGTCGCGCACCGTGGTGAAGCCAGCCCGCAACGTGGTGAGGGCGTTGCCTTGGGCGCGGAAAGCCACGTCGGCCGGGTTCAGCATGAAGCCTTCGCGGAAGCTGTTGCGGCTGGGACTCGATTCCAGGTGCACATGGCAGTCGATGAGGCCGGGCAGCACGGTGCGGTTTTCCAGGTTGATAACCTTGTCCTGCGGGCCGGCGGCGGCCGTGTAGCCGCTTTGCACGGCCGTGATGCGGTCTTTTTCTACGACAATAGTCTGCTGGGTGAGGAGCTTGCCGCTGCGCACGTCGAGCAGGCGGCCGCAGTGCAGGTAGGTTTTTTGGGCGAAAGCAGCCGGAGCGGTTAGCAGCAAAGCGGCCGTGGCCAGTGCGTGAATAGATTTGCGCGTCATACGGTGAGATGGTGAGGTGTGAGATGGTGAGTTTAACGTTGTATTATGCGCAAATTGCGCCATTAAAACGTCAGACTCACTACTTCACCATTTCATACCTCACCACATGACGACCCAGGAAGATTTTGAAGCTGCCAGCCAGCGCGCCCAGCAGCTGCCCACCAAGCCCTCCAACATGGTGCTGTTGCAGCTCTACGCCCTCTACAAGCAGGCCACCGACGGCGACGTAACCGGCGACCGCCCCGGTGGCTTCGACTTCAAAGCCATTGCCAAGTACGATGCCTGGAGCGGCCTGAAAGGCACCAGCCAGGAAGCCGCCCGCCAGCAATACGTGGAGCTGGTGAGCGAGCTGGCAGGGTAATCAATGGGTGAATGGGTGAATGAGCGAATGGGTGAATGATGCCCATTGATTCACTCATTCGCTCATTCACTCCTTCACCCATTGCCTCATGGATATCTCCCGCAAAAAGCCGCCTTATCCCATCACGCCCGAGCTGCGGCAGTACCTGCGCGCCTACGACCGGGAGGCCCCGCTGCCTGTCAGCTACACCGACCTGAAGTTCTTCAGCAGCTCGTTCCCGCTGCTGGACCGCACGGGGCACGATACGCTGTGGCAGACGGTGTTTTTCGAGCCCCAGGCACTACGCGAGCTCAGTCAGGGGCTGACGGAAGTGTATGCGCTGCTGAAAACGGCCGGCGACCTGAGCTTCACCGAGCACCTCGTGGCCGACCGCATCGATTACTGTCAGTTTGGTAATTCCAACCCGTTTCGGGTGCGTATCGTCAATCAGTTCAACGACAACTACGACTACTTCTACGTGAAGCGTGCCGATGCCTCGCGCCTCTACGGGCTGGAGCTGGAGCACCTGCTGTCGCCCAATTCCATGAACTTCCTGGTGAGCGGCGACACGCTCGTGGAGGAGCACATCGCGGGCATTCCGGGCGATGATTTTATCCGCCTGCGCCTGAGCCAGCCGCACATCAACCAGGTGCGTATCGCCAAGGAGTTTGTGAAGTTCAACGAGCGCTGCTTCGTCCGGCTGCTAGGCGACATGCGGGCCTACAACTACGTCATCGACGTAACGCCTGACTTTGAGGACGAGCAGTACCGGGTGCGCGCCATCGATTTCGACCAGCAGAGCTACGAGGGCCGCCGGGCCATGTACCTGCCGCAGTTTTTCAAGGATAACGCGGCCGTGGTGGAGCTGTGCGCCCGCCTGCTGAAACCCGAAACCCTGCGCCAGTACCAAACCGAGGAGCGCGCCCTGATGGCCCGCCGCGCCCGCGCCGAGCGCCACCGCCTACGCGACCTGCTAGAGGTGATGCGCCAGCACGAGCTGGCCCCGCCCGAAAAGGTGGCCCAACTCAAGGCCGAACTCAACCGCTACCACCACACCACCGCCTTCGACAAATGCGACTCGATGGGCGACATCGTGCGCCAGAACCTGTGGCTGATGCTTGGGGCCGGGGCCCGGCCGGCGGCGGGGTAGGGATGGTGGAATATGTAAAACAAGAACGTCATGCTGAACGGAGCCGAAGCATCTTTACCTCAGTGCTAAACCTAGTTAGTCACGCAGTAGAGATGCTTCGGCCCTGCTCAGCATGACGAGCTGTTGTCAAGCTGAAAACCCAGCTTACACGGCCGGCTTGGGCGCGGGCAAATCGAACGCCACGGCGGCGTGCTCGAAATGGCCTTTGTGCGAGCCGTCGCAGAAGGGCTTCTGCTTGGAGAGCCCGCAGCGGCAGATGCTGATGCGCTGGCGGCCGCCGAGACCATACGGCTGGCCGTCGGCGTCAACTAGTTCGATGTCTTCGCCCTCTACGCGGAGCGAGCCGTTGGAAAGGACAGTGAGTTTGATGGCCATGAGAAGGGAATTAAAAAGTAGGAATTAAAAATTAAAATTGGCTTGGTTAACAGGGTGCAAAATTGAGTATACAGAAAAAAAGGCATTAACTTTTAACTTTTAATTCTCAATTTTTAATTATAAAAGCTACAGCTCCTTCCGCATGACGTAATCGTTCATGAAATACGGGCCGATGGGCACGTCGACCTCGCGGTGCCGCCCGAAGCCGCGCCGCTCGTAGAAGGCAATGGCGGGATTGTAGCGGTTCACGTTGAGGTCCAGAAACTGGCCGCCGGCCTGGCGGGCGGCGTTTTCCACGGCCTCAATCAGGTGGAGGCCCAGGCCCTGGCCCTGCTTGGTGGGCAGCACGTAAATCTTGTGCAGCTTGAAGCCGGTTCCGCCGTCGTCGCCGGCCGGCAGCGGGCTGAACGAGGCGAACCCCGCTGGCTCGCCGGCCACGTAGGCCAGCAGAAACGAGTGGTGTTCCTCCGTAATCTGCCGCTTCAGCGAAGCCGGCGAATAAATAACCCGGTACATGTACTCCAGCTGCTCGCCCGAGATGATGAACCGGTAGGTGGGCTCCCAGGTCGCTTCGGCCAGCTGAATAATGGTCGGGATGTCGTGGAGCGTGGCGGGCTCAATGCGCGGCGGCGCGGTGGGGGCGTCAGAAGTCATAAGCGGCAAAACGCGAAATTGGGGCGAAAAAACTGAAACCACGCCACCCACTCCGATACGCCTGGCCAGCTCCGTGCGTTACAAGGCCGGTTTCCGCCATCCTCAATTCCAAATGACGATGAAATCCGTCTCATTCCTTCTCTTGCTTACCAGCCTCAGCTTAGCGGGCCAGGCCCAAACCCGCACCACCGCTGGCCCGCGCCGTGGGGACGAGCTCACCGGGGCCCGGCCCTGCCGCTGGAAGAGCGGCTCCGCATTCGGTCATTCCAGGGCGAGTTTCACACCCTGCGCGGGGCCCGCAAGGTTAAGGAGTCGCGGGACTAGCTTGTGGCGGTGTGCTCGGGGGCGTGGCCGCGTGGGTTATGGCCCCGGCGGGCTTCTGCTCCAGTAGCCAGGCCAGGGCCAGGTCCAGGTCTTCGAATAGTTCGATGGCAATGTGCGGTCGCACGGCCAGCACAAATTCTTGGCTGGCAAACCGGTTTTCACGGTCGGGTGAAAACACGTAGGCCATAGCCCGTACCCCGGCCACCACCGCTGCGGGCAGCCACTCATACTCCAGCCAGGGCAGGGCATCGCTCCAGTCGCCGCCGGTGTCGCTCTTGTCGTTCAGAATGAGGGAATAGGACAGCTGCTCGTGCCACCTACTGCCCTGCTCCACGCCCCGGATTATTTCGGCCCCGGTCAGGTGCCCGTGCCAGCGCACGTACAGCAGCTCATCGGCCGGATAGAATAAATACTCAGCCAGGAGTGCTCCCTGGGCATCGTCGAGGATAAGCCGCTGGGTGGGTGGGCCGGAAAGCATAGTAGAAGGAGGGGGGAAAAAAGCAGCGAGCTTCAAATATATACTATACTTGATTAACATCAGGCCCAGCTTAGCTATCGAACGGCGCTGCTACCTTTGGGGTTCGTTCATCCTCCCGTCTTTTTTATCCGTAGCGCATGCATATTGCCATCGTCGGCAACATTGGAGCTGGCAAAACCACGCTGGCTCATAAGTTGGCTCAGCACTTTCGCTGGGAAGTGTTTTTAGAAGATGTGGACGATAATCCTTACCTGAAGGATTTTTACCACGACATGCCCCGCTGGGCCTTCCACCTGCAGGTATATTTTCTCAACGGCCGCTTCCGGCAGACCCAGCACATCAAGGAGCTGCAAAAGGCGGGGCGCGGCATCATTCAGGACCGCACCATCTACGAGGATGCCCACATTTTCGCGGCCAACCTGCACGAGTCGGGCCTGCTCGAAACCCGCGACTACAACAACTACTACGCGCTGTT
Organism: Hymenobacter antarcticus; assembly: GCF_039539545.1. Classification (NCBI taxonomy): domain Bacteria; kingdom Pseudomonadati; phylum Bacteroidota; class Cytophagia; order Cytophagales; family Hymenobacteraceae; genus Hymenobacter; species Hymenobacter antarcticus. The sequence goes on along the minus strand of NZ_BAABDI010000003.1, from coordinate 114,553 downwards.
CGAATCAATGATTGACCTCGTGGCCCCGCCCGATTTGCTGCTCTACCTGCGGGCCGACCTGCCCAAGCTCGTCAGTCAGATTGAGAAGCGCGGCCGCGATTACGAGAACAGCATCAGCATCGAATACCTCAAAAGCCTCAACGAGCACTACGAGAAGTGGATAGCCGGCTACAGCGCCGGCCGCCACCTCATCGTGGACGTGAACGAGCTCGATTACGTGCACAACCCCGAAGACCTGGGCACCATCATCGACAAGATAAACAACACCCTGTTCGGCCTTTTCTAAGAGCGTGTAGGGAAAGCGCCTGAACGGTCATGCTGAGCTTGCCGAAGCATCTCTACAGCTTCGTTGAACGGCCCTGACGAATCTGTAGAGATGCTTTGGCAAGCTCAGTATGATATTTTAAGTTGTTAGTCATTAGTTGTTGGTAGGATGGCAATTATCTGACTGACAACTAACAACAAGCATCTAATAACCCGTTTACTTTTGAACGACTGCTTAGAGTTGTTTTACTGACTTTGCGTCGTGCTACAGCCGCCTGCATTGCTTGGACAAAGTCTCTGTCTAACAGCAGGAAATAACTACTCCAAATCCGGTATCGCTTCGTTGAGAAAGTCGACCAGGGGCCGGGCGGCGGTAATGGCCGCCACCACCTGCGCCACAAAATCCGGGGCCAGCACCTCGGCATCACTGTAAAACCGATTCAGGCCCACGGTTTTCAGACGCAGCCAGGCCAGGTCCGGGTCGGTGGCCGCGTAGCCGCGGGGCGGGCGGGTCAGCTGCGGCCCCGTGGTGTCGAGGCCCGCCGGAAAGTAGCGCAGCAGCTCCGGGGCCTGCCGCCGCCGATGAAATTCGGCCCCGTTGTAATGGATTTCCTGGCGCATGGCCGCCAGCATGGCCGGAGTAGGATGAAACGTGCCCGCCCCCAGCCAACTCAATCCCGGCTGGATGGCCAGAAAATAGCCCGCACGCGGCGCGTGGCGGCCCCCACGCTTCAGGCCCGCGCCCATGCGCCGCTTGTAGGGCTCGGGGTCGCGGTGGGCCCGGTCGTTTTTGTGCAGCCGAAACAGGACATCGGCAGTCGTCAGCTGGGCCAGGTCGGGGTCGGTGGTGGCGGCCTGGGCCAGCACCTGGCGCACCAGCTCGGTGCAGGCGGCGCGGGCGCGCTGGTAATCGGGGCGGTGCCCGGCCATCCAGGCCGTGGTATTGTTGGCCGCGAGCCGGGCCAGAAAGTCCAGTAGGTACGCTAAATCCATGCGAAAGCCGGCGCGAATAACCCCGGCCCGGCAGAACGCACCCATGGGCCACCGAGTTGCACCCGTGCCGGAATGTGGCTACTTCCGGCTGAGTACCGTCACGGCATCGCCCACCCGCAGGCGGCCCTGGCCGGGACCGGTCACGTTCTGGCCAAACAGCGTGCTGCTCTCAGCCATGCGGTAGGTGGCCAGCGTGCGCAGGGGCTCGCCTACGGGGCTTTTAGCAGCCGTCTGCTGGTCGATGGTGGTGAGCACGCAGCGGCCGCAGCCCCGCACCGCTCGAAACGGTACGCCGCCAATGGCAAATTGCTCCCAGGCGTCATCGTCGTACGGGCTGCCGCCGCCAAACACCAGGTTGGGCCGGAAGCGGTTCATGAGCACCGGCTGGGCCAGGCGGGCATTCAGGTCATTCAGGGCCGCTTCGCCAATCAGCAGGAAAGGGTAGCCATCGGCAAAGCTCACCAGCTGGCCTTCGGGGTTGTGTTCCGGCTCCACGTCGCGCCGCACCATGTCGGACATATACACCAGGCGGCAGGGGCGGCCCAGGGCTTCGGCCAGCCACGCATCGGCTTCGGGGGTGCCACGCCAGGCCCATGCCATGTCATCCCAGATGGTCACGAACAGCGTGCGGTCGGGCGTGGCCTCGAAGGGAATGAACAGGGGCAGTAAATCGGGCCGTTGGCGGTGGCTCAGCAAAAAGCCGTTGTAGGCTGGAGCCACGGTCAGCAAAGCCAGCTCGGGCTGTTGGCGCTGGGTCATGAAGCGGTTGCGCTCGTCCACGAGCAGCCAGCGGCGGTCGTGCCGCAGGCCCCGGGCAGTCACATCGGCCTCGGGCACTGCATAGCCCCCCAGAGACTTCACGGGGTAGAGGTATAGGCCGGTAAGGGTGAGGGAAGCAGACATGGGGACAAAAGTAAGTAGGTCGGGTAAATTACTTTGCAATAAAAAGGAACGTCATGCCTATCTGGCGTCCGCGCAGTCGAAGCATCTCTACCGCTTCAGCAGGGCCGTTCAGCGAAGCGGTAGAGATGCTTCGACGGGCTCAGCATGACGTGCTGATAAATCAAACTAATTCCCACGACCTACTTATCAGTAACAACTTAACTCGCCGCTGTGGATGTAGCGCGGACTTTGTAGTCCGCGAGTCTGCACCGTTAAAGCAGTCAGAACGGCGTGGACCCGCGGACTACAAAGTCCGCGCTACATTCACAGCGGCGCTTGACCGAAGGTACTGCGTAACGTTAGGCAGTTATTCTACCACCAGCAGGTCGGCTCCGCGCACGAAAGCCACCCGGCGCTGCCATTCTACCCGGTACCAGATATCCTGGTGCCCCAGCACTGGCAGCCGGTCGCCTAAAGCGGCCGTGCTGAGCCAGGCCGCCCCCGCGCCCGGCCCGGCCATGAGCGCCGCGCCCGGCCGGGCCACCAGCCCTACCGGCTTGGGGCGCAGAAAGTGCAGGTAAATTCCCGCCACGGCCACGTACACAGCATAACCCAGCCAGGCCCCGCGCGCACTGCGCCGCCACAGCAGCCACACCGCTACCACTACCGCCGCGCCCAGCAGCACTTGCAGGCCCGGGTAGTAGTAGCGTTGCGCCTGCACCCTGAGCTCCTGCTGCCAGGTGGCGGGGTAGCCCACCAGGCGGTGCTGGGTGGCCAGGGCCGTCATTTGCCGCCAGGTGCGCACCCGGGGCTGGCGGGCCTGCGCCATGCTCAGATACAAGAGGGCGGCCGGGTAATGCCCCAGCTGCTGCTGAACATAGGCCATCTTGAGCAGCATTTCGGGCGAGGCGCGCCGGTTTTGCCAAATTTGCCGTCGATAAGCAGGCACCGCCGCCTCATATTGCCCCGCCGCAAACAAAGAATCGGCCCGCCGTAAGCTGGTCGGTGCGGCTAGGACCTTAACTGGCGAATTTTTTTTTGCGGGTGAGTTTGCACTCAAGCCACAGAGAGGCAGGAAGATTAGGGAGAAGAAAAGGCTTCGCACAGAAAAGAGAGAGACTTTTTTTAAAGTCAGGGTTGTGTAGTCCGAGAGGCTATAGTACTTTTGTGCCACCAAAGAAGGAAACGCCCTTCCAAGGTAAAGGTACCGATTCTGTAGCTCAGCTGGTAGAGCAGTACACTTTTAATGTACGGGTCCTGGGTTCGAATCCCAGCGGGATCACAGCAAAAGCCCCATTCTGGAAACAGGATGGGGCTTTTTCGTGGTGTTCGGTGGCTCCAGCTGCCGCTGCTTTTCGTACCGGAATAACGTAGCGGCCGGGCTACGAAAAAGCCCATAGCCAGCCGGGTTAAGTGGCGGGCTATGGGCTTTTAGATATGATTAATAGGGGATTACGGTATGCGTTGTAGGAGCTGGCTGGTGCCAGCGCTACTTCAGCAGCTCGTGCAGCACGGTTTGCATGGAAAAGGTGCGGTTGCCGGCTTCCTGGATGATGAGCGAGCCGGGCGCATCGAGCACGGCGTCGGATACTTCCACGTTGCGGCGCACGGGCAGGCAGTGCAGGAACTTGGCGCTGTCGGTGAGGGCCATGTGGGCGGGGGTGAGCATCCAGGCGGGTTCGTTGCCGAGCACCTGGCCGTAGTCTGTGTAGCTGCTCCAGTTTTTGGCCTGCACGTAGTCGGCGCCTTCTAGGGCCTTCTTTTGGTCGTATTCGATGCGCGCGCCTTTGGTAAAGCGCGGGTCCAGCTCGTAGCCCTCGGGGTGGGTGATGACGAAGTCGACCCAGTCTATTTCCGAAAACCAGTCGCAGAAGGAATTGGGCACGCACTGGGGCAGGGCGCGTACGTGCGGAGCCCAGGTGAGCACCACTTTCACGCGCTCCCTCGGCTTGGTTTCGGCCACGGTGATGAGGTCGGCGAAGGATTGCAGCGGGTGGAGGGTGGCGCTTTCCAGGCTGATGACGGGCACGGTGGCGTACTGCAAAATCTTGTTGAAGACGACTTCGCCGTAGTCCTCAGCCTTGTCCGTGAGCGTAGGAAACGTGCGCACGCCCAGCACATCGCAGTACTGGCTCATCACCGCGATGGCGTCTTTGATGTGCTCCTGGGTGCCGCCGTTCATCACCGCGCCATCGGCCATTTCCAGGGTCCAGGAGTCGGCTCCGGCGTTGAGCACCCAGGCTTGCGCGCCCAGGTTGTAGGCCGCCTTGATGGAGCTGAGCCGGGTGCGCAGGCTGGGATTGAAGAAGATGAGGCCGACGGTTTTGTTGCGCCCGATGTGCTGGTAGCCGTAGGGGTTGGCCTTGATTTCCAGGGCTTGCTGCAACAGGGCTTGGTAGTCGCCCGCATCGGCAAAGGAGGTGAAGTTTTTCATGGTTTCAGAATTGTTCCGCAAGAACGGCATGCTAGGGAAAAGGCGGTCGAACCAATCCCGCTGACCTCATCTTATAAGGGTACGACAACTTATATTTGAAGACGTTTCATCCACATTCTTGCCATGACTTTCGCCGACATCGACAACGTAGTGGTGCTGCACGGCCCGCTGTCCCGGCTCACGGACGACGAGTTTTTCGACTTGTGTCAGGATAATCCCTTGCTGCGCCTGGAGCGCAACGCCGACCACGAAATCATCTTTATGCCTCCTGCCGGTTCCGAATCAAGCCTCAAATGCGGCGAAGTTTTTTTTCAATTGACATTCTGGAACCGCCAGCACCAGCTGGGCTACGTGTTTGAATCCTCGGCTGGCTTCACATTACCCGACGGCTCCGTCCGCTCTCCTGATGCTTCGTGGGTGCCCAAAGCTGCGTATGATGCTCTGACTGAGGAGCAGCGCCTGCGTTTCGCACCGGTATGCCCTACGTTCATAATTGAAGTCCGTTCACCGTCGGATGGGCTAGCCCCGCTGCGCCGCAAAATGGAAACCTACCTGGCCAATGGTGTACAAGTCGGCTTCCTACTCGACCCCACTAACGAAACCGCCACCATCTACCGCCCCGGCCAGGAGCCGGAAGAAATCAGCAGCTTCGACGCGACGCTGAGCGCTGAGCCGGCACTTCCCGGTTTTGAACTGGATTTACGGCCGTTGCGGCGTTAGTAATCGGTTCTGAAGCGTAAGTTGCTTTAGCCTCTTCGCCGCAAGCTTCTTACTCATTGGACCGAGAAGCTAGGGGCGTTTCCACCTGCTTCTTCGAAGCCCTCGGTGTTCCTGCACCGGGGGCTTCACCGTTTCAGGGGCAGCCGGGTGGTGAGGTGGAAAAACCGTGCGGTGGTTTTGTTGCGCCCGATGTGCTGGTAGCCGTAGGGGTTAGCCTTAATTTCTAGGGCTTGCTGCAACAGGGCTTTGTAGTCGCCCGCATTGGCGAAGGAGGTGAAGTTTTTGGCGGTGGTCCAAAATAAGGTGGTGCAGCTGTTTTCACTCATTTCATAAAGCCAGAAAAGCCTCGTCTGCGATGTGCTAGCGATAGTTTTGAGCCAATAATTAATTGCCGCTATTTCAAGATTTCACCATAGTTTGGACCACCGCCAAGTTTTTCATGGATTATTCTTCGGCAAGTTTCAGGCTAATTCCCATTATTTCTCTTTGCTGATTGAACTGCTGGAAGTTAAAAGGGCCGAACAAAACGTCTTTTTCTTTCTGAATAATCCAGAAGTTTCGCTTGTGTCGAAAGATAGTTTGGTAATATGGGTCGTTATGAAAAAGACTGTCAGCAACTGCCTCGCGTATCGCTATGTCATTGCTAGTATTCTCTGGCGAAAGGTCTTTCTGTTTTAACGCTGAAAATAAGGGCCCAAATTTTCTAACTGTTTCAAAGTCAGTTTTTGACAATTTATGCTGTAAGCTTGCTGAATCAGCCAAATAATTGGGGTATGAGCTATAAGGCGAATCTAAGTCAGTACCAAGTATTGATTTATACCCTTCCAAATTAGGCTCTTGAGCTACCACAATAAATGACTCATCAAATTCAAATCCCACTACTTTAGGATAAATAGTATGACTACCAATGATGTAATTTAAAGGGGCTCCTTCTCCTACATAAGTGTAACCATTGCCAAGTTCCTTGGCTTCGTCACTAATGTTGCATGAGCTTACCAGAAGTAATAGAAGAAGAGAAAGAAGGCTGTGTTTCATGATAATGGTTTAACGACGAGACGCAAATATGCGTCTCTACATCGCCTTATACTCGTTCCAACTCTTAATCTTCAAGTCCTTCATCTCCAGCGTACAAAACGCCTTAATAAACGCCTTTGCCAGCCGCGCATTCGTCAGCAAGGGCACGCCGGAATCCACGGCGGTGCGGCGGATTTTGTAGTCGTTATCCAGCTCGCCTTTTGACAGGTTTTTCGGGATGTTGATGACCAGGTCGATTTTCTTTTCCTTCAAATACGTCAGCACGTTGGGCTCCTGCAGGTCGTCGGGCCAGAAAAGGAGGCTGCTGGGGATGCTGTTTTCGGCGAAGAAGCGGTGGGTGCCCTGGGTGGCGTAAATCTGGTAGCCGCGCTTCACCAGCAGCCCGGTGGCGGAGAGCAGCGCCACTTTCGACAGGATGGGGCCGCCGGAAATGAGCACCGTTTTCGCGGGGATTTTGTAGCCCACGCTCAGCATCGATTTCAGCAGGGCTTCCTCGGCGGTGTCGCCCAGGCAGCCGACTTCGCCGGTGCTCACCATGTCGACGCGCAGCACCGGGTCGGCGCCGGGCAGGCGGGTGAAGGAGAACTGCGGGGCCTTCACGCCCACAAAGGGCAGGTCGTAGATTCGCTCGCTTTCGTCGCGCGCTACTTCCTTGCCCAGCAGTACCTGGGTGGCCTTTTTGATGAGGTTGTTGCCCGAGATTTTCGACACGAAAGGGTAGCTGCGCGAGGCGCGCAGGTTGCACTCAATCACGCTGATGGCCCCGTTTTTTTCCAGAAACTGAATGTTGAACGGGCCGCTGATTTCGTAGCGGCGGGCCACCTTTTCGGCAATGATTTTGAGCTTGCGGATGGTGCCCACGTACACCCGCTGGGGCGGGTAGTACATGGTGGCATCGCCGGAATGCACGCCGGCAAACTCGACGTGCTCGGAAATGGCGTAGCTCACGATTTCGCCCCGGTCGGCCACCGCGTCCAGCTCAATTTCCTTGGCTTCCTGCATGAATTCGGACACCACCACCGGGTATTCGGCGCTGACTTCTTTGGCCGCTTTCAGGAATTCTTCCAGCTCGAAGGCGTTGGAAACCACGTTCATGGCCGCGCCCGACAGCACGTAGCTCGGCCGGATGAGTACCGGGTAGCCCACTTCCCGCACGAACCCGTGCATGGCCTCCAGCGAGGTCAACTCCTGCCAGCGCGGCTGGGCAATGCCCAGCTCGTCCATGATGCGGCTGAACTTGTGGCGGTTTTCGGCCTCGTCAATGTGGGCGGCCGTGGTGCCCAGGATGGGCGCGTGGGCTTCTTCGAGGCGCATGGCTAGGTTGTTGGGAATCTGGCCGCCGGTGCTCAGAATCACGCCGCCGGGCTGCTCGAAATCCAGAATGTCCATCACCCGCTCGAAGCTCAGCTCCTCGAAGTAGAGCCGGTCGCTCACGTCGTAGTCGGTCGAAACGGTTTCGGGGTTGTAGTTGATGAGGATGGTTTTGTAGCCCTCCTCGGCGGCCGTTTGCACGGCCTGCACGCCGCACCAGTCGAACTCGACCGACGAGCCGATGCGGTACACGCCCGAGCCCAGCACCACGATGGACTTCGCGGTTTCGCGGGCCAGGTCGTTTTCGGTGCCGTGGTAGGTGGTGTAGAGGTAGTTGGTTTTGGCCGGGAATTCGGCGGCCAGCGTGTCAATCTGCTTCACCACGGGCAGCACGCCCAGGGCCTTGCGGCGGGCGCGCACGCGCAGCTCATCGGCCTTCACGTCCCCCTCGCCCAGCAGCTGCACGGCAATCTGCTGGTCCGAAAAACCGGCCTTTTTTACGTCGCGCAACAGCTTGGTTTCCAACCCATCCAAGCCCGCAGCGCGGCCGGCGGCCAGCTGCTGGCCCAGCTCGAAAATGGTGAACAGGCGCTGCAAAAACCAGTGGTCAATCTTCGTCAGTTGGTGCACCTGTTCCAGCGTGTAGCCGGCCTCGAAGGCGTTGTTGATGGCGAAGATGCGCTCCTCGTTCGGCTCGCTCAGGAGCTGGTCAATGGTGTCTTTGTCCACGTTGTCGGGCCGGTTGGCCACGAAGCCGCGCTTGCCGGTATCGAGCATGCGCAGGCCCTTCTGAATGGCTTCCTCGAACGTTTTTCCGATGGCCATCACCTCGCCCACGCTCTTCATGGCCGAGCCAATCTGGCGGTTCACGCCCGAGAATTTGCCCAGGTCCCAGCGCGGCAGCTTCACCACCACGTAGTCGAGGGCGGGCTCGAAAAAGGCCGAGGTGGTCTGCGTGACGCTGTTTTTCAGCTCGGCCAGCGAGTAGCCCAGGCTCAGCTTGGCGGCCACGAAGGCCAGCGGGTAGCCCGTCGCCTTCGAGGCCAGCGCCGACGAGCGCGAGAGGCGGGCATTCACCTCAATCACGCGGTAATCTTCGGAATGCGGGTCGAGGGCGTACTGAATGTTGCACTCGCCGATGATGCCCAGGTGCCGGATGGTTTTGATGCCGATGGTGCGCAGCTTGTGGTACTCGCGGTTGCTCAGCGTCTGGGACGGGGCCACCACGATGCTCTCGCCGGTGTGGATGCCGATGGGGTCGAAGTTCTCCATGTTGCAGACCGTGATGCAGTTATCAAACTGGTCGCGCACCACTTCGTACTCCACTTCCTTCCAGCCCTTCAGCGATTCTTCCACCAGAATCTGGTCCGAAGTCGTGAAAGCCTGTTGGGCCAGGGGGCGCAGCTCATCCATATTATTGGCGAAGCCGCTGCCCAGCCCACCCAGCGCGAAGGCGGCCCGCACGATGATGGGGAAGCCGATGGTTTCGCCGGCGGCCAGGGCGGCGGCCATCGTCGTGCAGGCCACGCTGCGGGCCGAGAGCACGCCAATCTGGTCGAGCTTGACCTTGAAAATCTCCCGGTCCTCGGTGTCGATGATGCTCTGCACGGGCGTGCCCAGCACGCGCACGCCGTACAGCTCGAACACGCCGGCCCGGTACAGGGCCACGGCGCAGTTCAGGGCCGTCTGGCCGCCAAAGGCCACCAGAATGCCATCGGGCCGCTCTTTTTTGATGACTTCCTCCACGAAGTAGGGCGTCACGGGCAGGAAGTACACGTCGTCGGCCATGCCGTCGGAGGTCTGCACGGTGGCAATGTTGGGGTTGATGAGGATAGTGCGGATGCCTTCCTCCTTCAGCGCCTTGAGGGCCTGCGAGCCGGAATAATCGAACTCCCCGGCCTCGCCAATTTTCAGGGCGCCGGAACCGAGGATGAGTACTTTGTTGGGTTTGTTCATTAGGTCGTGTGTGTTCAAAAAAGAACGTCGGGCAGAGTGAAAAAGAACGTCATGCTGAGCGAAGGCGGAGCCGTAGCCGAAGCATCTCTACCGCTTCGTTGAATTACTACTGCAACGAAGCGGTAGAGATGCTTCGACAAGCTCAGCATGACGTTCTGAGTATTTGTTGGGTTCAGCCTTCCCAGGTTTCTAAATCAATGGCCTGCCAAGTCGGATTAAACGCACTAATCAGCGCATCTTTCTTCCGGCGGGTCCAGCCTTTCAACTGCTTTTCCCGCGCAATGGCCTGCGTTGCATCGGGCGCTATTTCAAAGTACACCAGCAAATCAGCCTGATACCGTCCGGTGAATTTCCCAGCGTCGCCCCGGCCGCTGCTGTGCTCGTAAAGCCGCCGCGTGAGGTCGTTGGTGACGCCGATGTACAAAACGGTTTGGGTTGGATTGGTCAGGATGTAGACGTACATGCTGGGTAAATTTAGGGCGGTGGTCTAATCGCAGGTGATGCGGTAGGAACGCGCCACGGCGCGTTCACCGCCTGCGCCGGGTCGCCTCAGTTGTTCGAGGAGTGAACGCGCCATAGCGCGTTCCTACAATCACCATGCTTTAGACCACTGCCAAATTTAGAACGTCATGCTGAGCGAAGTCGAAGCATCTCTACCGCACAAATAACCATTTATGAGCCAACGTGGCCAATCAAGATTGTTCGTTTTGGTAGCCTGATATGCTATCAACATGTATCCAGGTAGCCGTTGCTTGAAAAACGACTCCTTGCGGCTGGGTACTAAATGTTATTTGAAAGCGTATTCCATCGTGAATGATGCTCAAGTCTCCAATGCCGCTTCCGCTGGGAATAGTACACTGGATTAGGTCCGTTTGAATCAAATTTAGAGTCAGTTGAACTGTATTGCATCTCCGCTGTACCCATTTGATTGGGGCGTCAGCAGGGAAATCCTTTAAGTCGAAACGGAGCTTGCATTGCAGGTCACCGCCACAAACAATGGACAACTCATGTAGCTGCACTTGCGCTAAAGATGGGGGTTCCGTTGAGTAAATACTCGTTATGGTTTTAGGATTCAAAACGTGCTCAATCCACATCGGGGTATTGCTTATTAGGTTTAACGTTTGCAGGAAGTAACTAAAAATCAGACTTGTTCTACTAAATCTTATTTAGGTCAGCTCAATGAAGTGGTAGAGATGCTTCGACTTCGCTGCGCTCCGCTCAGCATGACGTTCATTTATCTCCCCTGCTTATACTCCACCACCGCTTTCAAAAAATCATCAAACAGAAACTCCGTATCCTCCGGCCCGCCAGCGGCTTCGGGGTGAAACTGGGTGGAGAAAAACGGCTTGGACGTGTGCTTGATGCCTTCGCAAGTCCCGTCGTTCAGGTTCTCGAACAGCATCTGCCACTCGGCGGGTAGCGTTTCGGTATCCACCGCGAAGCCGTGGTTCTGGCTGGTGATGTAGCAGCGCTGGGTGCCGGTGAGCTTCACGGGCTGGTTGTGGCTGCGGTGGCCGTATTTGAGCTTGAAGGTGTCGCCGCCCGCCGCCAGGCCCATGAGCTGGCTTCCCAGGCAGATGCCGAAAATGGGCTTGTCCTGGGCCAGGGCCTTTTGCAGGTGCCGGATGGTGGCTTCGCACATTTTGGGGTCGCCGGGGCCGTTGCTTAAGAACAGGCCGTCGTAATCGAGGGTCGTGAAATCGTAGTCCCAGGGCACGCGAATCAGCTCCACATCGCGCTCCAGGAAGCAGCGGATGATGTTGGTTTTGGTGCCGCAGTCCACGAGCACGATTTTGTGCTGGCCGCTGCCGTAGTGCCGGATGTCGGCCGGGCTCACCTGCGCCACCAGGTTGTCGAGGTTGGGGTCGTGGAAGGGCACGTCGTCCCCGGCCACGATTTTGCCCAGCATCGCGCCTTTCTCGCGCAACTTCTTGGTGAGCATGCGGGTATCGACGCCGCAGATGCCGGGGATGTTGTACTCCTTCAGCCAGTCGCCGAGGCTTTTGGCGGCGTTCCAGTGGCTGTGCTCCTCGGAGTAGTAGTTCACCACCAGCCCGGCAATGTGGATTTTGTCGGACTCGAAAATCCGGGAAATCGAGTCGTAGAGCTCCTCGCCGGGCACGCCGTAGTTGCCCACCATGGGGGTGGTGAGCACCAGAATCTGGCCGGCGAAGGAGGGGTCGGTGAGGTTTTCGGGGTAGCCGGTCATGGCCGTGCTGAACACGACCTCGCCGGCGGCGGAGGTGAAGGCCCCGAAGGATTCGCCGGTGATGGAGGTGCCGTCTTCAAGGATGAGTTTTACTTGTGGCATATGGGTAACCCCACCCCCTAGCCCCCTCCCCGGTGGGGAGGGGGGACTAGTTTCTAGTTTTTAGCTCTAGAAATTAGCTGGTGGTATATGGGTGAAAATTTGGAATAAAAACTAAATTCTAGCACTAGAAACCAGTTCCCCCTCCCCACCGGGGAGGGGGCTAGGGGGTGGGGTTAACGCAACCAGCGCCCCCAAAAACCTATCGACCTCCGCCTTCGTGATATTCAGCGGTGGCAGCAGCCGGAGCACCGTGGGGTCCGAAGCGTTGCCCACGAAAATGTGGTGCTCCGTCAGCAGCTTGTCGCGGATTTCCTTGATGGGAAAGTTGTATTTGATGCCAACCATCAGGCCGCGGCCGCGAATTTCTTCGGCCCCGGCGTGGGCTTCCAATTCCTGACGCAGATACCCCCCCATTTCGGTGGCGTGAGCTAATAACCTCTCGTCTTTAATGACTTCGAGCACGGCCAAGGCGGCGGCGCAGGCCAGGTGGTTGCCGCCGAAGGTGGTGCCCAGCAGGCCGTAGGAGGCTTTTAGCTCGGGCGCAATCAGGATGCCGCCGATGGGGAAGCCGTTGCCCATGCCCTTGGCCACGGCAATAATATCGGGTCGGATGCCGGCGTGCTGGTGGGCGAAGAACCTGCCGCTGCGGCCGTAGCCGCTCTGCACCTCGTCGGCAATCAGCAGGGCATTATGCGCGCCGCACAGCAGCGAGAGGCCTTGCAGGAAATCATCGGAAGGCATGATGATGCCGCCCACACCTTGGATTGGCTCCACGATAACGGCGCAAACGTCGCCGCCGCGCAGGATTTCGGCCACCGCTTTCAGGTCGTACCCGACAAAGGAAATGGCGTGGTCGGCGTTGAAGGGGGCCACGATTTTGGGGTTGTCGGTGGCGGCCACCGCGCCCGAGGTGCGGCCGTGAAACGCGCCCCGGAAGGCAACAACCCGCTTTTTGCCGGTGTGGAACGAGGCCAGCTTCAGCGCATTCTCGTTGGCCTCGGCCCCGGAGTTGCACAGAAACAGCGAGAAATCCGGGTAGCCCGACACGCGGCCCAGCTTCTCGGCCAGCTCGCGCTGAATCGGAATCTGCACCGAGTTGGAGTAGAAGCCGATATTTTGCAGCTGCTCCGTCAGGCGCTGCACGTAGTGCGGGTGGCTGTGGCCGATGGAAATCACGGCGTGGCCGCCGTAGAAATCCAGGTACTCCTGGCCCTGGTCGTCCCAGAGTTTCGCGCCGAGTGCGCGCACGGGCGTGATGTTGACGAGGGGGTAGACGTTGAAAAGCTCCATGCTGAGTAGCGGTTAGATTCTGTCAGAACTTAATCTAATTCGATGTCTAATGTGGTAGGTATATTTTCTTGATTTAGCCCTTCGTAAAAACTCTCTTTGATTCCAATGAAAGCCATTCTATCGTAACCTCTGAGCAAAACAGTTTGCTCTTTAGTCTCAACAGAAGTGTGCACTATCTTCATTGATAAGCCGTGTTTTTCAATCAAGCTAGCGACGGCTTCTCTATTCTGCTCAGTAATATTGACAATCCAATCGCCTTCTGTGATTGTTAATAAGCTGCCAAGTATATACTTGATGCCGTCATAGGAATCTGTAGAAATAAACCAGTCGGCTCCGTCTGGAGAATGTCGAATTACTTCAGCTAGTAACTTAGTTTCAGCAGTCATAAGCGTAATCTGAAATTCTCATGCTGACCTGTTTGTCGAAGTTTTTTGGTGAAATCATGTTCTATAGAAGCGGTAGAGATGCTTCGGCAGGCTCAGCATGACGTTCGGTTAGCTTAAAAAAACGAAGCCTTACTTATCAACCCCGTCGTTTCCGGTAACCCAAACAGCAGATTCATGTTCTGCACCGCCTGGCCCGATGCGCCTTTCACCAGATTATCAATCACCGAGGTAATTAACAATTGCTTGCCCTGTTTCTGCACGTGCAGCAGGCATTTGTTGGTGTTCACCACCTGCTTCAGATGTATTTCCTTATCCGAAACCGTGGTGAACGGCGCGTCAGAATAAAACTGCTTATACAGCTCCCGCGCCTCGTCCTGCGTCAAATCCGAGGGCGTGTAGACGCTGGCAAAAATGCCCCGCGCGAAATTGCCGCGGTAGGGGATGAAGTGAATTTCCGCCGCTGATTGCGGCTGCAGCTGCGCCAGACTCTCGCCGATTTCGCCGAGGTGCTGGTGCGTGAAGGGCTTGTAGATGGACACGTTGTTGGTGCGCCACGAGAAATGCACCGTTTCCGACAGGCTCTGGCCCGCGCCGGTCGAGCCGGTGATGGCCGACACGTGGATGTCGTCGGTGAGCCGGCCGGCCTTAGCCAGCGGTAGCAGCGCCAGCTGAATGGCCGTGGCGAAGCAGCCGGGATTGGCAATGTTCCGGGCCTGCTGGATGCGGCTGCGGTTCAGCTCCGGCAGGCCGTAGATGAACTCGCGGCCTTCAAACTCCGCATCGGCCGTCAGGCGGAAATCGCTGCTCAGGTCAATGACGTGGGTGGTTTCGGGCAGGGTGTTTTGGTGCAGCCAGGCTTTGGAATTACCGTGGCCCAGGCACAGAAACACCACGTCCTCGTCGCCGGCCAGCTCGGAGGCGAAGGTCAGGTCGGTTTCGCCCACCAAGTCGTCGTGCACCTGGTGCACCGGGTTGCCCGCGTTCGACGAGCTGACGATGCCGCCCAGCTCCACAAACTCGTGGTGCAGCAGGATGCGAATCAGCTCGCCGGCCGTGTAGCCGGCCCCGCCCACGATGCCGGCCTTAACCCCACCCCCGGCCCCTCCCCGGTGGGGAGGGGAGCCAGACGACTTCAAATTATGCATAATCAGTAAGGAGAAACTAAATCGAAGCTCCTCCCCATCGGGGAGGGGTTGGGGAGGGGTTACTCGTGCAAACTCGCGCTAATTTTCAGCTGGTTGCCGAAAATCTTGATGAAGCCGCGCGCGTCGCGGGCATCCCAGGCGTTGTTTTCCTCGCCGTAGGTGGCCACTTTCGACTGCATCATATCATACTTTGATTCGATGCCAAGCAGGTCGAATTGATAAGGCTTGAGCTGCACGAATACCTTGCCCGAAACGTGGGTTTGCGACGATTCCAGGAAAGCTTCCATGTCGCGCATCACCGGGTCAAGGTATTGAGCCTCATGCAGCAAGGTGCCGTACCAGTTGGCGATGTAGTCCTTGTGCAGCAGCTGCCAGCGGGTGCTGGTGTGCTTCTCCAGCAGGTGGTGCGCCTTGATGAGGATGAGCGGCGCGGGGGCTTCGAAACCCACCCGGCCCTTGATGCCCAGAATGGTATCGCCGACGTGCGTATCGCGGCCGATGGCAAAGGCCGAACCCAGCTCGTTCAGCTTCTGAATCAGGGTTATCGGGTCCATCGTTTCGCCATTCAGCGCCACCGGCTCGCCCTTTTCGAAGGTGATTTCCACGCGCTCCGAATCCTGCCGCTGCAATTGCGACGGGTAGGCGCTTTCGGGCAGGGCCTCGTGCGAAGTCAGCGTTTCGACGCCGCCCACGCTGGTACCCCAGATGCCTTTGTTGATGGAGTATTTTGCCTTTTCCCAGCTCATTTCGAAACCCTGCTGGTGCAGGTACTCAATCTCGGCTTGGCGCGAGAGTTTAAGGTCGCGGATGGGCGTGAGAATCTCGGTTTTGGGCGCGATAACCGAAAAAGCGACGTCGAAGCGCACCTGGTCGTTGCCGGCTCCGGTGCTGCCGTGCACGATGTAGTCGGCCTCGTTGACACGGGCGTATTCGGCAATGGCCAGCGACTGGAACATGCGCTCGGCGCTCACGCTCAGCGGATAGGTGTCGTTTTTCAGCACGTTGCCGAACAGTAGGTAGCGCAAACAGTCGTGGTAGAAGCGCGTGGTCACGTCAATTACCTCGTGCTTCACCGAACCCAATTCGTAGGCGCGTTTCTCGATGGCCGCCAGCTCTTCGGCCGTGAAGCCGCCCGAGTTGACGATGACGGTATGTACTTCCAGGTCGAGGTCGCGCGATAAATACACGGCGCAAAACGAGGTGTCGAGGCCGCCGCTATAGGCGAGAATGGCTTTTTTCTTCATGATGCAGAATCAGTTTCGGGGGCGGAGACAGGAGCAAAAGAGGCGGTGGCCAGGGCGGCAAAATCGGGTACTTGCACCTGCAGGAGCTTGTCGGCGGCATCGAACAACATACCCGTGCAGAGGCACATCTTGCGGTCGTTGTCCATGAGAATGCCGTAGTTTTTGCAGCTTTTGCAGCCTTTCCAGAAATCTTCGCTGGCCGTAAGCTCGGAAAACGTAACTGGCTCGTAACCCAAATCAGTGTTGATTTTCATCACGGCCAGGCTGGTCGTGATGCCAAAAATCTTGGCGTTTGGGTACTTGGTGCGCGACAAATCGAATACGCCCTGCTTGATGGCCCGGCCCACGCCATGCTTGCGAATGGCCGCGTTCACCACCAGCCCCGAGTTCACGACAAAGGTCTTGTCATCAAAGGTTTCGATATAGCAGAAGCCGGCCAGCTCGCCATCCACGAAGGCGATGATGCTATCGCCACTAGCCATTTTTTGGGCCACGTAGGCCGGCTCGCGCTTGGCGATGCCAGTGCCCCTTGTTTTGGCCGACTCGACGTACCATTGGCATAATAAGTCAGCGTACTGTGCGTCCGCTGGCGTTGCAACCCGAATTATCATTGATTATTAAGAACTTAGGGATAGATACGCGGCTGTCCGGACTATCCGTTTCGTGCGGATAGTTCCTGCTAAAGCCCAAACCTGTCTGTAAGTAGAGCGGATACTAGCCCGGCTCAAAGGGGCTGGCCAAGGGGCCAACATGCGGCTGCTGAAGCCGCTAGGGTCGTCGCACCAATGTGCTGGCAGTTTCACACACGCCGGCTACACCCAGCCAGGCGGCGGGAGCGAGCAACGTTGAAGTGGAAACCAGACGGGACACGGCGGAGATATGTCGATTCGGCGCTTTAACACAACGCCGAACCTGGAGGTTCATTTCTGCTGCAAAGGTAAAAGCCCCTACTTTTGCCTGCAACATTTCCCGTGGTTTTTTTGAAATAGCCGCTGCCTGCCGGTGGGTTTGCGCGTATGTGAAGTAGTAATGAAGCCCGAGTTAAATATATTTAAAATAGGCGGAGGCATAATCGACCATGAGTTGGACCTGCAGGGATTTCTGCGCCAATTCTCGGTAATTAGCGGCCCGAAAATCCTGGTTCATGGTGGGGGCAAGGGAGCCAGCGAAATGCTCACGCGCCTCGGCATCGCCCCGCGCATGGTTGATGGGCGTCGCATTACCGACGCGGTCACGCTCGACCTCGTAACGATGTTCTACGCTGGCAAAACCAACAAGCAGATTGTGGCTTACCTGCAAAGTAAAGGTGTTAATGCACTGGGCCTGAGTGGTGCCGATGGCAATATTATAAAAGCGGTGAAACGACCGGTGCGAGAAGTAGACTACGGATTCGTAGGTGATTTAAGTGAAAAGAGTGTGGATGCGGAGCTGCTGCACCAGTTCCTGCAGCTGCAGCTGACCCCGGTGCTGTGCCCTATCAACCACGACGGCCATGGTCAATTATTAAATACCAATGCTGATACGATTGCTGCTTCCGTCGCCAAGGCATTGAGTAAGAAATACGCGGTAAAATTGCATTTCTGCTTTGAAAAAAGAGGCGTTTTGGCTGATGTTGCGGATGGTGATTCCGTAATTGCCAAAATAACGCTGGCTGATTACGTAGTATTAAAAGAAAGCGGGATTATTGCCGATGGCATGTTGCCAAAATTAGAAAATGCTTTTGATGCCTTGCAGTTTGGGGTTGAAAAAGTAATTATTGAGCACGCGTTGCAAATCAATGGAGACGTAAAAACCACGCTATGCCTGACCTGATAAATCAATTAAGTGACAAGGCGATTGAATTATTAGTCCGACTGATTAATACGCCATCGTTTTCCCGCGAAGAGGGGGGCACCGCCACGCTGATTCAGGAGTTTCTGGCGGCGCATGGGGTGGCGGCAAACCGTCGTAATAATAACGTATGGGCCGTTTCGCAGCATTTCGATGCTAGTAAGCCGACTATTCTCCTTAATTCGCACCATGATACGGTGAAGGCCGGCGCGGGCTGGAATTATTCGCCGTTTGGTGCGGTACGCCAGGGGGATAAATTGATTGGCCTCGGCAGCAATGATGCGGGTGCTGCGGCGGTGAGTTTACTGGCGGCATTTCTGTATTTTCAGAATAAACCGAATGCGTTTAACCTAATCTGCGCCATTACGGCGGAAGAGGAAATATCGGGTTCCAATGGCATCCGTAGTGTGCTACCCGAATTCGGTAAAATTGATTTGGGAATTGTGGGCGAGCCTACTGGAATGAACCTGGCTATTGCCGAAAAAGGCCTGATTGTGCTGGATTGCACGGCCCACGGCAAAACCGGCCACGCTGCCCGTGAAGAAGGCGAAAATGCCCTCTATAAGGCGCTGGATGATATTCGGTGGCTGCGAAACTGCCAGTTTCCGAGGGTTTCGCCGCTGCTGGGGCCGGTGAAAATGACGGTGACGCAAATAACTGCCGGCACACAGCATAACGTGGTGCCCGACCGCTGCCAGTTTGTAATTGATGTGCGTCCGAATGAGCTGTATCAGAACCAGGAAATAATTGATTTTCTACGGGATAATATGCAGGCGACACTTGTGCCGCGCTCTACGCATTTGAATTCTTCGCGCATCAGCGAAAATCATCCAGTAGTTCGCAAAGGATTAGCGATGGGAAAGACGATTTACGGCTCGCCGACATTGTCGGACCAGTCGATAATGCCGTTTGAAACCCTTAAAATGGGGCCGGGCGAAAGTGCCCGCTCGCACACACCGGATGAGTTTGTTCTGGTGAGTGAGATTCGGGCGGGAATCCGGGATTACATTGAGCTGCTGACTGATGTCGACGCGCAAAGTATCGCGAAGCTTAAATAAGTATCGCGAAGAGAAGAGGTTCGACACACTTTTATTTTAAGAAAACGTGCCAGTTTGTGCAGGCATTAATTAATCTTTGTGAGACTTAATCGTCCTGCAATCAACTTCGCGAAACTTTGCGCTATGAAGATTTGGGAGAAAGGATTTTCGGTCAACGATACCATCGAAAAGTTCACCGTGGGCCAGGACCGGGCGCTCGACATGCACCTCGCACCGTTTGATATGCGGGCCTCCAAGGCGCAGGCCAATATGCTGGCCAAAGTGGGCCTGATATCCGAAACGGAGCGGCAGCAGCTGATTGCCGGGCTGGATGAGCTGCTGGCGCAGGTTGAGGCCGGCACGTTCCGGATTGAAGACGACTTCGAAGACGTACATTCTAAAATTGAATATTACCTGACCGATAAATTCGGTGATGCCGGCAAGAAAATCCACACCGCCCGCTCGCGCAACGACCAGGTGTTGACAGCTATCCAGCTATTCCTGAAGGATTATACGGAGCGCATTTCAGTCAAAATACTGGCCCTGGCTGATGTGCTGCTGCAAAAGGCGGAAGCGCACAAAAATGACCTCCTGCCGGGCTACACGCACTTTCAGGCGGCCATGCCAAGTAGCTTCGGGCTGTGGTTTTCGGCTTATGCCGAGCATTTGCTCCTGGATTTGGCGCTGTTTGAGGCCGCGCACCGGGTGGCCGACCAGAACCCCCTGGGCTCGGGGGCGGGCTTCGGCAGCAGCTTTCCCATCGACCGGGAAATGACGACCCGGGAAATGGGTTTTGGCAGTGTGGCAGTCAGCAGCGTGGGCGCGCAGATGCTGCGCGGCAAGACCGAAAAAACGCTGGCTTTTGCCATTGCCGGTGCGGCCGGCACGCTGGGTAAGCTGGCGTACGATTTGGTGCTTTATAACAGCCAGGATTTAGGCTTCGTAAACCTGCCAAAGGAATTTACGACGGGCTCCAGCATCATGCCGCACAAGAAAAACCCCGACGTGTTTGAGCTAGTGCGGGTACACGCCAACCGCCTCCAGGCGCTGCCTAACGATATTATTCTGGCCACCAGCAACCTGCCCAGCGGCTACCACCGCGACTTCCAGCTACTGAAGGAGCTGCTGTTCGGACCCATGCTGGCATTTGGCGATTTGCTGGATATCCTACTGTTTGCGTTGCCCGAAATTAAGATTAAAGAAGGCGTGATTGAGCAGGCGAAATACGACCCGATATTCTCCGTCGAAAATATTAATCAATTGATTATTGCCGGCGTGCCGTTTCGCGATGCCTACCAGCAGGTGGGCCGGGCCGTGGAGGACGGCAGCTACGTGCCGCACCGCGAGTTTCAGACCACCCACCTGGGTAGTATTCACAACCTGGGCCTGGCGGAAATCGCGGCAAAGGTGCGGCGTTGGCGGGAGGGGAGTGAGCTGTTTTTAGGAAAGCACGAGGAATGAATAAGGAGGAATGCAGTAAAAAGAACGTCATGCTTCGACAAGCTCAGCATGACGTTCTTTTTTACTGCATTCCGCATCAAGCGAATCGTCTTACCATTCTACCGCCACTCCCAACGTGGTTTGCACCCCCGAATACACGTTGCGCAGTTTGCCGAAGCCCCCGGCCACGTCGGCGGTGGCGGAGAGATGCTTGGTAAAGTTGTAGCTCGCGCCCAGGCTGGCGGCCGAGTAGGCCACGCCCTCGCCCAGGCCAATGCGGTTGAGTTTGCTGGGGTCGGGGGCGCGCACGTTGTCGAGGGTACGCAGGTTGGCGGTGAGCCAGAGCTTATCGAAAAACTTGTAGCCGACCTGCGCGCCATAGGTATACTGGTCGGTGAAGCCGGCGGTGCGGGTGTTGTAGCCGGCTTCGAGGGTGAAGAAAGCGGGCAGGGTGCCCAGCGTGTGCGAGAGGGCCGCCCGGGTCCAGATGTTCCACTGGCCGTTGCCGGTGGGCAGGAATATGAAATCGGTGGGGTCGTTTTTATTGAAGCCGCGCTTATTGGGGTCGCCGAGCGGGGCCTGGGCGGCCACCTGCACGGCCAGCGGCCACTTGCCGGTGAGCAGGCCGTAGCGCAGGCCAAATTCGGGGTCGCCCACACCCTGGCCGGGGCTGGTGTCGGGGAAAGTGGCGCGCCGAAAAAACGGAAAATTTAACGTTGCTTCGAGGCGATTGGTGAGGCCGTACTCGCCGTAGAGGCTGTACACCTGCTGCCGAAACTGCGCCGTATTAACAGTGCCGCCCTGCAGCGGGTGATACTTGTCGGTATTGGCCACGGTGAGGCCGACTTTGGCGTAGCCGTGGCCGCGCAGGCGGGTCCAGCCGCCGCCGGCCTGGGCGGACGTTGCGGCAAGCAGCACGGTGCCGAAGGCAAGCAGGCCCCTCAGATGGGCGTAACGATTGGGCATTGCAGCGGGAACGGGGGACTATTTCAGTGCTGCCGCTCCAAAGTTGTACTGAGCGGCATCGCAGTGCAGGATGACATGCGAAAAGCCGGTGGCCGTGCCGGTAATGAGCAGCGACTGCGCCCCCGACTGCGTGATGGTGCCCACGCGCAGCACGTTGGCCGGATTGGCGGCCCGCTGGTTACGAATCAAATCATCGGACTTGGCCAGGTAGATGCCCAGCGAGCCGGTGTGAAAATCGGAGTGAAAGCCGGTGTTGAATCTGATGTGCTCGGTACCGTCGGGGGCCTTCACAATATCGAGGGTGCCGCCGCTCATCACCCCGCCCTGCGCCACTACGGTGCCCATGCGCAGAGTAGTGGTGCCGGCCGGTGCCACGGGGGCCGCCGGGGTGGGCGCATCAACGGACTTGTTGCAGGCGCCCAGGGCCAGGGTCAGGGCGGCCAGCACGGGCAGCAGGAATCGGGTGGTTAGGCGCTTTTCCATAAGGCAGTCATGATATGGTTCTTTCGAACAGACGGGTGCTGACATCGAACCTTACAAGCCGTATAGAAATATTTTCGGGGCCAGCAGTATGGCGGTGAAAGTAGTATGCCCACAGGCTTGCCTGCCCCGAAAAATGGTCTGCTCGGTGCCGCTGGCTACTGCGCAATGCGCTGGCTAAACGAGCCCGCGGCGGTGATGAGCCGCACAATGTAGATGCCCGTGGGCAGCGAGCGCAGGTCCAGGGCCCATTGGCCAGCCTGGGAGGCATCGGCAGGGCAGGGTACCTGGTGCAGGCGGCCCAGGGCATCGATTACCCGCACCACAGCGGGGCCCTGCGCCAGGATTTCGGCGGGTAGGGCGGTGCTCACCACCCATTCCTGGGCCGAGCGGCCGGGGTACACGGCCAGGCCTTCACCGCTGGCCAAGCCGCGCTTCACGTTCCGGACCGGTGAGTAGGTGGTGGTGCCGTCCAGGTCTACCTGGCGCAATCGGTAGTAGCTGATGCCGGACAGCGGCTGCTCATCGGTCAGGTCGTAGGTGGTGCGGGCCTGCGTGGAGCCGGCGGCGGCCAGGGTGCCCAGGCTACGAAAGACTTTGCCGTCGGCCGAACGCTCTACCACGAAGCTGTGGCTGTTTTTCTCCGAGGCCGTTACCCAGTGCAGGACTACTGTTTGCCGGGCCGTAGTGGTGGCCGTGAATAGGATGAGCTCGACGGGGAGCGGTGCGCAGGTGCCCACCAGCACATCGCAAGCAGCCTCATTGGCATTGTTGTTAGAAACAGGCCCTGGACACCCGGCAGGCTTCTGTTGCTGCGAACACACCGTGGTAACCAGCGACGACGCACAGTTGTTGGCCATCTTGCGCACGGCTCCGTTGCCGCCAAATACGCACCCGATAATGCGGACGCTGCCAGTCCCGCAGAGCGTATTATTGGAGCCCCCCTTGGTTAGGTCGATACTGCCGTTGATAAACGTTTGGCTATTGTCCGTAATGAACGAATTGATTAGTACCAGGTTGCAGTCGGTCGTCAGTGTAGTAGGGCGGGTGGCGCTGAGTGGATTATCTACCATAATGGTTGCCTTGTCCACCGTCAGCTGGGCCACCCGCAACGTGCCTCCTGGCTCAATTATCAGTTGGGTAGCCGCTTGGCTGCCGGTGCCGTCGCCCAGTATCAGGTCGGCTCCGCCAATCAGCGAGCCGCTGTTCTCAATGCGGATGGAGCCATCCTTGGCTACTGCGTAGTTCACATCCAGCGTCACGTTAAAGCCTCGGATGATAATGATGGCGTCGGTGTCAGAAGTTGGAGTTTCGCTACAGATAGCGTTAGTGGAGGAGCTTACCTGCCAGGTGCTGGCACTGGAAAACAAACCACTGCTCATGGCAGTGTACGTGCATTGGGCCTGGGCGGACAGTACCGACAGGGCGCATATTGCCACGCTGATAATCAGGGGAGTAAAGTATTTTTTCATGATGGATGAGCATATAATGCGACTGGTGATAGGATGATAGTTGCTTAATTGTAAAAGCCCGATAAAAATTCACGAGTTACATATTAAATTGTAATAATGCAATTAATTAAGTTCCTCATTTTGGAATAAATACTTTGGTTATAAGTTGATAATACATTGCTATAGTGAAAGATATATTATGACCGAATGCCATAAATTTTGTGTTTTGCGAAGAAATAATATTTAAGTTTTATTAGTGAAGTTCAACGTGGACCTTCAGCTCCACACCAGAACCAGCGTGCCGGCCAAAATCAGGCCCGCGCCCAGTGCACCGCGCACGGAAATGGTTTCGCCCAAAAACACCACCGCCAGCAGCAGCGAGAGCGCCACGCTCAGCTTATCTACCGGGGCCACTTTGCTCACCGGGCCCAGCTTGAGGGCCCGGAAGTAGCACAGCCACGACGCTCCCGTGGCCAGCCCCGACAGCACCAGAAATACCCACGTGCGCTGCGAGAGCGCCGGCAGCCCGGCCGTGGCCCCGCGCGCGATGGCGATGCCCCAGGCCAGCAGCAGGATTACCACGGTGCGAATAGCGGTGGCCAAATCAGAGTCGACGCCCTTGATGCCAATTTTGGCAAAAATGGCGGTAAGGGCCGCAAACAGGGCGGCGAGCAGGGCGTAGGGTATCCAGGAAGCCATAATGGGGGAGGGGAATAAGAGCCAGCCGCTTGCATTGAATAAGGGCCGATTTCAGGCATACGTAAGCCGGCGTACCGGCGCTTTCGCGTTGGCAAAAGCGGGCATCGGTGGAGTCATTATGCGGTTTTATCTGTTACCTTTTCGACCATGCTCAACCCCGTGCCCGCCTCTGCCCCCGACTTCCGCCGACCCGACCTGCTGCGCCTCGACTACGATACCTACCGCGCCCTGCCGGCCATTGCCAATTCCGACCTCTCGCGGCTGCGCGATGCCCTCGACGGCCGGCCGCCGCGCTCCCAAACCAGCTCCAACGAAGGTGCCCTGAGCTTCGGCACCGCCTTTCACACGGCCTTGCTGGAGCCCGATGATTACGTGGCGGGTCAGCCCGGCCTCAACGATACCCTGGTGTGGTGGCTGGTGGAAGGCGTGCAGATGAACTCGCAACTGACTGAATTACTGGCACGGGGCACTTCCGAAGTGAGCGTGCTCTTCACCGAGCCCCAGACGGATACGCTCTGCAAGCTGCGCGCCGACCTCGTGGTTGACCACGCCGACGAGCCCTTCACCATCATCGACTTTAAAACCACCATGGCCCGCGATGCCGACCATTTCCTCTGGCAATGCTCGGCCTATGACTACGACCGCCAGGCCGCCTTCTACACCGACGCCCTCCGGGCCGAGCGGTTTCTGCTGGTGGGCGTGCAGAAGGTGGAGCCCTTCGGGGTATTCACCATCGAAGTGAGCGAGCAAATGCTGGCCGAGGGCCGCCAGAAATATCAACGGCTGCTACGTTTGCTCAAAGCCCCCGCCACCGCGCCCGCGTACCGCGCCGAGGCCGTGCAAGCCGCCGTTGATGCATTGGGTCTGGGCCAGGATGAGGAAATAAGCTAGCACCTTCGCTTGACCTTACAGAAATGAAAAGCCCTTCACGAATGCGTGGAGGGCTTTTTTGTGATTTATCATTCTACTTACTAATTAGTAAGTAAGTTGTACATTTGCCTCGTTATGTCAAATCAAGCTTCCAGTTCTACCCTTATTCCCGATACCCGCACGCGCATCCTTGACCTGGCGGAAACGCTGTTGCTTGAGCGGGGCTTCAATGCGTTTAGCTACCAGCACCTGGCCCGCGAGCTGGGCGTACGGCCGGCCGCCATTCACTACCATTTCCCGAGCAAAGACGATTTGGGCACGGCGCTGGTTACCCGCCAGCTGCGCCGCCTGCGCAAGTGGCGCGACCTGCCCCGCGTGGCCGACCTGCCCCCGAACCAGCAGCTCGAAGCCCTGTTTGCCGTGTACGATAACCACCTCGGCCACGACCGCCGCGTGTGCCTTTTCGGGGCCCTGGCCGCTGATTTTCGCACGCTACCCGCCCCCATGCAAGCCGAGCTGCGCACCTTCAACCGGGAGCTGACCGAGTGGCTGGCGCAGGTGCTGGCCGTGGGCCGCGCCACCAGCACATTGCGGTTTGTGGGCAGCCCGGCGGCCAAGGCCACGCAGGTGCTCACTACCCTGGCCGGGGCCCTGCAAGTGGCCCGCGTACACGATGAGACGCCGTTTCAGGTCATCGTCGGCCAGCTGCGGCTGGAGCTTCTCCCAAGCTGATGAATATTTTTTCGGTGCTTCAAGTGTCTTGATAATCAGGATATTCCATTGATAAGTAACTCGGTTGCCATGACCAATATTTATTCACCTGCTCACACGCTGTACCGGCCCGGTACGCCCCCGACGGTTGTCCCGCAAATTCGTTACCCATCGCCGCCCGCGGGCCTGCGCTGGCTGCGCTGGCAGTTGAAAATACTGTCGGTGGTAGCGCCAGAGGTGGCTTTCCGATTGGCCTGGCGGCTGTTCTGCACGCCGCGCCGCTTGCCGCTCAAAGCCTGGGAAAGCCCCGTGCTGGCTGAGGCCGTGCGCCGCACCATCGTAGGCGAAGCGGGCCCCGTGGCGGTGTATGAATGGGGCTCGGTCCAGGCGCCAGCGGTGGTGCTGGTACACGGCTGGGAGCACCGGGCCAGCTTCTGGCGGGCCTGGGTGCCGGCGCTTTTGGCCGCCGGCTACCGCGTGGTGGCCCTGGATGGGCCGGCGCACGGGGCATCGGCCGGCCGTCTGGCCACGCTCACCAGCTTTGGTGGGGCGGTGCAGGCGGTGGTGGATACGGCCGGCGAGGTGCGGGCCATTGTGGCGCATT
Source organism: Hymenobacter antarcticus (assembly GCF_039539545.1). Classification (NCBI taxonomy): domain Bacteria; kingdom Pseudomonadati; phylum Bacteroidota; class Cytophagia; order Cytophagales; family Hymenobacteraceae; genus Hymenobacter; species Hymenobacter antarcticus. The sequence goes on along the minus strand of NZ_BAABDI010000003.1, from coordinate 88,494 downwards.
CGTTCGGGGCGGCTTCGGTGGCGGGGCTGCCGGTGCGGCTGCCCGGGGCGGCGGTGCTGCCGCGGCTGGTGCTGCTCAGTGCTCCGGTGAGCCCACGGGCAGTGGCCACCCGCTTCGCCGATTTCCTGTATTTGTCGAATGATGTGGTCGAGCAGTTCGCCACCCACATTCAGCAAACTACCGGCCGCCCCGCCGATTCGTTTGCGGCGGCAGCGGCTGGCCCCGGCACGGGAGCCGAAAGGGTGTTGGTGATGCACGACGAAGGCGACGAAATAGTGCCTTTCGCGGAAGGCCAGCAGATTGTGGCGGCCTGGCCGGGGGCGGTGCTGCACGCCACGCGCGGGCTGGGGCACAACCGCATTCTGCGCGATGCCGACGTGGTGCAATCTGCGGTGGCGTTTATCGCGTAGCTCTCAACTGTGGCAGCCAAATTTGGTTGGCTCTTGTTGTATTCAATCCACTAACCCAAACCACCTGTTTTATGGTAAAAGTTGCTCTTTTAGTTCGCCTCGAAGTGAAGCCTGGTCACGAACAAACCGTTGCCGATTTCCTGGCCGGGGCCCTGCCAATCGTGGAGGCTGAGCCCGCCACTACTACCTGGTACGCCCTGCGCCTGGGGCCGTCCACGTTCGGTATTTTCGATACTTTCCCCGACGAAGCCGGCCGCAAAGCCCACCTTGCTGGCCAGGTAGCCGCAGCCCTGGGCACCCACGCCGACCTCTGGGCGAGCCCACCGCATATCGAAATGGTGGATATTCTGGCTTCGAAAGGCGCGTAAGCTTCTGCTGGAATAACAAGAACGTCGTGCTGAGCTTGCCGAAGCATCGCTACTGCAATAGTAATTAGTTACTTGCACGGTAGAGATGCTTCGACAAGCTCAGCATGACGTTCTTATAGGCTATCCAAGCCTTCGGTGGCCAGCTGCCGCAGCACTTCGCGCAACCCGTCTGCTTCGCTCATCAGCCGGCCCACGTGCTGCACGTATTCAGCCTCAGCCCGCAGGTCGCGCTTGAGCTGGCGGAGCTCCAGCTCCTGCTTTTTTCCCGAGGCGGTGATAAAGCCGTTGGGGCCATATTTCAGCTCGTTCATTTCCTGCTTCAGCTGGGTTTGCTGCTGGAGCAGGGCGCGGGTGTAGCGGGCCAGCACGTCGTCGGCGGCCGCATCGGCGGGGCCCGATTCGGCCAGCAGCTGCAGCAGCGTGTAGAGGTCGTCGGCCTCGTAGGCTTCGGTGATGCGCTGCATCTGGGCGGTTTTGTCGGCTTGTTTTGTAGGGTCGCGCTCCAGGTCGGGGTGATGGGTGCGGGCCAGCTGGCGATAGATGGTTTTGGTATTGGATTCGAGCTGCTGCTGGTCGGCCTGCGCGGCTTGCGCGGCGGCTTCCTGCTGGCGCTGGGCTTTGGTTTTGCGGCGGGCCCGGGCGGCAGCGGCGGCTTGCTCGTGGGGCGGCAGGGTGGGGTCGGGGGCAAAATCTGCTTCGCTAGCCCGGTCACCCGGGGCTTGCCCTGTGGCCTTGGCGGTCGAGGATTTTCGAAACCCGGCCGGCGCGTATTTTCGGATAACAGCCGCTTCATCCTCCCCAAACCGCTCTTCCAGGTTCCGGGCATTACCCAAAATCACGCCCGTAATCTGCTGTTCCTCCAGGCGGCTGAAGTAGCTCAGCAGCAGGGCTTCTTCCAGGGGGGCGTAGAGGGCGTGGCGGGCCGCCACCACAGCCGTAGCCGCCGGCCCCACCTGCTGCCAGTAGCGCCGGCGGGCCTCGGCCTGCTCGGCGCGAAGGTCGCGCAACCGCTCGCGCAGGTTTTCCACGTCCAGAATTGCCTGCCGAAAAGCCTGCTGAGCGAGTGTGCCCGCTGCTTGCTCGGTTTGCCGGACGGGCACGGTAACAGGCGCGGGATGCGCGGAATCAGCTTTTTTCATTCGCTGCAAAGGTAGCAAAGCCCGTTTGGTGCGCTGCACGGGGCTCCCGGGCTCCCGGGCTCTGCGGCCCCCTGCGTTTCATCTCCGCGAACCTCTGCGGTAACTTCCTGCCCCCACCCTACGGCCACAGCTCAAATGCCACCCGAAATGTATTGCAGTGCGCATCCACGATGTCGGCCAGCCGCTCGGAGTAGCCGCCGCCCATGCTCACGGCCACGGGCAGCCCGCGGGCGTGGCACAAGCCGAGCACCAGTTCATCGCGCTGTCGGCAACCGGCGGGCGTGAGGGCCAGCTTGCCCAGCTTATCCGTGGCCAGCACATCAACTCCGGCCTGGTAGAAGATAAAATCAGGCTTCACCCGCTCCACCAGCGGCTCCAGCGTGGCGCGGAGCTGCGCCAGATACTCCGCATCGCCAGTGCCCAGCGCCAGGGCAATATCCAAATCCGACTGCTCCTTCCGCAGCGGGTAATTGGCCCCCGCGTGCATGGAAAACGTGAAAACGCGCGGCTCATTCCGAAAAATCGCCGCCGTGCCGTCGCCCTGATGCACGTCCAAATCCACGATTAAAATTTGCCGGGCCAACCCCCGCGCCAGCAAGTGGGCCGCCGCAATGGCCTGGTCGTTCAGCACGCAAAACCCCTCGCCGCGGTCGGCAAAGGCGTGGTGGGTGCCGCCGGCCAGGTTCAGGCCAATGCCATCGCGCAACGCTCGCACGGCCGATTGCAGCGTGCCCGCGCTGCTGCTCAGCGAGCGCCGCACCAGCTGTGGGCTTTGCGGCAGGCCCAGGTTGCGCACCTCGCGGGGCGTGAGCTGCAAATCGCGCACCCGATGCCAATATTCCGCAGTATGAACGCGCAGCAGGTCTTCCTCTGCACACAGGCCCGGCTCGTAGAAATCTTCGGGTGCGGCAATGCCCTGCCACAGCAGCTGCTCCCGAATCAGGGCATACTTGGCAATGGGGAAGCGGTGCCCGGCGGGCAGGTCGAGAGTGTAATGGTCGGAGGTGGCGAGGCGGGGCATGGCCGAGTGGTACTGCTGATAAGAGGTAGATGTTTTGAGTAAGTGAGATTATAGTGAGAATAATTGAACGCCGATAAACGCGTCTGGTGTAATTAATAACGGGCTTTTGAATCGCAATTAGAATGCATGGAAAATAATTTTCAATTTATTATTGGAAATTATTTGCGCAATTAAAATTAATGTCCAACCTTTGTCGCACCAAAAGCAAACAGCCATGTACCGCCACGAACTATTCACCAGCAATTCGGATAAGATGCAGCCAGTCCGGCTGTCTCCGCTCGGTACGTTTGCCTGATTTTAGCTTCCGCTGAAACCCGCCACGCCCGAGCCCACAACGCTCGGGTTTTTTGTTGTTTGTCGGTTTATCAGCCGCTTACCTATTCAATCCATGCACCCTATCCGTCCCAATTACCTGCCCCAGCAGCCCCAGCGCCGGCCCGATTGCGGCTCGCTGAAACGGTGCGGCCGTGCTTTTCTTCTTTGTCGGATGCGTCGGTAACTTCGGCGTGAATCACGCGAAATAGAAAAGCCCGGCCCGCAAAAGCCGGGCTTTTTCGTGGCATTAATTACTAAATAAAAATGCGTTTTTATTTGATGGGAAGAGGTGCGTTTAATTCAAATTGAATTTCAATTTGACGGTAATTAGAAGTTGTGATTCATTCGAAAAGAACGTCATGCTGAGCGTAGCCGAAGCATCTCTACCGCTTCGTTGCGATAGTAAATGAACCCTCAAAATTCAACCCTCAACACTTCTAAAATGCGCTTCAACTTCTTCTCCCGAAACAGCGCGCCCACCGTCAACCACGCGGGTGCGGCCGCCTTCACGCTCACGCCCCAGGTGGAGCTGTACGCCGCCGTGGCCACCGCCGCACTCAGCGACCAGTTCTACGAAACCGCCGATACCCGCCTGCTGCGCCTGCGGGAATTGGTGGCCAAAAATGACCCGCTGTTCGTAGCGCAACTGGCCGTGTATGCCCGCGAAAGCCTCAATTTGCGCACCGTGCCCCTGGTGCTGTGCGTGGAGCTGGCCCAGCTGCACCGGGGCGACAGCCTCGTGAGCCGCCTGGTGGCCCGCGTGGTGCAGCGCCCCGATGAAATCACGGAATTGCTGGCTTTTTACGCCCAGGCCAACGGCCGGAGCGGGACCAAAATCCTCAATCGCCTCTCCAAGCAGCTGCAAAAAGGCCTGGCGCTCAGCTTCAACCGTTTCGACGGTTACCAGTTGGCCAAATACGACCGGGCCGGGGCCGTGCGCCTGCGCGATGCGCTCTTCCTCGTTCACCCGAACGCGAAAGACGCGGCCCAGCAAGCCTTGTTCAACCAGTTGGTGCGCGGTGAGTTGCCCACGCCCTACACCTGGGAAACGGAGCTTTCCGCCGTGGGCCAGCAAGTCTACGCCACTGATGCCGACCGGCAAACGGCCGTCCGCAGCACCTGGGAAACGCTCATTGCCAGCGGCAAACTGGGCTACATGGCCCTGTTGCGCAACCTGCGCAACATCCTCGAAGCCAATGTATCGGCCGAGGCGATGGAGCAGGTTTGTGCCACCCTGGCCGACCGGTTTGCGGTGGCGCGCAGCAAGCAGCTGCCGTTCCGCTTCCTGGCCGCCTTCCGCGAGGTGAAAGCCTTGCCCGGTGGGCAGGTGGCGGCGGTGCTGGCCGCGCTCGAAACGGCCATTGCGCACAGCGCGGTGAACGTGCGCGGTTTCGGGCACGACACCCGCGTAGTGGTGGCCTGCGACGTGTCGAGCTCCATGCAAAAGGCCATTTCGCCGCGCAGCAAAGTGCTGCTCTACGACGTGAGCCTGGTGCTGGGGATGCTGCTCCAGAGCCGTTGCCAGAACGTTATTACCGGCATGTTTGGTGATACGTGGAAGCGCATCAGCCTGCCCCGTGGGCCGGTGCTGCGCAACGTGGAGGAGTTCTACCGCCGCGAAGGCGAGGTGGGCTACAGCACCAACGGATACTTGGTAATCAAGGACTTGCGCCAGCGCTGTGAGGTGGTGGACAAGGTGATGATTTTCACCGACGTGCAGCTTTGGAACAGCACCGGCGACGGGGGTACCCTGGCTCAGGAATGGGCCGCTTACCGCCGTACCGTGGCTCCCAACGCTCGTCTCTACCTCTTCGACCTGGCCGGGCACGGCACCGTGCCGCTGGAGGTGCGCCCCGAAAATGGCGTGGCCCTCATCGCCGGCTGGTCGGATAAGGTGTTCGACGTGCTGGCGGCGCTGGATAACGGCGGCTCGGCCCTCAGCGAAATCGAGAAAATTGAATTATAAACCAGTAAAAACCGGCCGGGCAATGTAGCGCGAAGCGGTGCTGCGCGTCCCCGCGCAGGTCGCAGTCGTTCTGATGGTTTTAATGGCGCGGAGACGCGCAGCACCGCTTCGCGCTACAATACTGAAATGAGGAAGACGGCTGCCCAATTGGGGCAGTCGCCGACCGGGACGGAGCCACTGCGGTGGCCCGTTCCACCTCGGTTTGCTCCGCCTGATTCAGGTGCCGTAGACGGGCGTTACTTCGATGGTTGAGAAAATTGCCTTCGGGCAATTCAGTTGGGTTCGAATCCCCCTCCGTGGCCTCGGCCGCGGTTGACTCGCCTGCCGCTTGTTGCCCTGAATTTTCGGAATAAGCCAATACTAAATTGCCGGATGCCGTAGTCCCGTGCTACTTCGAACCAATCCCGTGGGGCCCCTGGGCCCGTTGCGCGGGACGCTTGTTGCTCCGGTTTTTTCTGAATAAAACGGGCTGGTGCCGTAGCATCGCCATCCTTCGATTCATTGGGTCGCGGGTTCGAATCCCGCCTGCCGGCTTGCTGGCAGTAGCTCAGTCTGGTAGAGCAAATGCCAACCGGCGACGCGTCTTTTTGCCCGGCTCGATTTATTCAATTTCCTATTTTTAATCAACGAGCGAAGCGCCAAAAATGCGTTTCCATTTCGTGCAAAAATCATTTTTATGGCTTCTCAATTACGCGGCAACGACCTTCGAAACCTCGGTTTTCCCGAAGGTCGGGCCATCGGGCTCGCACTGGCTCAATTGCAGCGCAAGCACCTCAAAAAACTCTCTCAAACCGACCAGCTGGCTTTGCTGGGTCAACTTATTGCCAACCCCAACGACTACCTCACGCACCTCGACTGGAGCCATACGGCGGCGGCGTTGCTGCCGCCGCCCAACCGGCACATCAGCCTGGTCGAGCGCAAGGAATACGCCGTGTTCGGGGCCGAGCACATCGAGCAGGGAGCCATCCATCAGATGGAAATTGCGATGAAGCTGCCCGTGACCGTGGCCGGCGCGCTCATGCCCGATGCCCACCACGGCTACGGCCTGCCCATCGGCGGGGTGCTGGCTACGGATAACGCGGTGATTCCCTACGCCGTGGGCGTCGACATCGGCTGCCGAATGGCTTTGTCGGTGTTCGATTTGCCGACCAAGTACCTCACCCAGCGCACCCAGGAATTGCGCAGCCTCTTGCTCGAAAACACGCGCTTCGGCAGTGGTCGGGGCTTCGAGCGGGGCAAACGCCTGGACCACGCCGTGCTGGATAGCGAGCAGTTTCGGACCATTCCCTTCCTGAAAAACAAGCTCGACAAGGCCGCCGAGCAGGTGGGCACGTCCGGCTCCGGCAACCACTTCGTGGAGTTCGGAATTGTGGAAATCACCGAAGCCGAAAACGAGCTGGGCGTGCCCGTTGGGCAATATTTAGGCCTGTTGTCGCACTCCGGCTCGCGGGGGTTGGGCGCGGGCATTGCCGAGCGCTACACCAAGCTGGCCAAGGACGTGTGCCAGCTGCCCGGCGAGGCGCAGCACCTCGCCTGGCTGGGCCTCGACACCGAAGCCGGCCAGGAATACTGGGCCGCCATGACCCTGGCCGGGGACTACGCCTCGGCCTGCCACGACCAGATTCACCGCCGTCTGGCCAAAGCCCTTGGCGAAAAGCCGCTGGCGAAAGTGGAAAACCACCACAACTTCGCCTGGAAAGAGCGGCTGGCCGACGGCCGCGAGGTCATCACGCACCGCAAAGGGGCCACGCCGGCCGGCGCGGGCGTGCTCGGCATCATTCCCGGCTCGATGACGGCTCCCGGCTTTATTGTCCGGGGGCGGGGCGTGGCCGAGTCGTTGGCCTCGGCTTCGCACGGGGCCGGCCGGCTCATGTCGCGGACCCGCGCCAAGGCCGAGCTGGGCGAAGGCCAGGTGCGCAAGTACCTCGCCGACCACGGCATCGAGCTAATCGGGGGCGGCCTCGACGAAGCGCCGATGGCTTACAAGGATATCCACGCCGTGATGGCCAGCCAGCGCGAGCTGGTGGACGTGCTGGGCTCGTTCACGCCCAAAATCGTGCGCATGGATGGGGCGTAAAACCTCCATTGTGCGCAATCCAACTGCCCATCACTGCGCGTAGGTGGGCGTGTCTCCTTGGGAGACAGTTGTTTTCATAGCTCGGAAAGCCTCTCGCCTTTGGCGGGAGGTTTTTTTATTTTTTGATGAAAAAAACAGAAACAGAAATGCCCCAGCCACAACGGCCGGGGCATTTCTGTTTGTACGAACAATGGCCGTTTGCCAGGCTCTACTGCACGATGAGGCGCTTGGCGACGAGTCCGGCGGCGGTGCGGGCCTGCACCGAGTAGACGCCGGGAGCCAGGCCAGTGAGTGGCAGCTCGAGGGTTTCGGCGGTGCCGGCGGCCAGCGTGCGGGCGAGCACGGCGCGGCCCAGGTTGTCGACCACCGTCACGACCGTGGCGGCGGTGCCGCGCAGGGCCGCGGGCAGCAGCAGCGTGGCCGTGCCGTGGGCCGGGTTGGGGTACACGGTGGCCAGGCGGGCCAGGGCGGCCGGGGCGGTGGCCAGCACGCGGTGCTGGGTGGAGAATACCACGGCGTAGCGGCCGCCGGTGGCTCCGTTGGCAGCTAGGGTCAGGCTGATGGAGGGCGTAGTAGCCAGGTCGGCGTAGGTCCCGGTGCTGCCATCGCGCAGGTAGGCGCGGTAGTTGGCGGGCAGGTTGGCCAGGTTATCCACGGCCAGCGTGTAGGTGCCGGCCGCCGTGGCTGCCAGGCGCAGGGGCAGCACCACGTCGGCCCCGGTGAGTACGGGCAGACCGTTGATGGCCGCTGGCTGAGACTCTACTTCCGTGGCCAGCGTCAGGCCGTTGCTGTTGGGCAGGGCGGCCGCGTCGAAGGCCCGGTCGAAGCCGGCCGTAGCGCCCTTATCAAAATAAACGGCTATTTGCGTTGCGGCAGCAGCGTTGGTTAGGCTCAGCGTGAGCTGAGTCCGGGTATCAGCGGTGCCGCGCTGGAAGGGCGTGTTATTGTAAGTGGTGAGGCGCTCCTGGTTGGTAAAGGAAATGCGGCCCACCTGGCCGGGCGCGCTGGTGCGCACGAAAAAGCCCTGCGACGAAGGCAGGATGTTGGTGCCGCCGTTCACGCCCACGCCGGCAATGTAGCTGGCGTACGAACCGGTGTACTGGCCGCTGCTCTTGAACACATAGAGCGCATTGTCGACATTGGTAAGGCGGCCGGCGTCAATCATGGCCTGCCAGTCGAGCGGAGCGGGGTAGGGGTTGCCGCGCAGGTGGTAGCCGCTTTCGGCCTGGCCGCCGCGGGTGAGGCCACCAGCCGTGAGCGGCCCGTTGTTGAGCGTGCCCACGAAGTCCACATTGGCCGTGGCCGGGATGTTGACGGTGTAGCCGCGCGTCACTTCCAGGGCATCGCCGAGGCTGCCGGGCGAGAAGAATCCCTTGTCGAAGTCCATTGGGGCGGGGTTGCCGCTGCTGTTCACGCGGGTTTCGTCGTAGCCAAAAACCGTGGGAAAAGGCCGCACGGTATTCCCAATCGTGTTGTAAGCCGGGTTCACCACCGGCGTGTAGCCAGTCGTGGTCAGGTCGGCCACGGTGCTGCCGCTCACGGGCGGGCTGTAGTGGCGGTAGCCCGGGCCGCCGTTGCGGCTGGGGTCGATGTAGCGCTGCACGGTGGTCGCGCCCACCACGCTGCCGCTGATGTTCACTACCTGGGCCGTGTTGCTGGCATCGGAAAGCAGCGTGAAGGTCTGGCCCGTCACGGTGAGGTCGCCGAAGAGCGTGAGCAGGCGGCGCACTGAGGCGGGAGCTGCCAAGGAAGCAGCCGGAGCCAGGCTAGCCGTGCCCAGGCCGATGGTCAGATTCTGGAAAATGGTGGGCGAAGTGCCGCCGATGGTTTGGGCGGTGTTCAGGTCGAGTACCACGGTGCCGCTGCCGCTACCGGCCAGCGCCCCGCCGTTGTTGGTGAAATTGCCGCCTACCACCAGGTTGCTGCCGTCGGCGGTGGTGAGCAAGGCCCCGGTGTTCAGCGTGATGGCGCGGGTTTGCTGGTTGGTGCTCACAATGGGCTGGAAGGGCGTGCCGCCGGGTATCACCACATCGGTGGCGGCGGTGGGCACGAAGGCGGGTGTCCAGTTGGCGGCCGTGCGCCAGTCGGTGCTCACCGAGCCGTTCCAGGTCACGAGCACGGGTGGGGCCAGCGTCACGGCCAGGTCGCGGATTTCAAAGTTCAGCAACTGGCTGGCGGGTACGGTGTTGCCGAGTTGGGTAGCCACGCCGGTGGCCAGGTCGAGGCGGTAGGTGTTGCTGGCGCGGGCGCCGTTCGAGCGCGGGGCCGTCACCTCGGTCACGTAGCCGGTATTGATGTTGTTGCCGGGGTCGAAGTAGATGTCCAGGCCAATGGCATCGGGCTGGCCGATGCCGTAGGTGCCCGGGGCCGCGCCGCCCGTGATGACAAATACCACCGTGCTCTGCGTATTCAGCGTGCCGCTGTTGGGCGGGTTCTGAATGGAGAACAGGCCGTTGTTGCGGTAGTCGAAATCGTAGAGCGTGGTAGTAGTAGCCGAGCCCACCGTGGAGTTGGTGTAGGCCACCGCGCTCACGCCGGGGTTGGTGCCGGCGTTGGGGTCGGCGGCGGCATAGGCCAGCGTGCCATCGGTCGCCGCGATGCCGCCGGTGATGGGGTTAAGGCGGTAGTTGGCATCGTTGGAGCTCGTTACCCGGACGCGGTCCACGGTCGGGTTAAAGTCGAAGCCGATGCGCTCGGTGGGTCCACCCAGCTCCAGCCGAATAGCGCTGCCGATGGGCGAGGCCACGTTGGTACCGGCGTTGAGCAGGTAGAGCTGGGTGTTATTGCCGGCGGTGCTGGCGTCGTAGCCCAGAGCGTAGAGTAGGTTATCGGCGGGCCGGTAATCGATGCCCACCAGCGTTTGGCCCGCCGCCACGCCCGCGATGCGCACGGGGGCCAGGTTCTGGGCCGCGCCGTTATTGGGGTCGATGAGTACCAGGCCCTGCGAGCCCACGGGCTCGCCCCGAAAGTTGGAACCCGTGATGGTGCCCAGGCCCATGATGGTTTGCGCCCGAACCAGCGGCGCGCTGGCTATTAGGCCGGCCGCAAAGAGCCAGCGTGCGCCGCACCGGGCCAGCCGGGTACGTGCTTTCAGAGAAGGTAGGAATTGTTGCATAATGGCTATCGTTTTAATGGTAATATTTCAGGTGCTGCTAACCGTTGATGTGATGACTCTCAAGTGAGTAAAAAAGTTTTGGTCGGTTTAGCGTCCGTGTACGGTATTCAAAAATAAAAGATTAATTACAGCTAATAGAATATTAATTCAAATATGAAAGGCCTTTTATGCGGTTATAACTATCAATAACTGATGTGGCTGCCATGGTCAGCACTCCCAAAAGCAAATGGTCCGCTCCCCGACGAATAGCGGGCAACGGACCATTCCTGGTTCAGCAGCAGGCTAAAGCCCACTACTCGTCTATTGGACCACGAGGCGCTTGGCAACGAGCCCGGCGCTGGTGCGGGCCTGCACCGAGTACACGCCCGGGGCCAAGCCGGCCAGGGGCAGCTCCAGAGCGTCGGCGGTGCCGGCGGCCAGCGTGCGGCTCAGCACGGTGCGGCCCACATTGTCGACCACCGAAACAGAGGTAGCCTGGGTGCCGCGCAGGGCCACGGGTAGCAGCAGGGTAGCCGTGCCGTGGGCCGGGTTGGGGTACACGGTGGCCAGTTGGGCCAGAGCGGCCGGGGCGGTGGCCAGCACGCGGGCCTGGGTGGAGAAGACCACGGCGTAGCGGCCGCCGGCGGCTCCGTTGGCGGCCAGCGCCAGGGACACGGCGGAGCTAGTAGCAAAGTCGGTGTAGGTGCCGGTGCTGCCGTCACGCAGGTAGGCGCGGTAGTTGGCGGGTAGGTTGGCCAGGTTATCCACGGCCAGCGTGTAGGTGCCGGGAGCGGCTGCGCTCAGGCGCAGGGGCAGCACCACATCAGCCCCGGTGAGCAGGGGCAGGCCGTTGATGGCGACTGCTTCGGCCCCGGCTTCGGTGGCCAGCGTCAGGCCGTTGCTGTTGGGTAGGGCGGCGGCATCAAAGGCGCGGTCGAAGGCGGCCGTGGCGCCTTGCTCAAAGTATACGGCCGTCTGGGTGGCGGCGGTGGCGTTGCGCAGGGTCAGGGCCAGAATGGCGCGGGTATCAGCGGTGCCGCGCTGGAAGGGCGTACCGGGGTCGGTGGTCAGGCGCTCGGCGTTGGTGAAGCTCAGGCTACCGGTCTGGCCAGCCACAGTGCGAACGAAGAAGCCCTGGGCCACGGGCACCACGTTGGTGCCGCCATTGGTGCCCACGCCGTTCACATAGCTGGCGTATGAACCGGTGTACTGGCCGCTGCTCTTGAACACGTAGAGCGCATCCTGGACGTTGGTCAGGCGGCTGTTGGCCACCATCGCGTTCCAGTCGAGGGGCGAGGGGAAGGGGTTGCCGCGCAGGTGGTAGCCGCTTTCGGTCTGGCTGCCGCGGGTGAGGCCGCCGGCCGTGAGGGCCGTCGCGCCGTTGTTGAGCGTGCCGGTGAAGTCCACCACCGCCGAAGCGTTGATGTTCACCGTGTAGCCGCGCGTCACTTCCAGGGCGTCGCCCAGGGCATTGGGCGAGAAGAAGCCCTTGTCGAAATCAGTCGCGCCGGTGCCACCGCTGGTGGTCACGCGGGCTTCGTTGTAGCCGAACACGTTCGGGAACGGCGTTACGGTATTGCCCACGGTGTTGTAGGCCGGGTTCACGATGGGCGTGAAGCCCGCCGTCGCCAAATCATTCACCGAAGAGTTGCTCACCGGAGCCGAGTAGTGGCGGTAGCCCACGCCCCCGTTCAGGTTGGGCGTGATGTAGCGCTGCACCGTGGCCGAACCCGTGAGTACGGCGCTGCCGTTGTTCACCACGTAAGCCGCACCGGTGGCGTTGCTCAGGAGCGTGAAGGCGTTGGTACCCCCAATGGCGAGGGTGCCGTTCAGGGTCAGGGCCCGCTGCACCGATACGGCGGCGGCGGTGCTGGCGGCGTTCGTAACCGTCAGGTTGGGGAAGGCCGAAAGGCTGGTGCCGCCAATAACCGATGCAGTGCCGCCCAGCACCAGGGTGCCGGTGCCGGTGCCGGCCACGCTGCCGCCATTGTTGGTGAAGCTGCCACCCGTGGTCAGCGTGCCGCCGTTGGCCAGGGTTAGCACGGCACCAGTGGTCAGCGTCACGAGGCGGGCCTGTTGGGCGTTGCTCACGGTGGGCTGGTTGGGCGTGCCGCTTGGGATAACTACGTCGTTGTTGGCAGCCGGAACCTGGGCGGGCGTCCAGTTGGCGGCCGTGCCCCAGTCGGTGCTCACCGAGCCGTTCCAGGTTAGCAGCGTGCCGGCCTGAATGAAGGCGGCCAGGCCCGTCACGTTCGTGCCCTGCCCGATGGTGCCGAGGCTGGTAGCCCCGCCGTTGGCCAGGTTGATGCTGTAGAGCTGGTCGAACGAGGTGCGGCCGGCCGTCGCGTCGGTGTTCACCGCCAGCAGGGCCAGGTTGGTGGTAGTGCCGGGGGTGTTGTAGATGTCGAAGTCGGCTCCATCGGCCGCGGCGGCGGTCAGGCCGCTGTTGCCGATGGTGACCAGCGTGCCGTTGTTGGGCGGGCTTTGCAGGTAGAGCGTGCCGGTCGTGGCATCGTAGTCAAACAGCTGCGTGGTATTGGCGCTGCTCTGGTTGTTGGTGTAGGCGGCCGCCCCGGCGGGGGACGTCAGTGCCCCATCAGTGGCGGCAATTGCCCCGTCGTTGGGATTAAGGCGGAAGTTGGCGAGGTTGGTGCTGATTACCCGGATACGGTCCACGGTGGGGTTGAAATCGAAGCCGATGCGGTCGGTTGTGCCGCCCAGCGCCAGCGTAATCGGAGCCGCGCCCACAGCCGTCACGGCCCCGGTGGTGAGGTTCACCGTGTACAGGCGCGACTCGCCATTGGTGGCATTGTAGCCCAGCGCATACAGCTGGCCGGTGGCCGGGCGGAAATCCGCGCCTACCACCACCTGGCCCGTGGCCACAGCTCCCAGGTTCACCGCCGAGCGGATGATGCCGGGCGCGTTCGAGTCAAACGAAATCAGGTTGCCGCCGGCAATGGCGTACACCAGCTGCCCGGTCACCGCACCCGGAGCCACGGCTACCGTCGAAGCGGCCGAGAGCGGCACCGAGATATCGCGCACGCTGATACCGAGGCCGATGGCCCCCAGGTCGGTTGCGGCCTGCGGCGAAGTCACCGTGGGACTGAACGCATCCAGCGAGTAGAAGCGGCTGTTGTTGGGGGCGGCAGTAGTCGCAGCGGCCAGGTAGCCAATGTTGGTCGTGCCGTTGAAGTAAATATCAAAGTCGTTGATGGCCCCGATGGCGCCGCCCGTGCCCACGCCGTTCACGCCGGTCAGCGACCGCGAGTTGGTCAGCGTGCCGTTGTTCGGCGGGTTCTGGAAGGAAATAAAGCCCAGGGCATGGTCCAGGCTGTAAAGGCCGGTGGCGGTGGCGCCCACGAAGGAGTTGGTGTAGGCCGCGCTGCCCACGGTCGGGTTCTGGCCCGCGCCGGGGTCGCCGGCGGCGTAGTTCAGCGCGAGGTCGGTGGCGGCAACACCACCGGTATTCGGGTTGAGGCGGTAGTTAGTGTCGCTGGTGCCCTCCACCCGAATGCGGTCCACGGTGGGGTTGAAGTCGAAGGCAATCTGGTCGGTGGCCGAGCCCAGCTCCAGCCGGATGGCGCTGCCCACGGCCGTAGCTGCGCCGGTGCTAACATTGATGGTGTAGACCTGCGCGTTCAGGCCCGGCGATGCCAGAGCGGCATCGTAGCCCAGGCCAAACAGCTGCCCGGTATTGGGCCGGAAATCAGTGCCCACCAGCGTTTGCGTAGCCGGCAGGCCCGAAATGGCCACCAGGCTGCGTACCACGCCGGGGTTGTTCGAGTCGAACGTAATGAGGTTGCTGGACGCCGTGACACCGTACACGAGTTGCCCGGTGATGGCCTGCAGTGGAGCCTGGGCCTCGATGGGAGCCGCAATATCACGGATAACAAATGGGAGTGACGCCGGCACGGTATTGCCGCGGAACGTGGCCATGCCCGTGGCCAGGTCCAGCGAGTAGAAATTGCTGCTGCCGCCGGCCGTTACTTCCGTCAGGTAAGCCTGGTTGACGCGCGTGGTAGGGTTGAAGTAAACGTCGATGTCAATCGCCTGTGGCGAGCCGGTCACAGCTGGGCCAAACATCACGTTCGAGGGCGTAATCAGCGTACCGTTATTAGGAGGGCTTTGAATGGACAGCAGCGCCGTATTGCCAGGGGTGGTGGCCGCCGTAGTGTTCAGCTCATCAAAATCGTAGAGCGTGGTATTGGAGCTGCCGAAGAACGAGTTGGTGTACGCTACCGAGCCGATGCCAGGGTTGGTCGGGGTGCCGCCAGCATAGGCCAAAGTACCATCGAGGATAACTGCGATGGCATTGGTGCTGGCGTTGGGGGTGGGATTGAGCCGGTAGTTGGTATCGTTGGTACTCACCACCCGAATGCGGTCTACCGTCGGGTTGAAGTCGAAGCCGATGCGTTCGGCGGCACCACCCAACTCTAGCCGAAAGGCATTGCCCACTGCCGTAGCCACGCTGGTGGCCGGATTCAGCACGTAAAGCTGAGAATTCGTGCCACCTGTGGCGGCATCGTAGCCCAGGGCAAACAGCTCGCCGGTGTTTGGCCGCGAGTCGATACCGACTAGTGTTTGGGTCGGTGCCACACCCGAAATAGCCGTGTTGATAAGCGGAGCCGAGCCATCAGTTGGGTTGATGGTAGCCAGGGCCTGCTGGCCTGTTGTGAATCCCCCAAAATTGCCTGTCAGGGTACCCAGGCCATATACGACGGATTGGGCTTGCGCATCGGCCGCTCCCAGGAGCAGCGCCAGGCTCGCCGCCGTGCCCAGCAAACGACGAATGCCCCGGCGCGATGCCAGGTGCGAAAGTAGTGGTGTGTGCATGAACGGGAAAGTAGGGTTCGTGAATAGAAAAAGATAAAACCTGATGGCCCTGCCCAGTATGGGCCGGCGCTACCCAGTTACGTATGGCTACTGCAACTCGGATGAGGCTTTAATGAATTTTTAACAAGCAAATTTTGTAGTGCCCAGCGCTTTGCTCAGGAAAGCAGTAAAAAGGCCTCAACCCGTTAAGATTGAGGCCCTGAAGGCTGGCAAGAGCGAGCTTAGTCTACTGCACCACCAGGCGCTTAGTCTACTGCACCACCAGGCGCCTGGCCACGAGTCCGGCCGCCGTATGCGCCAGCACCGAATACACGCCCGGGGCCAGCCCGGTCAGGGGCAGCTCCACCGCGTCTGCCGGGCCGGCGGCCAGCGTGCGGCGAAGCACCACCCGGCCCAGATTATCCGTTACCGCAACGGCAGTGGCCTGCGTGCCACGCAAGGCAGCGGGCAGCCGCAGCGTGGCCGCGCCACGGGCCGGGTTGGGTGCCAGCGTGGCCAGCTGGGCCAGCGCCGCCGGAGCCGCCGCCAGTGGCAGACCAATGCCCACGGCAATGTCGCGCAGGGCAAAAGGAATGGAGCGCGGCACCGTATTGCCCACCAGGGTAGCCTGGCCGGTAGCCAGGTTCAAGCGGTAGAAATTGCTGCTGCCCATGGCCGTCACCTCCATCAGGAAGGCTTCGTTGCGGTTGGTAGCGCCGTTGGCGTAAATGTCAATATCAATGGCTGCCGGTGCGCCCGTAACAAACGAGCCGAACATGACCGGCACCGGTGCCGTGAGCGTGCCGTTGTTGGGCGGGCTCACGATGGAGAGCAGCGCCGTATTGGCCGGGTTGCCGGGGGCGGAGGTGTTCAGCTCATCGAAGGCGTAGAGCGTGGTGCTGGTGGCCCCCGGGAACGAGTTGGTGTAGGCCACCGCGCCGATGCCCGGCGTGGCGGGCGTGCCGCTGGCGTAGGTCAGGGGGCCGTCGGTGCCGGCAACGGCCCCGGTGGCGGGGCTGAGGCGGTAGTTGGCGCGGTTGGTGCTCACCACCCGAATCAGGTCGGCTACGGGGTTGAAGTCGAAGCCGATGCGGGCGGTGCGGCGGCCCAGCTCCAAGCGCACGGCACTGCCCACGGGCGTAGTGGCCCCGGTGGTCGGGTTCAGGGTATAGAGCTGGGCGTTGGCCGTGGGGGCCACCGCCAGGGTATCGTAGCCCAGGGCGTAGAGCTGGCCGTTGACGGGCCGAAAATCCATGCCCACCAGTTTTTGAGTGGCGGGCACGCCTGCTACCGGCGTGGTGGCCCCGGCTACGCCCGTAGTGGGGTCAATCACAGCCAAGCCCTGCGAGCCCGCCGGCGTGCCCAGAAAATCGGCGGTGAGGGTACCGAGGGCGTACACGGTTTGGGCCCGGGCAGCCGGACCGGCCAGTAGCGCGAGGCCGAAAACAGACCCGGCCAGCCAGCGGCCAGCGGGTAATAAAGAGGGTAGGAGTAAAGCCATGATGCTGTGATGAAAGGGAGAAAGACCCTGAAACCCCAAACGGCCGCCCGGTACTAAAGTTACTCCGGCGGGTAGCCGCGCCGGTGGGTTTAGGCCACCACCCGCACCACGTCGCCCACCCGAATGCGGCCGCCCTGCGCAATGTGCGCCGTGAGGCCGCCGTGGCCGCGCATGGCATTGTAGCCGCCGGGGCCCAGCTCTTCCTCCATGCGTGAGCAGGGGTGGCACTCGCCCGTGATATCGAGTAAAACCTCCTCGCCGATGCTGATTTGGCGGTTTTTCAGGGCCAGCAGGTTCAGGCCGCTCACCACCAGGTTGCGACGCAGGCGGCCGGGGTCCAGCGGCGCATCCAGCCCCAGAAAGCCCGCTACCGCCGCCAGGTGCTCGTGCTGAATGAGGGTAATCTGGCGCTTGCCGCCGGCTTTGGGCCGGGCGTGGTCGCCGAGCATATGCGAGTCGGCTTTCAGCTCCGCTTCCGGCACCGAAACCAGGGGCTCGCGTCGCACCGGGCGCTGGCCAATCCAGGCTATCGCACCAGCTTGGGGCAGGGTGGACAGCAGCCGCGCCACCGTCGATTTATCATCGCCAAAGAAGGGGAAAGGCATCCTTTTTTTAGTGGTTAGTGGCTAATGAAGTAGGCAGAGCGTCATGCTGAGCGCAGCCGAAGCATCTCTACCGCTTCGTTCAACGGTCCAAGCGAAGCGGTAGAGATGCTTCGGCTGCGCTCAGCATGACATTCTTTCGACATGACGTTCTGACGATTTCCTCACCAGCTTCATTATTACAATTCGTCGGGCGTGCCAAAGCCTTCGCGGATTTCGGTGTGCCGAATCTGGCCCCCGAGGTTGCCGGCCCGGGCCAGCAGCCCGAAGCTGACGAAGGCCAGCCCCAGCGTGAGTAGCGACAGCAGCCGCGCTCTGGGCGAAGCATTTTTCAGCAGCAGCAAGCTGAACAGCGCCAGACTAGCCGCCACTTCCAGGACCCAAAAACCCAGCTCCGCCGCTTCCGCGTGGTTGTTAATCAGGGCCCGGCTCACGCGGGGCATATCCTGAACGATGGCTTCCGCGCCCTCGCCCGTGAGCTGCGCGGGCAGGCACAGCAGGCCTGCCGCCAGCACTGCTACCAGCCCGGCGCGGGTCAGGCTCAGGTTTTTTTGCAGTACGCCCGCCGCCAGCAGCACCGCCGCAAACAGACTTCCCATGATGGGCAAATGATTAACAATGAGATGGATATGCGCTTGGTTCATCGAAGAAAATACTGGGGTGCAACGCGAGGTGGCAGCTACGGCCACAAAGCTACTCCGGCCCCGGCGGGCGGCGTGGGGCTACGCAACTGTTTCGGCGGCGGTGTGACTCTTGTAAATTGAACTGCCAGCCCCTGCAAATCGTTATTTCAGCAACCTCAAAAATTGGACTTTGGTGCATACTGCCAGTCATTCCTCGCACGTTGTTGGTAGAGAATGTCAGGTGCTTAAGTTCAACTGGTTGTAGGGTTTGGGCTCGGAATTCAGCTCGTTAGCAGCGATAATATCTGGCACTGCGCTTGCCTTCGTCTCGGTTAGTAGTCATTCACTCCCGGCTTTCAATTATGACTTTCCTCCCTCATTTCCTTACCCGGCTGGCGGCTCCATTGCTGCTGGCGCTGCCAGTTTTGCTGGCGGCCCCGGCTCAGGCCCAGACCGCCCCCGCTCCCAACGACGTAATCCGGGAAATCACCGATGCCGTGGGCCTCAAAGCCCGCTTCGAGCTGCGGGCCACCCGCGAGGTCGACAACGCGGCTGCCGTGGTGTACAACGGCAAGCGCTTCCTGCTCTACAACCCTGAT
Organism: Hymenobacter antarcticus; assembly: GCF_039539545.1. NCBI lineage: Bacteria > Pseudomonadati > Bacteroidota > Cytophagia > Cytophagales > Hymenobacteraceae > Hymenobacter > Hymenobacter antarcticus. Next base: position 69,967 of record NZ_BAABDI010000003.1, on the reverse strand, counting down.
TTCCTGAACTCCGTGAACCGGGCCGGCCACACCGACTGGGCCGGCATCAGCATTCTGGCCCACGAAATGGGCCATCACCTCAACGGCCACACCCTGCGCACCGGCGGTTCACAGCCCGCCGATGAGCTCGAAGCCGATGAATTCTCGGGTTTTGTGCTGCGCAAGCTGGGGGCCAGCATGGCCCAGGCCCAGGCGGCCATGGCCACCGTGGCCGATGACGGCGGCTCGGCTTCGCACCCCGGCCGGGCCCCGCGCCTGGTAGCCATCGGCCAGGGCTGGCAGCGGGCTAATGGTCAGATTGTGGCCAGCGCCCGCGCCGTGGCTCCGTCGGCGGCTCCGGCCGTGGTGGCGGCGCGCCGTGCCCCGCAGCCCGTTCGCCCCAGCTACGATAGCACGCCCGTGCGCCTGTTCCCCACGGAGCAATCCGCCGCCGATACCCGCGAAATGGTGGCTATTAGCCAAGTCAGTGGCAGTGCCGTGCGGCTGGTGGGGCAGCTCACTTTCCGCAACGAGCCCAACCAGCGCTACTACCTCACCAATGGCTTGAAAGTGGTGCGCGTAGACGAGGAGGATAATGCCGAAGAAGTGGGCCGGGTCACGCGCACCACCAGCTCGGCCTTTCCCTTCGTGCTCACCGACGGCCAGCAGCGCCGCTTGTTCATCACCGCCCGCGGCGATGTGTACGACAAAGCCGGCCAGCGCGTAGCCAAACTGCACGACCCGTCCTGAAGCGTTAGAGGATGAATTAAAAATGAAGAATGAAGAATTAAAAATGCCCACTTGAATTGTCAGGTGGGCATTTTTAATTCTTAATTCCAACCCCGCATGTGCTGGCCTTGTCGTTCCTTCGTGGCTTCAGTCAGCTTATCGCCTCATGCCCCAACTACCCTTTCTGCTTGTCGATGCCTTTACTACCGAGCCCCTGCGCGGTAATCCCTGCGCCGTGGTGCTCGACGCCGATGCCCTGGACCCCGCCACGCGGCAGCGGCTGGCCCGCGAGTTCAACCAATCGGAAACGGCCTTTGTGAACCAGGCCGCACCGGGCAGCACCGAATTCACGGTGCGCTTTTTCACGCCCGCCGAGGAAATTCCGCTGGCCGGGCACCCCACCATTGCCACCGTCACGGCCCTGCTCCACGCGGGGCGGGTGGCGCTGCCCACGTCGGGCGCGGCCCTCACGCTCACGCTAAACCTGCTCCACGGCCCTATTCGGGTTGATGTAGTGCCGCCCACCGGCTCCGAGCCGCCACTGGTCTGGATGACCCAGCGCCCACCCGTGTTCGGGGCCACGCACACGCCGGAAGCCGTGCTGCCGCTCTTCGGCCTCACGCCCGCCGACCTGCTGCCCGGCGCGCCCATCCAGACGGTGAGCACGGGCACGCCCCAGCTCATGCTGCTGCTGCGCGACCACGCCGCCCTGCGCCGCGCCCACGTCGCCGACCCCGCCGCGCTGGGCCGCTACCGCGCCGAAAGCGACTTTTTCAGCCCGCACCTGTTTTGCCTGGGCGGAGCCACGCCGGCTGGCCATACCTTCGCCCGCCACTTCGGCACCCCGCCCGATGTGTCGGAAGACCCCGTCACGGGCTCGGCCACGGGCGGCATGGCTGCCTATCTCTGGCATTATGGCTACCTCGACACGCCGGATTTCCTGGCCGAGCAGGGCCACGACATGGGCCGCGCCGGCACGGTGCAGGTGCGCATCAGCGGCCCCCGCGAGGGCATTGAATCGGTGCAGATTGGCGGTACGGGCGTGGTGGTGCTGGAAGGCGGCTTGCGCGCAGATTTGTAGGGGAGGGAGCGTAACCGGGACGGGTTGGATAGTGTTAATAGGCCAGAAACAGAACGTCATGCCCATCTGGCGTCCGCGCAGTCGAAGCATCTCTACCGCTTCGTTTGAGTCGTTCAACGAAGCGGTAGACGTGCTTCGATTGCGCGGACGCCAGATGGGCATGACGTTCTAATTCAACCCTTAACCCTCAACACTTCCGCTAGTGCCCGAACTCCCCGAAGTCGAAACCTACCGCCGCTTCATCGACGAATTGGCCGTGGGGCAAACCATTGCCGCCGTGCAGGTGAATGATGCCCACGTCCTGGCCACGCCCGAAGACCAGCTCCGCGCCGGCCTGGTAGGCCGCAGTATCACGGGCACCAGCCGCCTGGGCAAAAACTGCTTTCTGGAGCTGGATAACGGTAAAGTGCTGGTGCTGCACTTCGGTATGACCGGCGACGTGGGCAGCTACCGCGACGAGGCCGATGCCCCGCGCTTCACCCGCGTGGCCCTGCACCTGGAGGACTCGGGCCTGCGCCTGGCCTTCATCGACCCACGCAAATTCGGCCGCATCCGCCTCGCCGACAGCGCCGCCGCCCACCAAAAAGCCAAGAAAATCGGCCCCGATGCCCTGGATATAACCGCCGCCGAGCTGCACCAGAAACTCAGCCGCCGCAAGACCCTGCTGAAACCCCTGTTGCTCGACCAGAGCATCACCGCCGGCCTCGGCAACTGGATTGTGGACGAAGTGCTGTTTCAGGCCAAAATTCACCCGGAGCGGCTGGGTACTTCGCTCACCGAAAAGGAAGGCAAGGCCCTGCACACCGCCGTGCAATTAGTGCTGAACACGGCCATTAATCAGGAGGCCAACTACCGCCATTTTCCGGCCAGCTTTCTCATTCACGCCCGCGAGTGGGATACCCCGGCCACGCCCGCCAGCGCCGATGCCCACACTTTTTGCCCGCGCCACCCGAAGGTGAAAATTGAGAAAAAATACGTGGGCGGCCGGGCTACTTACACCTGCCCCAAGTGCCAGCCCGCGCCCGCTTCAAAAGAGGACTGACAGCCCCGCCACGTAGCTACAATCCCTGGGTTATTCGGCCGCATTGGCAGCGCGCTGGGCGGTTGCGCCGGCTGTGTTTCTGCTGCGCTGGAAACCGCCCCAATTAAAGCATTTGTAATTAATTTCCGCTCTGTTTCAACGCCTGCGTCACTTCGTGCTCCGTTATCTGGCCCGGATAATTGGCGTAAAATATGTTGTCCTCATTCAGCCGGTAGCCACCAGTCAGGGCCCGCTGCGCGGCTTCCAGGTGCTGCCGGGCCAGGGCGGGCCGGCCCTGCGCCCGGTAGGTAAGTGCCAGGTAATAATTGGCCTCCGGATACTGCGGGTACACTTTCAGGCACTGTTGCAGGTATAATTCGGCTTGGGCATGTTGCTTTGAGGCAGCGGCCACCATGCCGGCGTAGAACAGGGTGTTGAAGTGAATTTCGCCTGTGCCGTCGGTGCCACGCTGCAGGGCCATATCGTGGGCAAAGGCTGTTTCGGCCCGCTTGTAATTACCCAATTCCAGTTCACTCACGCCCTCAAAAAATGAGTAGGTGTGGTCCATTTCGCGGCCGTTGGGCTTCAGCTTCGCCACGCGTTGGAAATCAGCAATGGCCCCGGTGTAATCCTTCGTGAAAATGCACTTGAGAAAGCCCCGGTAGGCCAGCCAGCGGTTCGCATCCAGCTCCACGGCCTTGTTCACCAGCGGAAAAGCCTTCGCATAGTCCCCGCATTTGATGAGCGGCATGGCCTTTTGCTGGTAGGCATAGGCAATGTTGGGGCAGGCCGCAATCAGGCTGTCGCAATATTGCCCCCACTGCGGGCTCAGGTGGCTGATGCGGTGTGCGCCCCGGTCCAGGTACCGGGCCACGAGGCTGTCCTGGTAGGCCTTGCTGCCGCAGTCGCCCGCCAGTGCAGAGCTCCCGGCTGCCGCCGGTTGGCCATAGCTGCTATAAGCCGGGGCCAGCAGGCTAAGGAATAACGGCCACCACTTTCCCATCGGTTATTTTGAATGTCAAATAAGTGAAGTAGCTCACGGCGTGGCCACTATAGGTAGCCACGCGCCAGTCCTTCATCGTTTTCAGAAAAGCGTATAGCTCGCTCACCAGCTCCGGGCGGAAGTGCGAGGCCGCGTAGTTCGCATCGGTCTGCAGCACCTGCGTCATCGGCTGCCGAAACCCTGCGCAATCCACCACAAACCGAAACGTGAGGTAGCCGCTGCCGCTGAACTTGCGGTTGCCGCGCTGTAAAAAGGCAGTCGCCTCCCGCACCAGCGTAGCCGAGCTACGGGGATACTTTGCATCCACGGCGAAGTAGGGCAGCGTCATGACCTTCGCGCAGGCGGGGTTGCGGGTCGTGGTGGTGTCCAGGTATTCGCCGCCGTGTAGCGGGAGGTATTGGGCTTGGGCATTCAGGCTGGCAGCAAGCAGCATTAGCCAGATTGGAAGCAGGTGTTTCATGCAGCCGCTGTTGTTGCCGAGTTGGCTTTGCTGTGGCGCAGCTTTCAAAAACACGTTGGCGAAGTCAGTTTGAAACGAGAACAATGATACTAGTTCATATGAGTTGGAAAGGGAAGTTTGCTGTTGCCTAGAATAGAGTTAGTTGACTCTGAACAATCGTTAAATCTTTGGAGCTGGGTTTGACGCGTCCCATCGAAGAACGAGATGAATTACGTTCCTTCCTCACTACACGCAGGGTAGCTTTATCCCGATGGTACGAAATGAATCTCAGTGATAATTCCTGGTCTTTGAAAACAATCATATTCTCTTTAGTGGTTCGGTATTCTATTTCATTCAATTGTATCTTATTTACTTCCTTAAATCTGTCAATTATTATGGAAAGAGTATTCGGCTGCCGGTGGTCTACAGCTAATTCCTCCCATTTGGAAGGAAAATTCGTTTCCTGGCACTTTACTTTGGGTGCAATTCAAAACTTCGCGGCACCATCGCTTCTCAGGGATGCCAACCTTTGTTGAGGCGCTTGTTGGGGCTTTTGGAGTAGCTGCAAAAAGACCACCGCGAAGTTTTGAATTACACCCCTTTACTTTCCCCTTAATGGAATGCTTTTTAAAATAATCCTGCTTTACGCTCATCATGTCTTTGTGAATACAATTTCTGCAAGCAGTTGTGAATAACAAGTCTGGTGTATAGCCTCGCCTGTTTATTAACATGATATAAGAAATATAGCAACTCGAATTGTTGTTATATATTACTTCAAAACACTTTGTGTTAAACTGGGCTTTGGAAACAATAATATCTGCTATAAGTAATTCGTCTTTATTATCGGTTTTTTGTGTTTGTTCTTCAGCTCGCTCGCTGGTATGTTCAGCTTGCGGGAGTTGATTGAGTGTAAGCTGATACTCGTAATTTACTAGCGCCAGTAAATCCACAAAGTCGTCATCATTCAAGGATTGCCCAAATTTATATGAGTTGAGAATACCCTTGTAGTGAATCAAGGTCTCCTTCTTTGTTGAAAAACGTCGCTGACCGATATTAACAGGCGTTTTCATGAAATTTCTAAGGAATTATTAGTGCCGACGGAAATAGTAAAACACGAAAAGCATATGTATCCACCACCGTCATTTTGGGGAATTCAATATCCTTAAGCGGCAGAAAGTCGCGGTCGTGGCTAACGATACACCCGGCATTAGCGGCAATAGCGCAATCCACAAACTTATTGTCGTCGGGGTCGCGTAGCAGGTTGAAGCGAAAGGATGGTTCTATTGCAATCAGGTTGCGCCGGGAAAGGAGCGAATCCAAGGTGTCTTGGCTTGTCACCGGCCCCATGTGCCGCTCCAAAATTTCGGCGTATTCCGCTAAAATATCGGTTGTCACGCACAACTCGAACTTGCCGGCCCGGAAGCTGCTGTAAATCCAGTGCAAAGGCGATTTATCCGATACGCAGACGAGCAGCACGTTTGTATCAATGACGCAACGCAACATTTTCTCCCGGCTTATTTGCTCGCATTTTGGTCGTTAGCATTCGTTCCACGTCGGCATCGCTGAAATTATTGGCATCCCACCAGGCATTGGCCCCTGCAATGGCACGCTCGGCAAAATAATCAGCCAGCAGCTGCTTGATTTCCCCCAACTCCTCATCGGATAAATTGCGGGAATACAGTCGCAGCAATTCCAGCTGCATGTTGCTGAATCGGGGCGAGGTTTCGGGAAGTGGCTGCATGGCGAGGAAGGTGTTTGGATGGTCTAATATACGTCTAACGTGCTACTGGCCCGGCTGGTGCCTTCTCGAAGCCACCGCCACCCATAATACCCCAGCCCCGCTACACACGCCCACTGAACGCCGTGAGCCCCAGCCCCGGCAGTGCCGCCGTGGGCTTGATAAGCCTTCACCAGCAGCCGAAACAGCAAATAGCCGCTCAGAAATAACTGAAACCGCCGGCCATCGGCCAAACGCCCGCGCCGTTCCAGCAGCCACAGTAGCAGCGCCAGCGCCGCCAGAAAGAGGATTTCGTAGAGCCTGGTGGGGTGGCGCTGGATGCCATCGCCGACGTTGATGCCCAGAGCAGAACAGGGGCCGTGCCGTAGGTGCCATTCTCCAGCGCGCTGAAAAAGCAGCCGAGCCAGCCGCTGCGAAGGCCCGGCAGGAGGGGAGATACCATCAAATCGCCGCTGCTGGCCGTCACGTTCAAGCGCTTTTTGGTGAGCCCGACCCCAACGAGGCCGCCCAGAAAGCCGCCCACGATGGTTTTGTTGGTGATGTAGTGGAGCCAGCCGCCGGGCGGGTGCGCCAGCCGCTCGGCGTGGCCGGTGCGCGTAGAGGCGGTAGCTGTAGGCCAGCACCTCGCACAGCAGGTGTACGGGCAGGCGGGCGGGGCCCAGGGCTCGCCCGACGGGAAAAAGCATGGTCGCAAGATGATGAAGTCTGTCGCGAATTTCGTCGTAGGCAGGAGGGAAATGTCTGGTAGAATCCACTGCCGTCAGGAGAGTGGTGCTTCCTAGTGGCGATTTTTGTAATATCCTATTTATGGAGCGCATACTTCTTTTTAACAGGGTTTTGCAGCGTATTGGTACGGCTTGCTAAGGTCTGATGCTGGTGAATTTGATGCTTGATTGTGAACCGGATATTCCTACCTTGACCTCACCATTCCAACTTTACTTAACGCCCCGATTTTCTGTACCATGACTACACGACCTGTTTTCTTAGGAAAGCTGCCTGCCCTGCTGGAGCTATTCCGCTACCGCCCCGTGGCCGCCACCGTGGCCTGGGGGCTGCTGCTGGTATTTGGGCCGCTGGCTACGGGCTGCAACTACTACCGCACCAGCGAGAAACCCGTGAGCCGGGAAAACGTGAATATGCTGGCCGATTCGAAGCTGTTCGTCATTCACCAGGGCCCGGCAACGTGGATGCTGCGCAACCCGAAGCTGAGCGGCGAGGTGCTGGAAGGCACCCAGGAAGTGCTGACCACGGCGGCCAAACCGTATGCCGAGGCTCCGGGCAAAGGGTCTTCACTGCGCTACAGGCTGAAGGATAAATCGTTGGTGTTAAACATCGTGCATGTTTATGTCAGCGATGTTCAGCCCGGTACCGAGGACCGGGTGAGCATTCCGTTCGCGGCCATCCGGCAAATTGATTTGGTTGAAAAAAACACGGGTAAAACCACGGCCTCCTACGTTTTTGGGGGCCTGGGCATCGCGATGGGGGCGTTTGTGCTCATTGGCATCATTGCGGTGCTCACCAAAAGCTCCTGCCCGTTTGTGTACGCCTCCGATGGGCAGCACTACCAGTTTGTGGGTGAGGCCTATGGCGGGGCCATTTTCGCGCCGGCCGAGCGCAACGACTTTATGCCGCTGCCCGCCATTCGGCCCGAAAATGGCCGGTACCACGTCAAAATCAGCAATGAGCTGAAGGAGCGGCAGTACACCAACCTGGCCGAGCTGTGGGTGGTGCAGCATCCGGCCGCCGTGCAGGTGCTGCTGGACCAGCGCGGGGAGGTGCAGACGCTGGCCCGGCCGCTGCCGCCCACGCAGGCCCGCTCGCAGGCCGGCCACGACTACACGGCCCAGCTGCAAGCCACCGACCACCGCGCCGTGCTCTTCAACGAAGACACGCCCGGCAGCGCCCCCAACGAGGTGGTGCTCAGCTTCGCCAAGCCTGTAGCGGCACGGCACGGCAAGCTGGTGCTGCACGCCCAGAACTCGCTGTGGCTGGATTACCTCTACGGGGCGTTTATCGAGAAATTCGGGTCGTACTACAACACCTGGGCCGCGCAGCAAAAGACCCAGCCCGCCGCCATCAACCGCCAGTGGGGCCTCGACCAGGGCATTCCGCTGAAGGTGTACGTGGAGGCGGGCCACGGCTGGCAGCTGGCCGAAACCATTCCCACCATCGGCCCGCTGGCCTCGCGCGACCTGGTGGTGCCGCTCAATTTTCCGGCTGCAACTACGGGCCAGGTGCGCGTGAAGCTGGAGTGCGGCTTCATGTTCTGGGAAGTAGACTACGCCGCCCTCGATTGCAGCCCCAACGCCCTCGTGCAGCTCGATAACTGCCACCTGGCCAGCGCCACTACCGAGCGCGGCACCGATGCCCGCGCCGCGCTGGCTGCCGACGATGCCCGGCACCTGGCGCAGCCGCGCCCCGGCATGGCCGTGACCCTGGCCTACGAAACCCGGCTGCCGGCCCCCGAGGCGGGCACCCGCCGCACGGCATTCCTCCGCACCAAGGGCTACTACGAGCACATCCGCGACTTTAAGGGCCTGCCCAACCTGCCGGAGCTCTACGCCTTTAAGCAGCCTGGCCGCTTCATTGAATTCTCGAAAGAAAAATACCGGCTGGCCGCCCAGCCCATGCTGCCCGTTATCGCCCACCGCTAATGCCCATGGAAACCAACCTAATCGCCGATATTACCTATGTGGATGCGCCGGCCGGGCCGCCGGTCGCGCTGCCCACGCTACCGCCCACCGTGCTCACGTCGCGGCTGCGTCGCGGCCTCCTGACGGGTTTGTTTCACTTGGTGGAGGCCCGCCTGCTGTGGCGCTTTATGCGCACGCCGGCCCGCGTGCGGCTGGCCATTGAGCGCGTAAACGAGTTGAAACGCGTGTATTACGGCGAGCTGCGGGTGCGCAAAATCGCCCGGGTGGCGGGCCGCTACTACCGCGAATACCAGACCCCCGGCTGGCCCGGCGCGGCCTACGATGCCTACGTGGCCACCACCGTCAATCGGCTGGTGCCCTTCCGGGGCGATGCCGAAACCCTGAACCTGGTGTTTCTGGCCATTACCAAAAAGTGCCCGCTGGCCTGCGAGCACTGCTTTGAGTGGGATGCGCTGAACCAGAAGGAAAGCCTGACGCGGGACGACATTCGCGCAATGGTAGCTGCCTTTCAGGCCCGGCACGTCACCCAGATTTTTTTCAGCGGCGGCGAGCCCATGCTGCGCGTCAACGACCTGGTGGCGGTGGTGGCGGATGCCCGGCCCGGCACGGATTTTTGGGTGATTACTTCGGGCTTCAACTTCACCCGCGAAAATGCCGGCCGGCTCAGGCAAGCCGGTTTCACGGGCGTTACCATCAGCCTCGACCACCACGAGCCGGCCCGACACAATGCTTTTCGGGGTTCTCCGCAGGCTTATGAGAATGCGGTGCGGGCGGCCGCCCATGCCCACGAAGCCGGCCTGGTGGTGAATCTGTCCCTCTGCGCCACGCAGGAGTTCACCACCGAAGCCAACCTGATGGCCTATGCCCGCCTGGCCCGGCAGCTGGGGGTCACCTTCATTCAGATACTGGAGCCGCGCGCAGTGGGCCACTACGCCGGAAAACCGGTCGACCTCAGCCCGGCCCAGCTGACGCTGCTCGAGGCCTTTTACGTAGCGTTAAACTTCGGCCCCCAATACCTCGACTGGCCCCTGGTGCACTACTACGGCTACCACCAGCGCCGCATGGGTTGCGGCGGGGCCGCCGACCGGTTTCTGTACGTCGATACCGACGGCGACCTGCACGCCTGCCCGTTCTGCCAGAAGAAAAGCGGCAGTGCCCTGGGTGGCAACCTCGATGAGGCACTGGCCGCGATGAAAAACCGGGGCTGCCACGCGTTTGCGGGCGCAACGATGTAAAACTGAGTACCCCGAATTTCCAATTCGGCCCGCCAGAACAACTCATTGAGAATCGTTCCGGCGGGCCGAATTAGAAATTCGGGGTACTTGGTTTTATAGCTCGTTGTTTTTCGCGGCGGCTTTGCGGTTTAGCGCCGTGAGGGGCGAGCGGGTGATTTCGGACTCGCTGTCGTAGCCTTTGCGGCGCACGTTGGCGGCGGGGCTTTCGCCGGTGGCGGGCAGGGCGCGGTTCATCCAGCTCAGGATGTCGGTGGTGGTGCCGGGCAGCAGGCCGTGGAAAGCAGCCAGGAACTTGGCGGGCAGCGAGAGGATGACCTCGCCATCGCCGCGGCGGCAGGCGTTCCAGATTTGGCGGGCGGCCTGCTCGGCGCTTAGGGTGAAGCCGGGTAGCGAATCGGCGATGCTGAACCAGGCAAATTCCTTTTGGTGCTGACCCTTTACCTCGGCATGGCCCACGCTGCCGGTGCGCAGCAGGCCGGGGCACACGGTGGTCACCGAAATGCCGTGCTGCCGCAGCTCGGCCCGGAAGCCTTCGGACAGGCCCACCAGGGCGAATTTGCTGGCGCTGTAAGGGGCCATGTGGGGCAGGGCCACCTTGCCGCCCAGCGAAGAAATATTCACGATGCGGCCCGCGCTGCGCTGGCGCATGCTGGGCAGCACGGCCTGCATGGCGTGCAGCGGCGCCCAGAAGTGCATGGCCATGGAATCCTCAAAATCGCGCACGTCCATGTTGTCGAGCGGGCCGGCCGTAATGATACCGGCATTGTTGACGAGCACATCAATCGGCCCGAGGCGGGATTCCACTTCGGCCACCATGGTGCGTACTTCCACCTCATTAGTGAGGTCGCGGGAGAGGGTGAGCACGTCGGCCTCGGCCGCGCCGGCCATCAGCAAATCCTGACGGGCGCGGGCCAGCTCGGCTTCGTCGCGGGCGCAGATGGCCACGCGGGCCCCCTCGGCCACGGCTTGGCGGGCCAGCACCAGGCCCAGCCCGCGCGAGCCGCCGGTGATGAGCACCACGCGGCGGCTCAGGTCGTAGGAGCCCCGGCGGTTGCCCCACAGGGTAGCGGCCAGGGCGGCCGCGCCGAGGCCGGCGGCCAGCAGCCAGTTGGTTTTCGAGCGTTTGGCTTGTTTCATGCCTTGTAATAAGGCAAAAGCCGGCTAAAGGTTGCACAGCGGGGAACAACGGCCCGTTTTTCGGGCTGTTACTGGCACGAAACGTGGTTTGGGCCGCGTTAACAAGCTTGCTGGTCCGGTTTTCGGCCGATATTTACGACGCGTTTGCCGCCTGCTTTTTTTCTGAATTTCCCGTTCCTATGAAATTGTTGTTGCTTTCTTCTCTGCTGCTGGTGGGCGTCGTGCCGGCTGTGTTGGCGCAGGCCCCCGCTACGGCCACTGTCAAAACCAAGACGAAGCCCGTGGGCCAGCCCGTCGTCAAAACCAAAACCACGCAACGGCCCGAGGCCCCCGTGGCCGCGCCATCCGATGCGACTATCGATACCAAGGCCAATGCCCTCACCACCAATATGCAGCAGAATCTGGGCCTCTCGCCCCAGCAAACGGAGAAGGTGCGCGTCATCAACCGCCGGGCCGTGGAGCAGGTCGAATCGGGCCGGCTGCGCTACAAGGGCGACCCGCGCAAGCTGGCCGGCATTGTGGAAAGCGCCGGCAGCTCGCGGCTATCCGCCATCAAGGACGTGCTGACCCCGGCGCAATTCAATAAGTATCAGCGCAAGCGCGAGGAGAAAATGGGCGTGCCCAACGTGCAGGGTGTGCAGGGCAACCCTGCCCCCGGCCTGGGCGGCGGCGCGGGCGGCGACCAGTAATAATTGATAGTCAATAGCCAGTAGCGCGAAGCGGTGCTTCGCGTCCCCGCGCCGGTCGCCCATTGTTGGGTAACAGTTCGGGGACGCGAAGCACCGCTTCGCGCTACTGCCGTACCATGTGCTCTATGACTACACCCATTCCCGCCGCCCCCAGCCGTTTTGCCGCCCTGTTGTCCCGCGCCGGGCTCGACTGGTTCCTGCTGGCGCTGATTGGCGTGGTCGTGCTGGCCTACTTGCAGCCCGGCCTGGGCAGCAAGGCCAGCCCCGTACCCTGGAAAACCATCACGACGGTAGGCGTGGCGCTGGTATTCTTCTTTTATGGCCTGAAGCTGAGCTTCGCCAAGCTGCGGGCCGGCATGCGCAACTGGCGGCTGCACACGCTGGTGCAGCTGGCCACGTTCGGGCTGTTTCCGGCGCTGGCGCTACTGGCGCACCCGTTTTTTGGGGCTGAGGGCGGAGAGATGCTTTGGCAGAGCATCTTCTTTTTGTGCGCGCTGCCCAGCACGGTTTCTACGTCGGTGGTGATGGTGAGTATTGCGGGTGGCAACCTGCCGGCGGCCATCTTTAACGCCAGTATTTCCAGCTTACTGGGCATTATTATCACCCCGCTGCTCACCAGCCTGGTGCTGCACACCAGCGCGGGCGGCGGGCAGCTGTGGGGCCTGGCGGTGCAGCTGCTGTGGCAGGTGGTGCTGCCGGTAGGAGCGGGGATACTGCTCAACTCCCGCTTCCACGCCTTCGCCGAGCGGCACAAGGCCGGCCTGCGCATATTCGACCAGGTTACCATCCTGCTCATCGTATTCACGGCCTTCTGCGATTCTTTTGCCGATGGCGTTTTCACCAGCTACCGACCCGCCGATATTTTCAAGCTCGGCGCGGGCATGGTGGCGTTGTACCTGTTGGTATTCGGCATTATCTGGGCCCTGGGCCGGGCGCTGAGCTTCCCCCGCGCCGACCAGATTGTGGCCGTGTTCTGCGGTTCCAAAAAGTCGTTGGTGCACGGTAGCGTGATGGCGAGTTTGCTCTTTCCTGCCAGCGCTGCCACCGGCCTTATTCTGCTGCCGCTCATGCTTTATCATGCCCTGCAGATTGTGCTGGCCAGCAGCATGGCGCAGTATCTGGGCCGGCAAACTGCCGAGCCGGCAGTAACAACGGTTTGAACGCGCATATTTGAACGAGCTAAAAGCAAGAACGTCATGCTGAGCTTGCCGAAGCATCTCTACCGCGAGAGTAATTATTTACTACTGCGGTAGAGATGCTTCGGCAAGCTCAGCATGACGTTCTTCTAATTCATATCAATCGAACTTATCCGCCCAGCTTCTCCCCAAAAAACGCCAGCGTCATCGCCCAGGCCTCAGCGGCAGCCTCGGCGTTGTAGCTGGGCCGCTCGTCGCAATGGAAGCCGTGGTCGGCGTAGGAAATAACGGTGTTGATGTAGGGCTTTTGGGCCGCTTCTACGGCGTCGATTACCTCGACAATCTGCTCTTTGCCGATGTGGGCATCGAGCCCGCCCCAGAAAAACAGGTGCGTGGCGTGCAGGTCCTTGGCGCGGTCGGCGATGGTGTGAGTGCCGCCGCCGTAGTAGGACACGCCGGCCGCCAGCGGCAGCACGGCATTGGCCAGAAACGATACCTGCCCGCCCAGGCAGAAGCCGATGCTGCCGATTTTATCGGCCTTCACCAGCGGCTGCGTTTGCAGCCAGTCAAACGAAGCCTGAAGGTCGGCGGTCAGGTCCGTGCCGTTGATGGCACTGTAGTGCGGCATGGCGCCGGTAGCGAAGTCTGAATAGGCAATTTCCAGGCCCGGCGCGGCCGTGCGGTGGAACAGCTCGGGGGCGATAACGGCGTAGCCGGCCGCCGCCAGCCGGTCGGCCACGCTGCGGATGTGGTGATTAACGCCAAAGGCTTCCTGCAATAATATGATGCCCGGCACCGGGCCGGTGCTGCTGGGAAAAGCCGTGTAGGCACGCATTTCGGTGCCGTCGGCTACGGCGAGGGTAACAAAATTCTGGTCGCTCATCGAAGGAAAAGGGGGGGATAGTTCGGGGCCTAACAACTGAGCGGGCAATTGTTCATTGGCGCGGGCTGCCGGTGCGGGGCGCATCAGTCCAAGCGAACTGGAAGGCCCGGCGGCCGTGCGCCAGTACCGCGAGCGGTTCCGGCCCAGCAAGGAGCTGGCCGCGCCGCTGGCCAACGTGGCCGTATTCCTGGTTTGTGCCGATACCGAGGAAAAAGCCCAGGCGCTGCGCGCCGCCACGGACCTCATGCTGCTGCGCTTCGGCAAGAGCGAGCGCGGCACCTTCCCCACCACCGGGGAGGTAGCGGCCTACCAATTCACGGCCGAAAACCAGGCCCATCTGGCCTTCAACCGCAACCGCGTGGTAAGCGGCACACCTGGCTAGGTACACGCTCAGCTCACCAAAATGGCCGCCGATTACGACGTGGACGAAATCACGGCCGTCACCATTACCGCCGATTTTCAGGACCGGCTGCGCTCCTACGAGCTGCTGGCGGAGGTGTCTGAACTGGAGCCAGCAGGCAAAATGGTCGCGCAGAAGTTGGTAACTGCTTAGGAATCACAGATGGTTGGCGGCGCGGTGGAGAGGGTGAAAAATTTGGGAATTTTTATTTGGAACGATTCTAAATAGACTTTACCTTTGCATCAGTTTAGAACGATTCTAAACAAGGAATGCCTTCGCTGGTTAGGTGTTTCTTCCTCAGTTTTCTGCTTTCTCCCTTCATATGAATATTGTTAGCCGCGCTTCCTTCGGATTGTTTTTTGCCGCCCTGGGCCTCGTTTCCTGTAGCAAAGAAGTTGAAGTTACGCCAGCCACGCCGGCCCTGCGTCCCAAAATCGACTACGCCACCCTCACCGCGACCTCGCCCTACACCACTTCCTTTAAGGATGCCAACGGGGTGATTACCGTAGACCTGGGCGTGGCGGCTACCCGGCTCGATATGTTTACTGAGCTGAATAACTACATGGCCACGGTGGCCGTGGCCGCCCCGGCCACGCCCGCCACGCTCGACCTGGCCCGGCTGCGCAACCTCTACACCAGCGCCAACGCCCCCTTTACCGCCCCGGCCCTGAATACCTCGGGCGTGCAGCTGCGCGACAAAACGGCGGCCTCTTTCTCTGATGCCAACGCCACTACCGTTCGCAACTACATCGACGGCCAGCTGGCCACCCTGGCCACGGCCAGCCAGTCGGTGAACCAGACGGCCACGCCCGGCAACGCCGGCCGCGTGGGTCGCTACCTGGTTGATGCCCGGGGCTTCGAGCCCAACCAGGTTATTCAGAAAGCCCTGCTCGGCGCGCTGCTGCTCGACCAGATTGGCAACGTGCTGCTAACCAACAGCTCCCTGACTGCCGAAAACGGCAAGGTGGTGGCAGGTAAGCTCTACTCGGAGCGCGAGCACAACTGGGATATGGCCTACGGCTACCTCACGACCAACGCCATCATGACCACCGACATCGCCCTCACGCCCCGCGAGCGGTTTCTGGCCGGCTACCTGAACGAGAAGAATGGCCCGGCCTCGCCCGGCGTGTACCTGGCTTTTTTGAAAGGTCGCGCCGCCATCGTCAACAACGACGAAGCCACGCTCAAGGCCCAGGCCGACATCATCCGCACCGAGCTGGAGCGGACCATCGCCAAATCGGCGGTATCGTACCTGGTGAACTGGAAAGCGGCCGCCGACCCCGCCGTGAAGGCCCACGCGCTGGGCGAAGGCATCGGCTTCATCTACTCGCTGCGCTTCTGCACCAAGGCCGGGGCCGACACCGCCTGGGCCGACTCCGTGCTGAATGGCCTGACCTCGGGCACCAACGGAGCCTGGAGCCTCACCAATTCCCAGGCTGATGTGGCCATCGCGGCCATCAACACTAAGTTTTCGCTCTAAGCAACCGTTTGATTTGCCCCAACTAACGTAGCGCCGCAACCTTGCGGCGCTACGTTAGTTGGGTTGCTGTCACATCTCAACTCGTAGTATGAAAAAGTCCATTTTGCTGTTTTCGTTGTCGATGGTCCTCGCCGGAGGAGTCGTTTCCAGCTGTAAAAAAGAGGTGGAAGGACCGGACACGGCTACCGGCGGCACCACCGACCTGAACCGTACCGCCCTGCTCACGGAATGGGCCGACAACCTGGTTAAGCCGGGCTACCAGGCTTTCGGCGGCAAGCTGACCCTGATGAAAACCCAGACTGGCTCCTTCGCCGCCGCACCCACCGTGGCGGGCCTGCAAAGCGCCCGCCAGGCCTGGCGCGAGGCCTACCTGGAGTGGCAGAAAGTGGAAATGTTCGAATTTGGCCCGGCGGCCGACGTTTCGCTCGTCAACCACTTCAATATTTATCCCACCGACGCGGCCGGCATTCGCCGGAACATCGCGGCGGGCACCTACAATTTCGAGCTGTCGGCAACCATTCCTCAGCAGGGCTTCCCGGCCCTGGACTACTTGCTGAATGGCATCGGGGCCGATGACGCGGCCATCGTGCAGAGCTTCGTGGCCTCGGCCAACCAGCGCCGCTACCTCACCGATGTGGTGGGCAAGATGGACCAGCTCTTCACCACTGTGCAGGGCCAGTGGAACGGCCCGTACCGCGCCACGTTTATCGGTAGCACGGGCACCAACGCTGGCAGCTCGCTCTCGCTGGCGGTGAATGCGTTTTCGCGCCACTACGAGCATTTTCTGCGCTCCGGCAAAATCGGAATTCCGGCCGGAGCCATGACTGGTATCGCCGCGCCGGAGAAGATTGAGGCCTATTACTACCGGCAGGACCTGCCGCTGCAACTGGCCGTGGCGGCGCACGCGGCGGTGCAAAACGCCTTCAACGGTCGCGTTGGTCAGCCTTCGCTCACAAGCTACCTCAACGCGCTGGGAGCCAAGGACAGCCGCACCGGCCAGTCGCTGGCCCAGATTATCAACGCGCAATTTGGC
This sequence comes from Hymenobacter antarcticus, assembly GCF_039539545.1. Classification (NCBI taxonomy): domain Bacteria; kingdom Pseudomonadati; phylum Bacteroidota; class Cytophagia; order Cytophagales; family Hymenobacteraceae; genus Hymenobacter; species Hymenobacter antarcticus. The sequence continues at coordinate 53,330 of NZ_BAABDI010000003.1, read as the reverse complement.
ACCGCCGCCCAGCAGCTGGCCGGGCTGGGGCCGGATTTGCACGCCACTATCCAAACGCGGAACGCCGCCGCCACGCAGGCCTTTGCCGAAATGCAGAAAGCCGTGCGCCTGCTGAAAGTGGACATGACCTCGGCCATGAGCGTGACCGTGACTTACGTGGATAACGACGGGGATTAAATCAATTAAAAATTGAGAATTAAGAGTTAAAAATTTCTGGTCGCACATCTATGATAATGCGCAAATTTTTAATTTTTAATTCTCAATTTTTAATTAAAAATAAATGACCGAAGAACCGCAACCGCGCTATTTCCAAACCTACATTTCCGCCGCGCCGCTGGCCGTATTTCGCATGGCCTTTGGCCTGCTGATACTGGCCAGCGTCGTGCGTTTTTGGGCCAAGGGCTGGATTGCGGAGCTGTACCTGCAGCCGAAGCTTTTCTTTCCTTATTACGGGCTGGAATTCATCAAGCCGCTGGGCGGGTACACGTATGCGCTGTTTGCCGTTTGCGGCCTGTGTGCGCTGCTGGTGGCGCTGGGCTGGCACTACCGCCCGGCGGCGGCGGGCCTGTTCCTGAGCTTCACCTACATTGAGCTCATGGACAAGAGCACCTACCTGAATCACTACTATTTTGTGAGTCTGGTGGCGCTGATGCTGGTTTTTCTGCCGGCTGCGGCGGCTTTTTCTATGGATGCCGCCCGCCGGCCGGCCCGCCGGTACGACCAGGTGCCGCGCTGGACCGTGGATGCTCTGCGGCTGCTCGTGGGCATCGTGTACGTGTACGCGGGTTTGGCCAAACTCAATTCCGACTGGCTGCTGGCCGCCGCGCCGCTGCGCATCTGGCTGCCCGCCAAAAACGACCTGCCGCTGGTGGGCTTCCTGTTCAACTACCCCGCCACGGCCTACCTGTTTAGCTGGTTTGGGGCGTTTTACGACCTCACGGTGCCGTTTTTTTTGCTGAATCGCCTCACGCGGCCCTACGCCTACGCGGCGGTGGTGGTGTTTCATGTGCTCACGGCTATCCTGTTTCCCATCGGGATGTTTCCGTACGTGATGATAGTGGCGGCTTTGATTTTCTTTCCGGCCGAATTTCACCTGCGGCTGCTGGAGCGGGCGCGGCGGCTGTTGCGGTTGGGCGCGGAGGAGCCCCGGCCGGCCGCGCCGCTGGTGTACCGGCCGCGTGTGCGGCTGGCGCTGCTCATCGGCTTCGCCTTGTTTTTCATGGTGCAGCTGCTGGCCCCGCTGCGCTACTGGCTGTACCCCCGCGAGCTGTTCTGGACCGAAGAAGGCTACCGGTTTTCGTGGCGGGTGATGCTCATGGAAAAGCTGGGCCAGGTCCAGTTCAAAGTAGTGGATGCCGCTACCGGCCGCGCCCGGCTGGTGAATAACGGGGAGCACCTGAGCGTGTTGCAGGAAAAAATGATGGCCACCCAGCCCGATATGATGCTGCAGTTTGCGCACTACCTGCGGGCCTACTACATAGGCCAGGGCGTGAATAATCCCCGCGTTTACGCCGATGCCTACGTGAGCCTGAACGGCCGGCTGGGCCAGGCCTTCATCGACCCCACCGTGGACCTGGCCCGCCAGACCGAGGGCTTCGCGCCCAAGCCGTGGATTTTACCCTTTACTGATGAGATTACCGGTTTATAAAGCCCTGCTGCTGTTGTTTTTGTTGCTACCAAGTCTCGTCGCGCAGGCCCAGGAAACTCTGCGCGGCCGGGTGCAGGTGGCTGGCAGCGGCGAGCCCGTTGTCGGCGGCGAGGTGTATGTGAAGAGCCTGAACCGCGCCGTGCTCACCGACAGCACCGGGCGGTTTGAGGTGAGCGGGCTGGCCGCCGGGCCGCAGCAGGTGCTGGTGTCGGCGCTGGGCTACCTGCCGTTCAGCCTGAGCGTAACGCTGCCCGCCGATGGCTTTAGCTTTGAGCTGACCCGCCGCGAGCAAACCACGCTGAAGGAAGTGGTGGTGGCCGCGCCCCAGACCACGTTTGGGCAGACGCGGCTGCGCGAGGTGGAAGGCACGGCCATTTTCGCAGCCAAGAAATCGGAGGTCATCGTGCCCGAAAACCTGGTGGCCAACCTCGCCACCAACAACGCCCGGCAGGTGTACGCCCGCGTGCCGGGCCTCAACATCTGGGAGAACGACGGCGGCGGCCTGCAGCTCAGCATCGGCGGGCGCGGCCTCGACCCCAACCGCACCACCAACTTCAACGTGCGGCAGAACAACTACGATATTTCGGCCGATGCCCTGGGCTACCCCGAAAGCTACTACACGCCGCCCACCGAGGCCGTGAAGCGCATTCAGCTGGTGCGCGGGGCGGCTTCGCTGCAATATGGTACCCAGTTTGGCGGCCTGCTGAACTTTGAGATGCGCAGCCCCGAGCCCGACCGCAAAGCGGCCGTGACTTCGCGTCAGACGGTGGGCTCGTTCGGCTTTTTCAACTCCTTCAACAGCGTGAGCGGCACGGTGGGCAAGCTCAGCTACTACACGTTTGCGCAGTATAAGCGCGGCAACGGCTGGCGGCCCAACTCGCAGTACGAGAGCAAAACCGCCTACGCCGACGTCCGCTATCAGTTTACCGAAAACCTGAAAGCTGGTGTGCAGGTGACGCATATGGACTACCTGGCCCAGCAGCCCGGCGGCCTTACCGACAAGATGTTTGCTGAGGATGCCCGGCAGTCGAACCGCGAGCGCAACTGGTTTGCCGTCGACTGGAACCTGTTCAACATCAACGCCGATTGGAAACTCAATGCCCGCTCCAACGTGAACCTAACGGCCTTCGGGCTGGTGGCGGCGCGGCAGTCGCTGGGCTTCCGGCCCAACCAGGTCGACCGGCGGGACGAGGACAACATTGGCCGCGACCTGATTGACGGCGACTTCCGCAACTACGGCCTCGAAGCCCGCTTTCTGAACCGCTACCAAGTGGCCGGCAAAGACGGCGTGCTGCTGTTGGGCACGCGCTACTACCGCGGCAACACCCACAGCATTCAGGGCTTCGGGCCGGCCGGGCGCGGGGCCGATTTCCGCTTCGTGGCCCCCGATAAGTTTTCGAGCACCAAAAACAGCTCCGACTACCGCTTCCCGAACCACAACGTCGCCTTCTTCGCCGAAAACATCCTCTACCTGAGCGATAAGCTGTCGGTGACGCCGGGCGTGCGCTACGAGTACATCCGCACCCGCGCCGACGGCGTGCTCAACGTCATCGACCGCGACCTGGCGGGCAACATCACTCAGATTCGGAGCCAGGACGAGCAGCGCCTCAACAGCCGGGGCTTCGTGTTGGGCGGCATTGGGGTGAGCTACAAGCCGAAGGAGCAGCGCGAATTCTACGCCAACATCTCGCAGAACTACCGCTCGATTACCTTCAGCGACATGCAGATTGTGAACCCCTCGGCCATCATCGACCTCAACCTCCAGGACGAGCGCGGCTTCTCGGCCGACCTCGGCGTGCGGGGCGAAACCACCGGCGTGCTCACCTATGACGTGAGCCTGTTCGCCCTCAACTACGGCAACCGCATCGGCGAAATTCAGGAGTACGACGACCTGAACCGCATCCTGCGCCGCCGCCTTAATGCCGGCCGCGCCCTCATCGTGGGCCTCGAAGCCTACGGCGAAGTGGAGCTGCTGAACCTGGGCAACCCAACCGCAGCCGCCACCGAAGCCGAGCCGCTGGCGCGCCGCTGGCAGTGGTCGGCTTTTGGCAACGTGGGCCTGATTCGGAGCCGGTACGTGCAGAGCCAGCTCACGGGCGTGCAAGGGAACCAGGTCGAATTTGTGCCCGCCGTGAACCTGAAAACGGGCACCCGCGTCGGCTACGGCCCGGTGAAGGCCTCGCTCCAGTTCCTGTACCTGTCCGACCAGTTTTCCGATGCCACCAACTCGGAGGCGTCCGGCCCGTCGGCCGTCATCGGCAAAATCCCGGCCTACCAGATTCTCGATGCCTCGGTATCGTGGGAGCGCCGCTGGCTCAAGCTCGAAGCCAGCATCAACAACCTGGCCGATGCCCGCTACTTCACGCGCCGCGCCACCGCTTACCCCGGCCCCGGCATCCTGCCTTCCGATGGCCGCAGCTATTTTCTCACGGTAGGAGTGAAGCTGTAGGGAATGGGTAAGTGAGTTGAAATCCAAAAGAACGGTCATGCTGAGCGCAGCCGAAGCATCTCAACCGCTTCACCCTCCGCGTCAACCTCACCCCCGGCCCCTCTCCAAAAAAGAGGGGAGCCTGACGATTCTAGATGGAAGCATTTCCGGTGCCCCCTCTTTTTTGGAGAGGGGGTCAGGGGGTGAGGTTGACGTGGGGGGTGAAGCCTAACGTCCTAAACTACGCCCCAAACGTGTCCCAGCCCAGCTTCAGAATAAACGCACTCACCACGCCCAGAAACAGCAGCCGCACGAAGCCCGTGCCCTTGCGCTGCGCCAGCCGCGCCCCCAGCGTCGAACCCAGCATATTACACACCGCCATGGGCAGCGCCACTTTATACAGCACCTGCCCCGTGCTGGCGAAATAGAACAGGCTGGTCACGTTAGTAGCCACGTTCACCAGCTTCGCCGACGCCGAGGCCGCAATGAAATCGTAGCCAAACAGGCCCACGAACGCGAACAGCAGCAGGCTGCCCGTGCCCGGCCCGAAAAAGCCGTCGTAAAACCCCAGCGCCGCGCCCAGCACAATACCCGTGATTATCTCGCGGCGGCCGTGCAGACGCGGCGCGTGCAGGCTGCCAAAATCCTTCCGCCAGAAGGTGTAGATGGCCATGAGCACCAGCAGCCCCAGCACCAGCGGCCGCACCGCCTCCTTGTGCAGGTGGCTCACCGCCCGCGCGCCCAGCAGTGCAAATCCGCCCGCCACCAGCGCCGTGAGGGATACCGTGCGCCAGCGAATCGCCAGCTTCTCCGGCCCGCTCAGGTAGCGGTGCAGGGCCACCGCCGTGCCCGACAAGCCAGCCACTTTGCTGGTGCCAAATACCGTGGGCACCGGCACGCCCGGTAGCAGCAGCAGCATAGCCGGCAGCTGAATCAGGCCGCCGCCGCCCACAATGGCATCGATAAAGCCGGCCAGAAAAGCGAAGAAACCGAGTAGAAAAAGAGTAGTCGTCATGCAGAAATTGGGAATTAAAAATGGGTCACGTCAGCCAGTGCTGATGAAACCCATTTTTAATTTTTAATTCTCAATTTTTAATCCTTAAAACGGCGGGTCTTCGTGCTTATTCATATTCCCCTTCGGGAACGGCACCGGCGACTCATTAATCTTCGAGCCCAGGCGGATGGTGTTCGGCGCGAAGCTGCTCGGCTCGCTGTCGAAGTTGCTGGCGGGTAGGCCCATCGGCTGGTAGCCACTGCTGTCGAAGCCCCCGCCGCCTTCGCTGTCGAGGTCGGCAAACTTGGTGTACTTGCCGATGAACTTGAGCTGCACGGTTTCGAGCGAGCCGTTCCGGTGCTTGGCGATGATGACCTCGCCCACGCCCTGGGTCGAGTTGCCCTCGGCATCCTGGTCGAGGCCGTAGTATTCGGGACGGTAGAGGAAGATGACCATGTCGGCATCCTGCTCGATGGAGCCCGATTCACGCAGGTCACTCAGCTGCGGGCGCTTCTCGCCGCCGCGGGTTTCCACCGAGCGCGAGAGCTGCGACAGCGCCAGCACCGGTACGTTCAGCTCCTTGGCAATGCCTTTGAGGGCCCGCGAGATGCTGGCGATTTCCTGTTCACGGTTGCCGCCGCGGCCGTCGGTGTTGCCGCTCATCAGCTGCAAATAGTCCACGATGATGAGCTGCACGTCCTTCTGCGAGCGCAGGCGGCGGCACTTGGTGCGCAGCTCGCGGATGCTCAGCGCCGGCGTGTCGTCGATGTAAATCGGCGCGGCCGAGAGGTCGGTAATCTTGTGGTTGAGCTGCTGCCACTCGTGGTCGGCCAGCGTGCCCTTCTTGATTTTATCGGAGTCCAATTCGGCCTCAGCTGAAATCAGACGATTGACGAGCTGCAACGAGGACATTTCCAGCGAGAAAATAGCCACCGGGCGCTTGAACTCCACAGCCGCGTTGCGCATGGCCGAAACCACGAACGCCGTGTTGTGCGTCACGGTCATGTCCTGAAGCAGGAACAACCGGTTGCCGTCAATCTCAAAGCCGTAGTAGTCGTCCACGTTGTCGAACTCCACGGTGATACCCGTTTGCCGCCAATCGACGGGCGAGGCCCAGAGCTGCGCTTTCTTACGGGCCACCCGCACCGGCACGCGGTTGATGTCGCCGTAGAGGCGCACGCGCCACACTTCGCACTCGTAGCCGATGCTGGAAATGGTGGCGCGCTTCTTCGTGAGCGACGTGCGGAAGCCCAGCGAGTCGCCCAGAAACTTAATTTGGCGGGCCAGGCGCTGGTTTTTCTGGGTGATTTCGTAGCCGTTGGAAACCGGGTCGAGGTGGCCGTCGCTGTCAATCAAACCGGCCAGCAGGCGCAGGCGATTTTCGGTTGAGTTGATGGCGTAAGCGCGGGGAATGTGCTTGTCGCCCAGCACGCCCAGCTGGCGCAGTTCGTCCTGCAAGGAGTATTCGGCAATGTTGCCACCCTGCCGGCCCCTGGTAATGCCATAGCTGTTGCAGCGGTTTTCAGCCATGCCCACCGTTACCTGCATATTCAGCGTCGCGGCGTATTCGTGCAGGTACTCAATGATTTCCGGGTCCTGGCCGGTAATGCGGCAGTTGTCGCTGGCGCCGTCGCCCAGCCACACGCCCAGGAAATACGGGTCTACGGGTAGCTCCTGCGCCTCAAATTCCACCGGCACTTTGTAGCCTTTGTAGTTCGAGCGGAACTTGGGGCCTTTGGCTAGGTAATCCTTCACGGTAATGTTCAGCACGTCGCCGTGGCGGTGCGGGCCTTCATTGCGGCTGCGCTTGAGGGAGAGAATGTGGCTCTCGTTCACGCGGTAGTCGTCGCCCTTATTCTGGCGCACCCAGTACATATTTTCGCGGCCCCGCGCGATGCTCAGTACCCGGCGCGGGGTCGAGTCGTCGCCCATCAGCAGCTCGCCTTCGCGCACGTCTTCCACGTTGCGCAGGTCGCCGTCGAACATCAGCACCTTGGTGCCTTTTCCTAGGCATTTTCCCATGCCTGGCCGTGCCGCAATAATCACCAGGTCAGATGGTTGCCAGCCGCTAGTGACGCGGTCCAGGGCCGTGAAGCCGGTGGGAACGCCGGTCAAGCCGTCCTTCTGGTTTTTCTTTTCTTCGAGCTCCTTAATGGCCTTGCCCATGAGGCTGCGCATGTCGTCGAAGTTCTTCCGGATGTTCGATTCCGAGACTTCAAACAGCGACGATTCGGTGTCGTCGAGCAGCTTAAATACGTCGGTCGTATCCTCGTAGGCATCGCGCAGGATGTCGCTCGAAATCCGAATCAGCTCGCGCTTGATGGCCGATTCGGTGATGATGCGGGCGTGGTATTCCACGTTGGCCGCCGAGTTTACCTTGGCCGTTAGGCTGGCCACGGCAAATGGTCCGCCGGCGGCTTCGAGCGACCCCATCTCGCGCAGCTCATGTACCACGGTGAGCTGGTCGATGGGCTCCGACTTGTCGAATAGCCGGATAATGGCTTCGTAAATAAGCTTGTGCGACGCCTTGTAAAAGCTCTCGGGCTTGAGCAGGTCAATCACCGAGGTGAGGGCATCTTTCTCCAGCATCAGGGCGCCGAGCACGGCCATTTCGAGCTCGGGGGCCTGGGGCGGCAGCTTGCCGGCCGCACTGGCATTGAAAGGGACCGAGGTGCCGCCCCGATTACCCCAGGCCGCTTTGGCCCGGGCAGCGGATTGTTTCAGGCGGTCGTCCATTTGGTCGGGCATAATCAAAACAGGGTATTGGGCAGCGGAAAACAGCCGTCCGGAATTAATAAAAGCGACCGGGCAGCACACGATTTACACAAAGCTAACCCCGCCGGGGCAGAAAAAGATAAGGCGGCGCAGTGGTTTCTTTTTGGTATAGAATGAGGCCGCCGGCCGGGATTTTGTACTTTCGCGGCCCTTTCCCGTTGTCAGGGGTTGGTTGTCAGTTCGAAGGCCCCGACGGTTGTTGACGGGGGCGTCGACAAGTGCCAATCAAGGCCTGAAGAATGCCATACCTCAATTGAAAATCACTATTTTGGAGTCCGTAATCAGCCCCCCGCAACCCGAATCCATCCACCTCATCGCCGTGGGCGGCAGCATCATGCACAACCTGGCGCTGGCCCTGCACCGGCGCGGGGCCCACGTGACGGGCTCCGATGATGAGATTTTTGAGCCGGCCGCGGGCCGCCTCGCCGCCGCTGGCCTGCTGCCTGCCCAAGAGGGCTGGGATGCGGCCCGCATCACCCCGGATTTGTCGGCTGTGATTGTGGGCATGCACGCCCGCCCCGACAATCCCGAGCTGCTTCGGGCCCAGGAGCTGGGCCTGAAAATCTATTCCTTCCCCGAGTACATCTACGAGGCCAGCCGCGACAAGCAGCGCATCGTCATCGGCGGCTCGCACGGCAAAACCAGCATTACGGCCTGCATTCTGCACGTGCTGCGCTTCCACGGCCGCAAGTTCGACTACGCGGTGGGGGCCCAGCTGGCGGGGTTTGATTTGATGGTGCAGCTGACTGACGACGCGCCGATTATCATCATCGAGGGCGACGAGTACCTGTCGTCGCCGGTCGACCGGCGGCCCAAGTTCCACCTCTACCAGCACCACATCGGCGTGATTTCGGGTATCAGCTGGGACCACATTAACGTGTTTCCGACCGAGGAAATCTACCGCGAGCAGTTCCGCATTTTTGCCGATATGACGCCCAAGGCTGGCGTGCTCATCTACGACCGCGACGACGAGCAAACCCAGCTCATTGCCGTGCCCACCAACCCCGACGTGACCTACATCGGCTACGGGCCGCACGAGCACGTTATCCGGGATGGTAAAACCTTTCTGCTTAATAAGAAGGACGAGGAAGTGCCCGTGCAGGTATTTGGCGAGCACAACCTGCGCAACATCTCAGCCGCCAAGGAGGTGTGCAAGCAGCTCGGTATCAAGGGCAAAGATTTCTTCCGGGCCGTGGAGTCGTTCCCCGGCGCGGCGCGGCGGCTGGAGTTGCTGAAAGAAGGTACGACCTCGGTGGTGTACAAGGACTTTGCCCACGCGCCCAGCAAGCTCAAAGCCACCGCCACGGCCCTGAAAAAGCAGTTTCCCCAGCGCCGCCTGGTGGCCTGCCTGGAGCTGCACACCTTCAGCAGCCTCAACCCCGACTTTCTGCCGCAGTACGCGCACTGCTTCGATGCGCCCGACGTGGCGGTGGTGTACTTCAACCCTCACGTGCTGGAGCACAAGCGCCTGCCGCCGCTGGCCGCCGCCACCGTGGCCGAGGCCTTTCAGCGCCCCGACATCCGGGTGATTACCGATAGTGCCGAGCTGGCCGCCTTCCTGCGCAGCCAAACCTGGGACAATGCCAACCTGCTGCTCATGTCGTCGGGCACGTTCGATGGGATGGACCTGGCGGCGCTGGCCACGGAGGTGGCTGGGGTGTAGCGCGAAGCGGTGCTTCGCGTCCCCACGTCATTGCAAGTGGCACGGGGACGCGAGGCACCGCTTCGCGCTACTTAAAAAAAGCCCGCTACTCAGCGGGCTTTTTTGGCATTGGGGGCACTGGGGGCCGCTTCTTATCAGTGGTGATGAGCAGGGCCAGGGCCGTGAGCGCGGCCCGCAGTAGCCATTTGTTGCGGGTGTTCATCGGGTAGCGGCGAAGAGGGAGTTGTTTTTGTCAACTTTCAGGTCGCAGTTGCTGCCGCCTACTCTTTCGCCGCAGGTGGTGCCTACGATGCGGCCGTTTTCGAAGTTGAAAAAGCACATGGGGCAGCCCGTGCCGCTGATGGTGTAGCGCTCGGCGTTGGGGCGCAGGTAGAAGGTGTTGTCGCCGCCGCTGCTCAGGGGCAGGGCCATGGCCCGGAACGCGCCGTTGCGCAAGCCCATGCCGATGAGGTAGTAGCTCACGGCTGCGCCGGCATCGCCGGGGGCTTTGCGCACCTGAATTTTATCAATCACCGTGCCGTCGCCAAACTGCCGGATGAAGGCCTTGGCCAATTCGCTGCGCGGCGTCACGTACTCGGTAGAGCTGTCGGTGAAATGCACGATTTGCCGGCTTTCGGGGGCCGCGATAGCCTCGCCTTTGAGGCGGTTGGGGCTGCCGAATTCGGCCGGCTTGGTCGATTCGCACGACATGGCCAGCAGCATTATCAGCAGGCTCAACAGGCCCAGACCCAGAACGCGAGGAAGGAATTTCATAAACCAATGAGTGAATGAGTGAATGAGCGAATGGGTGAATGAGTTCTGGAGTCAAACGATGAAAACATCATTCACCCATTCGCTCATTCACCCATTCACTCATTGATGCTAGCGCGGCTTGTAATACTTACGGGCTTCCGGCAGCTCACGCTGGATATCGGCAATGCGGGTGCCGTTGGAGGGGTGGGTGGAGAGGAATTCGGGCGGCGAGGCCTGGTTTTCGCGGGCCTCCATGCGCTGCCAGAACGCGATGGCCCCGTCGGGACTGTAGCCGGCCAGGGCCATGAAAATGAGGCCCAGGTGGTCGGCTTCGGTTTCCTGGTTGCGGCCGTAGCGGAGCAGCCCCAGCTGCGAGCCTACCCCGAACGCCTGCAACGCCAGTTGCTGCGTAGCGGGCGCATTGGTGGACAGCGCGGCTCCGAGCGCCTGGCCGCCCAGCTGCTGCACCAGGCCCTGGCTCATGCGCTCGGAGCCGTGTTTGGCCACGGCGTGGGCAACTTCGTGGGCCATCACCACGGCCAAGCCGTTTTCATCCTGCGTGATGGGTAGAATGCCGGTGTACACGGCCACCTTGCCGCCGGGCATGCACCAGGCGTTCTGCTGCTTGTCGTCCTGAATGACGTTGAATTCCCACTGGTAGCCAGCCAGCTGGTCGGCGGCGTTTTGCTGCCGGAAATAAGCTTCGACCGCGCCCTGGATGCGCTGGCCCACGGTGCGAACCATGGCTACCTGCTGCGAGTTGCTGGAAAGCGGGCCTTTGGCGATGACCTCGCGGTACTGATTGGCGGCCAGAGAATTAATTTCGTTGTCGCTCACGAGGCTGAGCTGGCGGCGGCCCGTAATGGGCACCGTGGAGCAAGCCGCAAGGAAGGTCAGGCTGGCGAGGAGGGTGAGTTTTTTGAGCATGGTGGGGAGGGAAAAAAAGGTGAACTACCCGCCGAACAGGCAAGCCCCATTGGCGATACCAACCGGCCGGTGAGGCCGGCGCATGGGTGGCCACCCGGCATCTATACGGGCGCAGGGCAGGTAAAAGTTTAGCTTTTGCCACCGGCCAGGGCCGGAAAACCCGGCCGCCGGTTGCCGAAAGCCGGTGCCGGGCCGTAGTTTTGAGCCTTTCCCGCTCGCCTCACCCACCGCCATGAAAATCATCTGCATCGGCCGCAACTACGCCGACCATATTGCCGAGCTGCACAACGAAGTGCCCAGCGCCCCCGTCATTTTCCTGAAGCCCGAAACCGCGCTGCTCCAGCGTGGCCAGCCTTTTTTCATCCCTGAGTTCTCGCAGGACATCCACCACGAGCTGGAGCTGGTGCTGCGCGTGAGCAAGAACGGCCGCCACATCGACGAGTCGTTTGCCCATAATTATTTTGATGAAATTGGCCTGGGTATCGACTTCACGGCCCGCGACCTGCAAAGCGAGCTGAAGAAAAAAGGCCTGCCCTGGGAGCTGGCCAAAGCCTTCGACGGCTCGGCCCCGATTTCGCCCACTTTCAAGCCCGTGGCCGAAATCCCCGACCTGGCCAACATCAATTTTCACCTCGAAGTGAACGGCGAAACCCGCCAGACCGGCAACTCCGGCCTGATGCTGCACCCGTTCGCCAAAATCATCAGCTTCGTCTCGAAATACTTCACCCTGAAGATGGGCGACATGATATTCACCGGCACCCCAGCCGGCGTGGGCCCGGTGAAAATGGGCGACCAGCTGGAAGGATTTTTGGAAGGCGAAAAGCTGCTGGAGCTGGGGATTCGGTAGGAGGGGAGCCGAACGATAGTAGAACGGTCATGCTGAGCTTGTCGAAGCATCTCTACCGCTTCGTTAGAGCCGTTCAACGAAGCGGTAGAGATGCTTCGACAAGCTCAGCATGACCGTTCTTTTTCGTGATGACGTACCAGAAGAAATAGCCTAAGTTAAAAACGATTGATAGTGCAGAAAGAGAAGTTAACCGGGCTGACCAACCCACAAAAGACCGGACTCATCCTGAGCCTGTTAATAATGCTGTTGACCTGGCGCGTGGGCGGCCAGGAAGCCGATTCGGCCGACCGCAACGGCACCATTAGCGAATTGCTGAAGGCCGGGCGGCCTACGGTAGCCACGGGGTATTTTCTGTTTCCAATCGCGCCGGGCAAGCCGGGGTTTCTGGCCGGCAGCATGGGCGAATTGCGGCCCAATCACTTCCACGGCGGTCTCGATATCAAGACCGGCGGCGGGGTGAACCAGCCCGTGTACTCGGCCGCCGATGGCTACGTGTCGCGCCTCAAGCAGTCGTCGTTTGGCTACGGCAACGTGCTTTACATTACGCACCCGAATGGCCTGACCACCGTGTATGGCCACCTCAACGAGTTCAAAGGGCCCGTGGCGGCCGAGCTGCTGCGCCGGCAGTACGAGAAACAGAGCTATGAAGTGGAGCTGTTTCTGACCAAAGACCAGTTTCCGGTGAAGCGGGGCGAGGTGGTGGCGCTGAGTGGCAACACCGGCGGCTCGGCCGGCCCGCACCTGCACTGGGAAGTGCGCGATGCCCAGGACCGGCAGTACAACCCCTTGCAGTGGGGTGGCTTTCCCGAGATTCAGGACCATGTGGCGCCTACGCTGCAGGCGTTTGCGCTGGAGCCCCTCAGCATTGAGGCGCGGGTGAAGAATGTGTTTGCCAAGGCCCTGTTTGCGCCCAGGGTGCAGCCGGGGCCGGGCGTGGCCACCACCTGGCCCGATACCATTAGCGCTTTTGGCACGGTGGGGCTGCTGGTGCAGGGCTTCGATAGGTTTGATAATGCGTGGAACCGCAACGGCATCCAGCGCGTGACGGTGCAGGTGAACGGCCAGCCGTTCTATCAGCACACCATTGATGCGGTGCCGTTCCCGACGGGCACGCGCCAAGTGGGCAACTTCATCGATTTTCTGTACCAGAATACCCAGGGCCGCACCCTGCAAAAGCTGTGGGTGGACGAGGGCAACGACCTCGCCATGTACGCCACCACCGGCCCCGGCAAAGGCCGCCTGAATGTGGAAGCCGGCAAGCTTTACGCCATCGATATCACCCTGGCCGACTCCTACAACAACCAGACGCCCGTGCACCTGGTGCTGCGCGGCGAGCAGCCCGAATACTTCAAAACCCGCTCGGCGGTGGTGAAGAAGCCGGCCCTGCGCTTCGAGGTCACGCGCAACCTGCTGAAGGCCGTGGCGGCTGACCCCAGTGCCGACTCGGTGGCCGCCAACCTGGTGCTGCTGCGCGGCAACCGCCGCCTCGAAATCCGGCCCAGCTACACTCAGAATAGCGAAAACGTATACCTCTACGACCTGCGCGCCGGCCTGCCCGATTCGCTGCGCTTCGGCACTATCACGAAGAAATTCGACCGCCAGGTGCTGATTCCGGCCGGCAAGGAAACCAACTACGCCACGGCTTATCTCAATCTGGTTTTCGGCCGCGAAACACTGTTCGATAACATCTACCTGAGCACCGCCTATAAGGCCGAACCCACTGGCAGCGGCTTCTGGACGGTGGGCTCGCCGCTGCTGCCCCTCTACAAAACGGCGGTGCTCACCCTCAAGCCCGCCACCCCGCCCGCCGACCCGGCCCGCACCGCCATTTACTCGGCCACGCCCAAAGGCGGCAAGGCCTACCTGGGTGGCAAGTGGGACGACCGGGGCCAGATTACGGCCAACATCCGCCAGTTCGGCTCCTACCGCATCCTCCGCGATACCATCGCGCCCAAGGGCAGCCTCATCGGGCGGCCCGGCGGGCAGCTGCTCTTCCGCGTCGGCGACGACCTTTCCGGCCTGGCCAGCTACCGCCTGCTCATCGGCGGGCAGTTCCGGCTGCTGCGCTTCGAGCACAAGAATTCGACCCTCTTCACCGTGGCCCGCGACACCCTCGGAGCCCGCCTGCGCGGCCCCGCCGAGCTGCGCCTGACCGACCAGGCCGGGAACGAGCGGGTGATTCCGTTGAGCTTGTAGCTATCAAAACAGCACGTCATGCAGAGCGTAGCGAAGCATCTTTACGGCAGTAGTAATCCAATTCGTGAAGGTTTAGTTACACGGTAAAGATGCTTCGCTGCGCTCTGCATGACGTTCTTTTTACTCAACATTCAACCCTCAAAATTCATCACTCCCCATGACCCTCGAACCCGGCCAACCCGCTCCCGATTTCACCGCCCCCGACCAGGACGGCAACGTCATTTCCCTGCTCGACCTGCGCGGCCAGAAAGTCGCCCTCTATTTCTATCCCAAAGACGACACGCCCGGCTGCACCGCCCAGGCCTGCAACCTGCGCGACCACCAAGAGGAGCTCGCCGCCAGCAACATCAAAGTCATCGGCGTGAGCATCGACGGCGAGGCGGCGCACAAGAAATTTGCCCTCAAGTACGAGCTGCCCTTCCCGCTGCTGGTTGATACCGACAAGGCCATCGTGCAGGCCTACGGCGTGTGGCAGGAGAAGAAAAACTACGGCAAAACCTACATGGGCACCGTCCGCACCACGTTTCTGATTGATGAGATGGGGATGATTGAGAAAGTCATCAGGAAAGTAGACACCAAGGAGCACGCCGCCCAGCTGCTGAAGTAGCAGCGCCCCGGTCTGACCGGTTGTCGTTGTTACATCATCGTTCTCACAGCAACCGGTCAGTGCCCCGGTCTGACCGCCCTAGGCGGTCTGACCGGTTGTCGTTAGTACGTCATCGTTCTCACAGCAACCGGTCAGCGCCCCGGTCTGACCGGTTGTCGTTAGTGCGTCGTCGTTCACACAGGAACCGGTCAGACCGCCTAGGGCGGTCAGACCGGGACGGCGAAGCCCATTGCAACCGGTTGCAATGACCATTTCCGCACGGCGAAGCCCATTGCAACCGGTTGTAATGACCATTTTCATCCGGCGAAGACCACAGTACGCGCGTACCACGCCCATTTCCATCCGGCGGAGCCCATGGTACGCGCGTACCAGGCCCATTTCCATCCGGCGAAGCCCATCACAACCGGTTGCAATGCCCGTTTCCGTCCGGCGAAGCCCGTGGTACGCGCGTACCACGGGCTTCGCCGTTTTTGCCATACTCCAACCCGGCCCCTTACCTTTACTCACCGAATAGCTAACCCCACCACCATGCCCCAGACCGCCGAAATAACCACTGCTGAACTTCAGGAAATTGCCGCCCAGGTGCGGCGCGACATCGTGCGCATGGTGCACGCCGTGAACTCGGGCCACCCCGGCGGCTCGCTCGGCTGCACCGATTTGCTGGTGGCGCTCTACTTCAAGGTGATGAAGCACAACCCCGAAGCCTTCAGCATGGATGGTATCGGGGAGGACCTGTTTTTCCTTTCCAACGGGCACATTTCCGCCACCATCTACTCGGTGCTGGCCCGCTCGGGCTACTTTCCGGTGAGCGAGCTGGCCACGTTCCGCAAGCTCAACTCGCGCCTGCAGGGCCACCCCACCACCCACGAGGGCCTGCCGGGCATTCGCATTGCCTCGGGCTCGCTGGGCCAGGGCCTGAGCGTGGCCTGCGGCGCGGCCCAGGCCAAAAAGCTGAACGGCGACGACCGCCGCGTGTTCGTCCTCATGGGCGACGGCGAGCTGGAAGAAGGCCAGAACTGGGAGGCCATCATGTATGCCGCCCACCACAAAATCGACAACCTCATCGGCATCATCGACCACAACGGCCAGCAGATTGACGGCCCCACCGCCGAAATCGGTGGCCTCGGCGACCTGCGCGCCAAATTCGAAGCCTTCGGCTGGCACGTGCTCCAGGCCGACGGCAACAACTTCGACACCCTGCTGCCCGCCCTCGAAGCGGCCCAGGCGGCCACCGGCCAGGGCCGCCCCGTCATGTTCATCATGGACACGAAGATGGGTTTCGGCGTCGATTTCATGATGGAAGGTCACAAGTGGCACGGCGTAGCGCCCAACGATGCTCAACTAGCTACCGCTCTGGAACAGCTGGCGGTTGGCACCGAGGCCGACTACTAAATCACAGATTTCCGCTGATTAACCGTGATTTCGCTGATGCGGTATTGCCTTCCCGGCCAACCTCACGAGACCCCTGCGGGGCCGGCCCCCTCTCCCGTGGAGAGGGGGAGCCGAACGATTTCATCCAATTGTCGTCAGGCTCCCCCTCTCCGCGGGAGAGGGGGCTGGGGGGTGAGGTTAATCGTATGGGCCGCATTGCTGTTTTTCGCCTACCAAACCCATGCCCAAAACGCTCTGCCCGAGCGCCCCAAAGTCACCCGCATTCTCTTCCTGCTCGATGCCTCGGGCTCGATGATGGCCCCCTGGGAAGGCCAGCCCCGCTGGAACGTGGCCAAGCGCATGCTCAGCAAGATGGTCGACTCGCTCAACACCTACCCCAACCTGGAGGTGGCCCTGCGCGTGTACGGCCACCAGTACCCCAACTCGGAGAAAAACTGCGAAGACTCGCGCCTCGAAGTGCCCTTCGCGCCCCGCAACGCGGCCGCTATCAAGAAAAAACTGACCGAGCTCAAAGCCCAGGGCAACACGCCCATCACGTACTCGCTGCTGCAATCGGCCAACGACTTCCCCACCGATAAGTCGTCGCGCAACGTGCTGCTGCTAATCACCGACGGTCTCGAATCGTGCAACCGCGACCCTTGCGCGGCCTCTATCGCCTTGCAGCGCAAGCACGTATTCCTGAAGCCGTTCGTCATCGGCATCGGGGCCGAGCGGGATTTCGGCAAGCAGCTCGAATGTCTGGGCCAGTACTACAACGCGGCGGAAATCGCCACTTTCCGCACGGTGATGAACGACGTCATCGCCAAAACGCTGAGCAAAACCACCGTTTCCGTCAACCTCACCGACGCCGCCGGCAAGCCCGTGGAAAGCAACGTGAACATGACGTTCGTGAACAACGTGACCGAGCAGCCCGAGTACAACTACGTCCACTACCGCGACGACCAGGGCAAGGCCGACGTACTCGACATCGACGCCCTCCAGAGCTATGATTTGGTGATAAACACCGTGCCGCCCGTGCGCCAGGCCAATATCCCCATCCGGCCCGGCACCACCAACGTCCTCACCTACAAAACGCCCCAGGGCACGCTCTGGCTGCAAAGCCCGCAGCTCACGCCCAACCCCTACGGCACCATGCGCGCCGTAGTCCGCACCCCCAGCGGCACTACCGTCACGGCCGGCACCTTCGGCACCCGCCAAAAGCTGCTGGCCGGCAACTACGAAGTCGAAGCCCTGACCCTGCCGCGTACCGTGCGCCGCATCAGCATCAAGCAGGGCCAGGAAATTGCTATGACCTACGCCGCCCCCGGCACCCTCAACATTACCACCGATTTGAAAGGCTACGGCAGTATTTATCAGCTGAATGATGATGAGTCGCAGACCTGGATTTACTCTCTGCCGGATGCTGGCAGCAGCAAGCTGAATTTGCCCATGCAGCCGGGGGCATATCGGCTGGTATTTCGGACAAAGACGAGTACCGGTAGCAAGTTTACGGACGTGCGTAATTTCAGCATCAGAAGTGGGCAGACTACTTCGGTGGCTATTTTTGGGAAATGAAATGAAGCGGAACGAAAACTCCCCTCCTTACCAAGGAGGGGACATTTTCGCAAAGCGAAAATTGGGGTGGTTGTAGGCGTTGAACGGCATTCAGAACAATCGGCAATATGACCACCCTCAACAACCTACCCCATAAAAAAGACGAACGCCGCACGCTCAGAAATAACCTAACCCCCGCCGAAGCCAAGCTCTGGAGCGTACTGAAAAGCGGCCAATTAGCCGGCCGTAAATTCCGCCGCCAACACAGCATCGGCGAATTCATTCTCGATTTTTATTGCCCGCAGGAAAAGCTCGCGGTTGAATTAGATGGCGCGGCCCATTTCACCGCCTCTGGCAATTTGCACGATGCAGAGCGAACTGATTACTTGAATAGCGTTGGTATTCGAGTCGTGCGATTTGAGAATAAGTTGATTTGGTCTGCTTTGGACAGTGTGCTGCATTCGATTGAAAGTAATTTTGGGGCGCGCTGAGGTTCTTGCCGATTCGTTCAACGCCCACAACCACCCCCGTTCGCGCTGAAGCGCGAACATCCCCTCCTTGGTAAGGAGGGGAGTTTGACCGCCATAACCTCCCCAATTCCCCATGAAAGACTTCCCCTACACCGAATCTAAAGACACCCGCAGCGGCTTCGGTGCCGGCCTGCACGAGCTCGGCAAAACCAACCCCAACGTAGTAGCCCTCTGCGCCGACCTCACCGGCTCGCTCAAGATGGACGCCTTCAAAAAGGACTTCCCCGAGCGGTTTTTCCAGGTCGGCATCGCCGAGGCGAACATGATGGGCGTAGCCGCCGGCATGACCATTGGCGGCAAGATTCCCTTCACGGGTACGTTTGCCAACTTCAGCACCGGCCGGGTGTACGACCAGATTCGCCAGAGCATTGCCTACTCGGATAAGAATGTGAAAATCTGCGCCTCGCACGCCGGCCTCACGCTGGGCGAAGACGGGGCCACCCACCAGATTCTGGAAGACCTGGGCATGATGAAAATGCTGCCCGGCATGACCGTCATCAACCCCTGCGACTACAACCAGACCAAAGCCGCCACCATCGCCATTGCCGAGCACGAAGGCCCGGTGTACCTGCGCTTCGGTCGCCCCGTGGTGCCCAACTTCACGCCCGCCGACCAACACTTCGTCATCGGCGAGGCCGTACTGCTGAACGAAGGCACCGATGTGAGCATCTTCGCCACCGGCCACCTTGTGTGGAAAGCCGTGCTGGCCGGCAAGCTCCTGGCCGAACGCGGCATCAACGCCGAAATCATCAACATCCACACCATCAAGCCGCTCGACGCGCAGGCCATCCTCGCCTCGGCCCGCAAAACCGGCTGCGTGGTCACCGCCGAAGAGCACCAGATGAACGGCGGCCTCGGCGACAGCATCGCCCAGCTGCTGGCCCGCGAAGAGCCCCTGCCCTTGGAAATGGTGGCCGTGAACGACAGCTTCGGCGAAAGCGCCACCCCCGACCAGCTCATGGAGAAATACGGCCTCACCGACGCCGCCATCGTGGCCGCCGTGGAAGCGGTGATGAAGCGCCGGAAGTAACCGATACTAATAGCACCAAAAAGCCCCCGCAACTGTAGCAGCTGCGGGGGCTTTTTGGTGCTGAAGATTCCGCTAACGGTTTGCGGCTTTGCGAAGGCGGGGAATAAGGAATTCCAGTAGCCGAGGCTTGCACCACATACGAATTGATAATCTGCTGTTCAGCCCATGTTCTTCAGCTCTGCTTGCGCAAAGCTGATGTTAGCGGCGATTTTTATTGGGTGGAAACTTAGCGGTTTTTAGTACTTGGTTCGCCTGTTTCAGTTTTTCAGGGAATAGAATTTTGTCCCGATACTCGCTCAAAGCCGGGTCAATAGTCACAAAGGGCCATTTGTCTGTCAGATTCAGTGCCGTTTTCATATTGGTAAGTTAAACAGTTTTGCGCTGCGCTAAGAACCCTTCGTATGCTGTTCCTGGTTCAAAGTCCACAAAATCATCGCCGATGCGACCATAGAGGTAAAAGTCCCGTTGCATGCCTTCGTAAAATCGGTTAATGCCCATCCGGTAAAACCTGGTTCTGGCTTTAGTACTGCCTTGTGCATATACAAAAGCAGTCGAATGGCTTTCCAAAAAAGCATAGACGGCAGCGACAACAGTTGCTAAAACCTTCTTGGTATCGCCATTGTCCGAAACGGTAAGGTCATCGATGGCTCCCGTCACAAAGTGCTTATCACCAAATGCGAGATTATAAACTTCAGGCACGGTAGTGTTTTGAAACTCAATAAGCTTGCGAATAGCTCCCTTTGGCCCCTCGCTGATGAATTCAAAGCGGGTAAGTTCTTCTTCTGATTTGAGTTGGTATTTGTCAACGTGCATAGCTGCTGTCCGGTTGCGACAAAGGTAACTGTCTAGCCGTTAAATGCCTTTCACATTGTGGTATTCTAAATCACCGCCAACGGTTTGCAGATTTGCGATGGCGGGGTTTTCACCACAAATGCTGATTTGAAATACTAAAGATTATTTACCCACAAAACTGTCTTTGAAACACGAATGCCCCGCTATTGCAAATGTGCTGTTATGCCCAGTTTTTCATTGTCCATTATTTTCTCTACCAAGTCACGAAATGTCTGAATGTCCCCCGCATGAATAGGTCGTCTGTAAACCCAATTGGGAAATATTTTGTCAACCCAATATTTAAATCTTCTTTCTGTTTCTAATTTTCCATATTCAAGTTTATCAAATGTCTTGATGCCTGTCAAAGTTACTTCTTCCATTAATGGAGAGAAGTTTTTGTTTATTTCTAGAAATTCTTCAATTTTCGTTGAAGGTCTTAAGTCGGTAACATCAACGCCTTTGCTTTTCAGATTTCGCTTTAACGTTAAAAATATTGCTGCCGATAAACATTCTGCACCAAGTCTTTTAACTGGTTTGATTATTTCCTTTTCAGCAACGGTCGACAGGAAGTCACAAAGGTCGCCAAGTGTTTGTTTGTCGTCTGGATTGAAAATTGTTTTCCATTTCTTTATTGGAACGTCAATTCTAAATTCTTGATTTAAAAATTCCGCATACTCGTCCCACGGTATCAAGTCTTGAGCGTCACGTAACTCCCATATTTTTGTCTCTCGAGTCAAAATAAATGTCTCGTCTGCGATTGGGTCGAGTGGACTGCAAAGTCTATGTTGCTCCTTAAAAATTTCAAGAAGTTCGTCAGATGTGTAAAATATTTTCTCGTTCATTTCTGTCGTCTTAAAATTGGGCATAACATTCGGGTTCCCGAAACCCGGTACGCCAGCCAATTTCGGGAACCGGCGCTTTACCCGCAACAAACCTACGGGAAGCAGGCCAAATCAGGCTGCTTCCCGAAGGTTTGGTTTTACAGCCCCAACGAATCCAGGGGCGAGGCGGGACGGGCGTGTTGTGCAACATGGGTATAGATTTCGGTGGTTTTGATGCTGCTGTGGCCCAGTAAATCCTGGATGATGCGAATACTGGTGCCCATTTCAAGCAGGTGGGTGGCATACGAATGGCGGAGCATGTGCAGGGTGATGGGGCGGCGGATGCCGATTCGTTCGGCGGCCTGCTTCACCACCAGCTGCAGGCTGCGTTCGCCATAGGGCTCCCCGGGCCGCTGGCCTTCGAAGAGAAACGTGACGGGCCGAAACTGCCGGAACTGTGCCCGGAGCAGCTGCAACAGGCTGTCGGGCAGAGGTAAGTCCCGGTCTTTCTTGCCTTTGCCGCCCCGCACATACAAGGCCATGCGCTTGCTGTCGATGTCGGCGGGCGTGAGGGCCAGCACCTCGCCCAGGCGCAGGCCCAGGCCGTAGGCCAGCATGAGCATGGCGCGGTGTTTCAGGTTATCGGTACCGTGCAGCAGCTCGCGCACTTCCTCTTTGGCCAGCACTTTGGGGTTGGTTTGCGGCCGCTTGGGGCGGGGCACCTCATAGTACTGGCGCGGCTGGCCCTCCACCTGCTCATAATAGAACTTGATGGCGTTGATGAGGGTATTCTGGTAGGCTTCGGAGATGCCGGCTGCCACGCGCCCGGCCAGGTAGTCGAGCACCGCCTGCTTGTCCAGTTCCAGGGGCAGGCAGGGGGCGTGGTGCGTGAGGAACTGTAGGAAGGCGCCCCGGTAGCTTTTCAGCGTTTGGGAGCTGTAGCGCTTCAGCACGATAAACTGGCAGTAGCGACCCAGCAGCAGCTCGTGCGGCGTGGGCGGGGGCGGGGCGGTGGCCAGCGCGGGCACCAGCGGCACGTGCAGCGGCACGCCCAGCTGCTGGCAGGCGGCCCGCACGGGGGCCACCGCTTCGGGCGTGGCCGGTAGCAGGTAGCCGCGGGCGGCGGCCTCGTAGCGCACGCCGGCCGCCAGCAGGGCCGCCCGCACGGCGGCATCGGAATACGGAAAAAATACCCGGAACCCGGCGCGGTCGTCGGTCAGGTGCAGCGATACGGCGGCTTTCATCGCGTCGGGGGCGGCACTTCGCCGGTTTTCTTGTCCAGCATCAGCACCTGCTCGCCAATTATTTCCGTCACGTAGTGCCGCACCCCGGCGGCATCGTCGTAGTGCCGCGTTTTGAGCTTGCCTTCGAGGTATATCAGGCTGCCCCGGCGCAGGTAGGCCTGGGCCAGCTCGGCCAGGCCGCGCCAGAGCACCACGCTGTGCCAGTCGGTACTGCTCTGGAGCTGGCCGGCTTTGTCGCGCCAGGTTTCGGTGGTGGCCAGCGAAAACTTGGCCACCGGCACGTTGCCGTCCAGCACGTTGATTTCGGGGTCTTTGCCGAGGTTGCCGATGAGGGTGACTTTGTTGAGGCCGCGCATAAGAGGGAGAGGAGCATCAGCCGCTGAGTACCAGCGGCCCAGGCCGCCCGAATGTAGCGTACGCTTTGGCGTAATTCCTTACTGCGGCAGTGCTTTGTAAAAAATGTAGGCGTTCAAAACCATGAAGGCAAACGCCGGGAGACAAACCAACACGCTGTCGCCGATTTTCAGGCGGACGGCCACGCCCAACAGCATGAGCAGGGCCAGGCCGCCGGCCGAAATCAGCATAATGGGATTCGCGACGAGGCCCACCAGTAGTCCTATCGCACCCAATACTTCTAAAATAGCTACCAACATTCCCTGTTTTTCCAAGCCGAAACGCTTGAACTCACTTTTCATATTTGGCGATTTGAAATAGGCAATTCCGTAAATTAAAAATGACAGGCTGGAGAATAAAACAAGGGCGAGAAATAAACTCATTAGGAAATTAATTTGAGCGACACAGCCGCGATAAAAACACACAGCACCAGAAGAAACAAAGAGGGCAGATGTTTGCTCCAGGGGTTGCTTACCTTGAAATGAAAATATTGCGCGGCGGCCATCAGCAAGCCCATGAGCAGCGCGGGAATCAGTACCAACGCCGGATACCAGATGCCGGCGACCAGCAGCGTGGCCAGTATTATTTTGGTAGCCCCCACCATCGTGCGGGTCAAATCGCTCAGTTCATACTGGCGAAATTCATGGACAATGTTGTCGAAACGAAAGACCCATACAAATCCGACGGATAGGGCGACGATTATTTGAGCAACGGAAGCGTAGGTATTCATGTGGCGGTTGCGTTAAATTTCCCGCCGTTTGGCGGTAGGGTAGTTTTCTGCAGGATGCTGGCTGATTTCTGTCATGCCCGGTTTCATGCCGTACAATATAGGCGAAATTACTATTTGCCAGGGAATAGCAGCTTTTGTAGCAGGCCCGGTTAAACGCGGGGCTTACTTTGCCCTCCAACCACTGCTTTCGCCACCCAGGCGTACCTTTTCGCCGTTTGGAAGACCACGAAATACTCCTCAGGTTCCAGGACCCCGCCAGCCGCAACCTGGCGTTCAATCAGCTTGTGCGCAAGTACCAGAGCAAGGTGTACTGGCACGTGCGCAAGATGGTGGTGGACCACGACGACGCCGACGACCTTACCCAGGACGTGTTCATTAAAGTCTGGAAGCACCTCGAAAACTTCCGCCAGGATTCCCAGCTCTTCACCTGGATTTACCGCATCGCCACCAACGAGTGCCTGAATTTTCTCAGCAGCAAGCGGCGCAAGTTCCTGCTGCCGCTCACCGACGTGGGGGCCGAGCTGGCCGCCAAAATCGAAGCCGACCCCGCCATTGCCGGCGATGAAATCGAGCTGAAGCTGCAAAAAGCCATTCTGCGGCTGCCCGATAAGCAGCGCCTCGTCTTCAACCTGCGCTATTACGACGAGATGCCCTACGAGCAAATGGCCGAGGTAACGGGCACCAGCGTGGGCGCGTTGAAAGCCAGCTACCACCACGCCGTGAAAAAAGTGGAAGACTACGTGACCCGCAACACCGACCATTAGCCCACCCCAACACAATTTTTTATTAGCGGAATTAAACGCCGCTCCCTCTTCTTCATCCAACTGCCATGAAACCTTCCTTCAAGCTAGATGCGCACCCTCGGCGGCCCCGCCCGCTGCTGAGCGAGCCGCCCGCTGGCTATTTCGACAAGCTACCTACCCGGATAATGGCCCGGCTGCCCCAGGCCGAAGCCCGCGACACGGCCACTGGCTGGGGCTGGCTCGGCTTTTTATCGCCGGCGCTGCGCACGGGCCTGGCCTCGGTAGCGGTGCTGGGCGGTTTCGCGGCTTCGTTTTACATGAGTGGCACGCCACAATTGGTACCGGCCACGGCCAGCGTCGCCTCGCTCGATGCCGTGCCCCGTACCGAGCTGGTGGGCTATTTGCTCACGAGCGGTACCCGCGTCGAAAACGTTGACCTGGCCGTGCTCACCGCTGCCCACCCTAGCATTGCCAAAGGGTTTTTGCACGCCTCGGAAGACGAAATGAATGACGTGCTCGATACGCAGCCTTCCGAAGACCTTACTTATTTATAATTTCCGTCAACTATTATGTCTGCTTTTTCATCTATGCTTCGATTACTTAGTCTGGCCGCGCTGCTCCTCACGTTGGCCTCTTCGGCCCACGCGCAGGGTGGGGGCGGGTTTGGCGGGGGCCGCAAAGGCCAGCGTCTGGGCCAGCTCGAAAACGCCAAAATCGCCTTTATCACCAACCGCGTGGTCCTCACCCAGGACCAGGCCCAGAAGTTCTGGCCGCTCTACAACGAATTTTCCGGCCGTCGCCGTGAGTTCAATCGCAACGGCCGCCTGCTGCGCCGCGACGTGGCCGACGGCATGACCGACCAGCAAATCCGCGAGAATTTCACCCAGGCCTTCACCATGCGCCAGCAGGAGCTGAACCTGGAAAAGGAGTACTTCGACAAATTCCAAAAGGTGATTTCCCTGCGCCAGGTAGCCCAGCTATTCCAGGCCGAGCGCGACTTCACTAAGGAGGTTATCAGGCGCGTAGCCGACCGGCCCGCCCGCCCGGGCGACGGCCTCAACTAGCGCCGCCGCATCCACCATTCCGCGCCGATATTTTCCGAGGCCGCTGCCCCCGCAGCGGCCTCGTTATTTTTGCGGGGTAATCGAAACGAAACCGGCTTTGTTGAAAGAACGAATTAGAACACCAAACCACCCCCCCCCCAAAAAAAATAAAGCCATGCCCCATTCCAAGCCACCACTACCATTCCATTAACCGGACAATCGACTACAAAATCCGTGCAATCCGCTTAAATCCGATAAATCCGTGGTCCTGACACCCCGCCAACTATTTCTCCGCCACCAGGCCCAAACCTCTGATTTTCCGCTGCTGCTGGAGATTGAGCGGGCCGAAGGCATCTACATGTACGGCCCCGACGGCCGCCGCTACCTCGACCTGATTTCGGGCATCGGCGTGAGCAACGTGGGCCACCGCCACCCGCGTGTGCTGGCCGGCATTCAGGCCCAGCTCGACAAATACCTGCACCTGATGGTGTATGGCGAGCTGGTGCAGGCCGTGCCCGCCCAGCTGGCCGAGGCCATCCACCAAACCCTGCCCGCCCACCTCGATTCGGTATTCTTTACCAACTCCGGCACCGAGGCCATTGAAGGCGCATTGAAGCTGGCCAAGCGCCACACTGGCCGCACCGAGCTCATTTCCTGCCTCAACGCCTACCACGGTTCCACGCACGGCGCGCTCTCCATCACGGGTTCCGAGGATTTCAAGAACAGCTTCCGGCCGCTGCTGCCCGACGTGCGCCACATCCGCCACAATGACTTTGCCGACCTGGCCCTGATTACCGAGCGCACCGCGGCCGTCGTTATCGAAACCGTGCAGGGCGAGGCCGGCGTGCGCGTGCCCTCGCTGTACTACCTGCCGGCCCTGCGCCGCCGCTGCCGGGAAGTGGGTGCCCTGCTCATCCTCGACGAAATTCAGTGCGGCTACGGGCGCACCGGCACCATGTGGGCGTTCGAGCAGTTCGGCATCGAGCCCGATATTCTGGTCTGCGCCAAGGGTATGGGCGGCGGCATGCCCATTGGGGCGTTCATTTCCAGCACCGAAATCATGTCGGGCTTCAAAACGAACCCGATTCTGGGGCACTGCACCACGTTTGGCGGGCACCCGGTGAGCTGCGCGGCGGCCCTGGCCACGCTGCAAGTCATGCAGGATGAAAAGCTGGCCGAGGGCGTGGCCGCGAAAGCGGCGCGGTTCCGGGCGCAGCTGCGGCACCCGGCCATTCGGGCCGTGCGGGGTTGCGGCCTGCTCATGGCGGTGGAGTTCGACTCCTTTGCCGTCCTCAAGCCCATCATCGACCATGCCCTGGCCCACGAAGGCGTGCTCACCGACTGGTTCCTGTTTTGCGATAACTCCCTGCGGCTGGCTCCGCCGCTCATTATTAAGGATGAGGAAATTGACGAGGCCTGCGCGGCGTTGCTGCGAGCCATTGCCCACATCACGGGTCGGTAGGCGACGGCCATCGCCGGCCACGCAAAAGGCCCGTCGGACTTCCTCGGATGAGGAAGTTGCGACGGGCCCATGCGGTTGCGGCCACGGCCGGCAAACCCTGTAAGATTAGCTAGTTGATATTGACCGAGGGGCGCGGCAACTCGTTGTAATTCAGAAAGGAATTGCTTTCCTCCTTGATGCGCTCGCGGGGTTGCCCGTCCTTCACGCCCTGCGAAATCTTGCGCACCAGCACGCCCACGATGGCTTTGCGGAAGCCCAGCTTCTCGGCCATCATGATGCAAAAGTCCATTTCCGTCTCGTCCACGATGCCGTCGGCCAGCATCATGTCCACTAGGTCAAAAATCTGGTCGAACCGCTCCGAGTCGTTGGTCGGCAGGTCGGTGCTTTCCCCTTTGGAGCCCGATACCAGCGACTGTACCTCTGAGGAGCTGATGCCGTTTTTCTTGCCCACGGAGATGATAAACTTCATTTCCCGCTCGTCGATGTGTCCATCGGCCTTGGCAAGTGCGGCGAGGTTTAGCAGGTGGCCCTTAATTTTTTTGGCCTGCTCATTTTCGAAAAAACCGAACATATAACGTGGGAATTAAGTGGTGGAAAATAAGGTAACGGCCAGTGGGCCAAATGCTGAGGTAAGGTACAGGTAAAACAGTTAGTTGCTACTTACCAGATACGCGAAACGTAAAAAAAAGATAACCTCAACCTAAAGACGCCCCATTGGCCTTGGTAACAATGCCTGCCGGCCACTCAATGGAGATATTGGAGCGCGGCAGCATCAGCTTCCGCACGCCCAAGCCCGTATCCTTAGATACTCATTCAACGCTCTAAACGAGTAATATGAAAGGGAGGGTGAGAATTTGCATTCATTTCGCGAACTTTGCGGGGTTTGGCTGCCATTTGCGCATCCGCCGGTTTTATAAATAGCAAGATGAAGAGAATAGGGGTTTTTACCAGCGGCGGCGATTCGCCCGGCATGAACGCGGCCATTCGGGCCGTGGTGCGCACCGCTACCTACCACGGGTTGGAGGTGTACGGCATTATGCGCGGCTTCAGCGGCATGATTAAGGGCGAGTTCGTGCGGCTCGATTCGGCCTCGGTGTCGAACACGGTGCAGAAGGGCGGTACGATTCTGAAGTCGGCCCGTAGCCAGAAATTCATGACCAAGGAAGGCCGCCAGCAGGCCTTCGACCAGTTGGTTAACAACGGTATTGAAGGCCTGGTGGCCATCGGGGGCAACGGCACGTTCACCGGGGCCATGATTTTTGAGGAGGAGTTTGGCATTCCCACCGTGGGCGCGCCCGGCACGATTGACAACGACCTCTACGGTACCGACTACACCATCGGCTACGACACGGCCGTGAACACGGCGCTGGACTGCATCGATAAAATCCGGGACACGGCCGACTCGCACGACCGCTGCTTTTTCGTGGAGGTGATGGGCCGCGACTCGGGCTACATCGCCATCCCGTGCGCCATCGGCGGCGGGGCCGAAATCGTGATGATTCCCGAAACGCAGATGAGCGTTGATGTCGTAGTCGATACCCTGCAAACGGGCTGGAAACGCTCGAAAACCTCGTTTATCGTTATCGTAGCCGAAGGCGAGGAAGAGGGCAACGCCACCAACGTGGCCGCCCGCGTGAAGGAAGCCATTCCGCAGCTCGACACCCGCGTCACGGTCATCGGCCACATCCAGCGCGGCGGCTCCCCCACGGCTGCCGACCGCCTGCTGGGCTCCCAAATCGGCATCGCCGCCGTCGAAGGCCTCATGAACGGCATGCGCAACGTCATGGCCGGCATCGTAGACAAAAAGCTGGTTTACACGCCGTTCACGGATACTATCAACAAGAAGAAGCTCATCAACCAGAGCTTCATGCGGATGGTGGAAATCCTGAGCGTGTAAAGAACGTGTAACGCGAAATTTCATTTCGCCACGAGCGCAGCGAAGTATTGCCGTCCGCGTGTGCCCTCACGCCAGAACTTCGCTACGCTCGTAGCGAAATGAAATTTCGCGTTACACGTTCACCCACTGATAGGCCGCATCGCGCCGCAGCCAGGTGAGCTGGCGCTTGGCATAGCGCCGCGTGTTGCGCTGCAGCAGGCGCACGGCTTCGGCCCAGTCATACTCGCCGTCGAGGTAGCCGAATATTTCCTGGTAGCCCACCGTTTGCAGGGCATGATGGTGGCGGTAGGGCAGCACGGCGCGCACTTCATCAAGTAAGCCAGCGGCCAGCATGTGCTCCACGCGCAGGTTGATACGCTGGTACAGCGCATCCCGCTCGCGGGTGAGGGCTACTTTCACGTTGCGAAACAGCGGGTTTTCGGCGGGTGGGCCGGCGGTGTGGAAGCTGGAAAACGGCCGGCCGGTGGCGCGGGTGATTTCCAGGGCGCGCACCACGCGCTGCGGGTTTTGCTGGTCGATGCGGGCGTGGGCCACGGGGTCGGTTTCGGCCAGCTCGGCCACGAGGTGGGGGAGGCCGTGGGTAGCCAGCTCGGCGTGCAGTTGGGCCCGGACTTCGGGCGGCACACCGGGCAGCTCATCCAGGCCATCGGTCACGGCCTGCACATACAGGCCCGAGCCGCCGGTGAGAATTACCAGCGGGTGCTTTTGAAACAGCCCGGTGAGCACGGCGAGGCAATCGGTGGCGAAGCGCCCGGCGCTGTAGTCCCCGGCGATGCTGTGGCTGTCAATGAAATGGTGCGGGATGCCTTGCATTTCGGCGGGCGTGGGCTTGGCCGTGCCGATGCTCAGCTCCCGGAAAAACTGCCGCGAGTCGGCCGAGACAATCTCCGTTTCAAACTGCTGGGCCAGCTGCACGCACAGGGCCGTTTTGCCCACGGCCGTGGGGCCGGCAATGGTGAGCAGCACCGGGCGCGGGTCGGCGGCCGTGGGGGCCAGCTGGGCGAGGATGTGAGGAGGAAGCAAAGGTGCTGCGATTTGATGGTTAAGGAGGAACAGAAATAAAGGAGAACGTCATGCTGAGCTTGTCGAAGCATCTCTACCGCGCAAGTAATATCATTTACTCTTCGCGGTAGAGATGCTTCGACAGGCTCAGCATGACGTTCTTTTTTACACCGTTCTCAACTAAAAATTTACATTACAAAACCGGGTGTTTTTCATCGAACTCCGTGGCGTCCTGGTAGGCTTTGGCCAGGGCCAGGAGTTTGCCTTCTTCGTAGAGCTGGCCCATGAAGGTGATGGTGGTGGGCAGGCCGGCGGCCGTGAAGCCGTTGGGCAGGGCAATAGCCGGGTGACCGGTGAGGTTGGTGAGCGTGAGGTTGGGGCTGAAGGACGGGGCGATGTAGGCATCGAGGCCTTTCAGCTTCTCATCCATTTGCTCGATGAGCAGGCTACGCACGCGCTGGGCCTGCAGGTATTCCACGGCCGGAATAAAGCGCGAGGACCGGAAGGTATTGGGCCAGGCCGAGCGGTTTTGCAGCACCATTTCTTTATCGCGCCCGGAGCGGGTCAGGTCGTCGAAAGCCGCCGCGCCCTCGGCCGTGAGCACGAAGCGCAGCGCGCCGGGTGCAATGGCCGGCAGCTCTATCGGCACCAGCTCCACGCCCAGCTTGCGCAGCACCTCAAGGCTGGCCAGGTCGTTGGCCTGGGTGGGGTATTTCTGGTCGAACGCCGCTTTCACGAAACCCACGCGCAGCTTGGCGAGGTTGGTGCCAAAGGCGTAGCTGAACATCTTGGGGGCCTGCAGCGTGGCCGGGTCGCGGGCGTCGGGGCCGGCGGCGGTGAGGGCGGCCAGCACCAGGGCGCAATCTTCGGCGGTGCGGGCCAGGGGGCCGGCTTTGTCCATGGTCCAGCTCAGGGCCATGGCCCCGGCGCGGCTCACGCGGCCGTAGGTGGGGCGCAGGCCCGTGACGCCGCAGGCCGTGCTCGGGCTGACAATGGAGCCCAGCGTTTCGGTGCCAATGGCAAAGGGCACCAGCCCGGCCGCCACCGCCGAGGCCGACCCCGCCGACGAGCCGCTGGAGCCTTTGGTGACGTCCCAGGGCGTGCGGGTTTTTTCGCCGAACCACACGTCGCCCTGCGCCAATTCGCCCAGCGTGAGCTTGGCCACCAGCACGGCCCCGGCCTCGCGCAGGCGCTCCACCACGGCCGCGTCTTCGTTCAGGGTTTGGTCTTTGTAGGGCACCGAGCCCCAAGTGGTTTTGTAGCCCTTGGCGCTGAACAAGTCCTTTGCGCCGTAGGGAATGCCGTGCAGCGGGCCGCGGTACTTGCCGGCGCGAATTTCCTGGTCGGCCTGGCGGGCCTGTTGCAGGGCCAGGTCCTCGGTGAGGGTGATGACGCAGTGCAGCTTCGGGTCGTGTTTCCTGAGCCGGGCCAGGCAGAACTGCGTCAGCTCCTCGGAGGAAAGCTGCCTGGTGCGCAGCAGCTCGCCCAACTGCCGTACGGTGTAAAAGGCCAGGTCGTCGCGGTTGGCCGGCAGCTTCACTCGGCCCGGCAGCGGAGCTAGTTTGCCGGCGCTGCTGGCCCCGGAAAGAGTGGTTTGGCGCAGGCGTAGCGGGCGCGGGTCGAACACCACGGCCGGGGCCACGCTATTCGAAAGGTCAATTTTGCGCAGCGCCTCGTAGCTGTCGCGGTAGCCGGCGAGGTTGCGCCGCGTGGAGTCCAGCTGCGCATCCGTGAAACTCAGCCCAAACAGCTGCTGGGCCGTGCGCAGCATGGGAACCGTAATTTCATCGGGAGCCGTGGGCCGGGCCACGAAGGCCCCGCCGGCAAAACAAGCGCCGCCCAGAAGCAGCGCGGGGAGTAGTCTTTTCATCAAAATCGAAGCGGTTAGAGCAGTTTCCGAGTCCATGTACATTTTTGAAAACAGTTAAAAGTCGAGAGTTAAAAGTTAAAACACAATACGTCTGACTTTTAACTCTCAACTTTTAACTCTGTACATGGACTTGGAAACCGCTGTAGCAAAGCGTAAAGCTAGTGTGGCAGGGGTACGGTTGGGCCACCGGGTACCAGGGTTTCAAATAGCTTCAGCAGCACCTGTTCCTCGTGCTGCCAGCTGAGCTGGGGGGCGGCGCGGCGGCAGTTGGCGGCCAAGTGCTGGTAGCGGGCGGGCTCGTCGCGCAGCAGGCGGTTGAGGGCGGCGGCCAGCGTTGCGGGGCTGAGGTCGGGCACCAGCTCCGCTACATCGAACTGGTCGTTGAGGGCGCGGTACTCGGGAAAGTCGATGAGCACCTGCGGGATGCCGGCGTGCACGTAATCGAAGAATTTATTGGCCAGCGAATAGTAGTAGCTCAAGCCAATGTTTTCGAGCAGCATGATGCCCACGGCGGCATGGTGCGTGACGTCCCGCAAGGCCTCGGGCAGCACAAAACCCCGAAATTCGACCTGCCCTACCGGGTCGGACCCCGAGGCCAGTAGGCCCAGCCGCGCGGCCCGCTCGCGCAGGGCCGCCGAGAGGTCGCCCTCGCCGCAAATCACCAGCCGGCCCGCCACCTGCGGCATGGCATCGAGCAGGTTTTCCAGGCCCCGGCCCACGTTCAGCGCGCCCTGGTAGAGAATGTAGCCGCCGGACGAAACCGCGGCGGCCGGCAGCGGCGCATCGGCCTGCAGGCGGCTCACGTTGCGCACTACCGCGAAGGGCCGGCCGTAGCGCTGCTCAAACACCCGCGCCAGGGCCGGGCCCACGGTGTAGGCCAGCCGGGCGCGGGGCACGATGAAGCCCTCGACCCAGCGCCACACGCGCTGCACGGCGGGCCGGGCCACCACTTCGGGCACTTCCGTGAATAGCTCGTGGGCATCGTACACGAAGGGCTGGCCGCCCAGGCGGGCCCGCAGCCACACGGGCAGGGCGGTGTCGAGGTCACAGGCGCACCAGGCGGCGGCGCGCTGGCCCAGCAGGTAGAAAAACAGCCGCAGGTTGTACTCCAGGTAAAACAGCTTGCCGTGCTGAAACCAGCCGCGCAGGCGGTGCTGGGCGTAGGGCTGGGGCGTGAGCGGGGGCGAGGCCGGCCGCTGCCACCCCACCAGCCGCACGCGGTAACCGGCGGCGGCCAGGCTGCCGCAAATGCGCTGCATCCGCTGGTCGTAGCACAGGTCGGTGGTAACGGCGAAGAGCAGCAGCGGCGCGGGGGAAGGCGGCAAGGGGACGGGAGAACGGACCGGAACCGAGCCGCGTTAGTTATATTTTGGTCAAATTTACGCTGTAGCCTACCGCGTTGCGGACTATCTTAGCCGGAAATATTACCAGGGCGTACGCGTATTTACTTATGGCTTCATCTTCGGTTGCTATTCCTGCCCCTATTACGCCGCTGCCCGCCACGCTGCTCGACCAGCTGGGGCAGTTCTATTTGTTGCTCGATGCGAACGGGGCCATCGTGGAGGTGAACGATACCTTCCTGGGCTTTGCCGGTTATGCCCGTGAGCAGGTGCTGGGGCAGTTTGCTTACGATATTTTCACCGCGCCCGCCGAGCGGGCGGCCCAGCGCCAGCAATTCCTCGATGCCATTGCCCGCGAAACCCTGGTGGCCAGCTACGAGCGGCCCGTGCTCACGCACCTGGGCCATCCGCGCCCGGTGCAGTGGCGCACCGGCTTCACGCACGATGCCGCCGGGGCCATCACTGGTGCCTGGCTGGTGGGGCAGGAGCCCGAGGACCGGGCCCTGGCTACCCCCGCGCTGGCCGACGACAGCACCCACCTGCAGGACTTCCTCGACAATGCCCAGGACCTGGTGCAGCACCTGCGCGCCGACAACGGCTTTCTGTTCGTGAACAAGGCCTGGAAAGAAAAGCTGGGCTACACCGATGCCGAGCTGGCTACCCGCACCTTGGCCGACGTGGTGCACCCGTACTACAAGGCCAAGCTGCTCTATCAGCTGCGCAATCTGTACGACGGCGAGCCGGTGAACAAGGTCGAAACCGTGTTTCTGACCAGCCTGGGCAAGCCGGTCCACCTCATTGGCAGCATGAGCGTAGTGCGCGAGGAGGGCCAGCCGGTGAGCAGCCGGGCCATTCTGCACGACATCACGGACCGCATCAAGGCCGAGCGCCTGCAAAAAGTCTACTACAGTATTGCCAACCTGGCCATTTCAGCCAAAGACTTGCCCAGCCTCTACGGGGCCATTCACCGCGAGCTGAGCAAGATTATCGAAACCAGCAACCTGTTTATCGCGCTCTGTGATGACGCCCGCACCGAGCTGCAGTTTGCCTACCACGTCGACCAGCACCCCCAGCACCGGCCGCAGGCGGCGCGGCCGTTTTCGTCGGGGGTGTCGGAGTACATCATCGCCGGCGGGCAGCCGCGCTACCTCACCCACGCCGATTTTCAGCAGCTCATCCGCAACGGTACCATCAACGCCTACGGGTTGGTGCCCGAAGTCATGCTGGCCTCGCCGCTGAGCATCGGCGACCGCATTATCGGCGTGCTGGCCGTGCAGGACTACGCCCGCGCCGATGCCTACACGCCCGGCGACCTCGACGTGCTGCACTTCATCTCGAACCAGGTGGCGCTGGCCATCGAGCGCAAGCGCAACGAGGAGCAGATTGGCAAGCAGACCGCCCGCCTGAACGCCATCTTCGAAAGTGGCTCGCACGTGATGTGGACCGTGGATACCCGCGCCCACCTCATGAACTTCAACCGCAACTACGCGGCCCTGTTCCTGCGGCGCAACGGCACCTACCCGGTGCGCGGCCTCGACCTGTGGGAAGCCGACCTGGCCCGCATGCCCGAGGCCGAGCGCGACATCTTTGTGCAGCACTACGATGCGGCCGCCAAGGGCCAGGCCCAACGCTTCGAGATGCGCCTGCGCGATGCCCGCGGCTATGATGTGTGGACTGATATTTACCTTAACCCGATTTACCTGGGCGATGGCTCCTTCGAGGAAATTTCGGCCATCGCCCACGATATAACGGAGCAGAAGCGGGCCCAGCTGGCCCTGGAAGCCCAGGAGGAGAAGTTCCGCTCCATTTTCGAGTCGTTCCAGGATATCTATTACCGCACCGACAACGAAGGCCTGCTGACCATCGTCAGCCCGTCGGTGCGCGAGGTGCTGGGCTACGAGCCCGAAGACGTAATTGGCAAGACCGTGGCCAGCTACTTCGTGAGCGCCGACGACCTGCCCCGCGCCGATACCGAGGCCGCGCGCACCGGCGTGCTGCGCAACTTCGAAACCCGGATGTGGCACAAGGACGGCTACCCCGTGAGCGTGCTCGTGAATGCCCGGGTAGTGAAAGTGGGCGAAGTGGGCACCGAGGGCATTGCCCGCGACGTGACCGAAATCCGGCAGATGCAGGACGACCTGCGCCAGGCCAAAGACGCCGCCGAAGCCGCCCTGGAAGCCAAAACCCAGTTTCTGGCCAACATGAGCCACGAGCTGCGCACGCCCATGAACGGCATCATCGGCATGATTGACCTGCTCGACCAGACCGTGGAAACCGACGAGCAGCTCGACTACGTGGACACGCTGCGCAAAAGCTCCGACGCCCTGCTCACCATTCTCAACGACATTCTGGACCTGTCGAAGATGCAGGCCGGCAAGCTCCAGGTGCACGAAAGCGCGCTGGAGCTACAGGCCGTGATGGAGCGCATCCGGGCCCTGTTTATCTACCGGGCCGAGCAGAAAAATATCCGCTTCACCTACCACATCACCCCGCACACGCCCACCCACGTCATGACCGACGAGGTGCGGCTGCTCCAAATTCTGAGCAACCTGGTGGCCAACGCCATCAAGTTCACCAACGAGGGCACGGTGGGCATCGTGGTAAGCAGCGTGA
This sequence comes from Hymenobacter antarcticus, assembly GCF_039539545.1. Lineage (NCBI taxonomy): Bacteria > Pseudomonadati > Bacteroidota > Cytophagia > Cytophagales > Hymenobacteraceae > Hymenobacter > Hymenobacter antarcticus. The sequence continues at coordinate 18,039 of NZ_BAABDI010000003.1, read as the reverse complement.
GCACCGATGGCGAGCTGCACACCCTGCGCTTTGCCGTGCAGGACTCGGGCATTGGTATTTCGAGCGACAACGCCAGCCTGCTTTTCACCAATTTCACCCAGCTCGACACTACGCCCAGCAAGGCCTACGGCGGCACGGGCCTGGGCCTGAGCATCAGCCGGCAGCTGGCCGAGCTGCTGGGCGGCGAAATCGGGGTGCTCTCCGACGAAGGCGAGGGCTCGGTGTTCTGGTTCACCATCAGCGCCCGCGAGGCCCGGCCCGAAGACCGGCCCGCCGTGGCCCCGGTGCGCGAGCCCGTGTTCCAGCCCTTCGATGCCATACCCCGCGTGCTGCTCGTCGACGATAACGCCATCAACCAGAAAGTGGGCCAGCGCCTGCTCTCCAAGCTGGGTTGCGAAGTGCACGTGGCCAGCGGCGGCCCCGAAGCCATTGCCCTGGCCACGGCCCCCAACGCGAATTACAACATCATCTTCATGGACATTCAGATGCCGGACATGGATGGCGTGGCCGCCACGGCCGAAATCCGCCGGCTGCTGGGGGCCGCCTGCCCGCCCGTGGTGGCCATGACGGCCTACTCCATGCAGGAAGATGCCGGCCGCTTCATGCGCCAGGGCCTCGACGACTACGTGGGCAAGCCCGTGAAAAGCCGCCACCTCTACGAAGTGCTGCACCGCTGGCTGCGCCCCCGGGCGGCCCGCCCGGCCCAGCTGCCAACTGGTGATAAGGCCGATACTGATACGTCTGCTACGCTGGTAGCGGCGCCCGAGGCTGTTGCCGGCCCGGTAGTGGCCGCGGCCCCGTCAGCCGTTGCCGCCCCCGTGGTAAAACCCGAAAACGATGAGCCCATCCTCGACGATGCCATTTTGCTTCAGCTCATCGAGCTGGGTGGCCCCGAATTCACCTCCGACCTCTACCAGGAATTTGAGCAGGAAGCCGGCGATTTGCTGCGCGATGCCGCACCCGTGGCCGCCGCCGATAATTTCCGCGAGCTGCTGCCCATGCTGCACCAGCTCAAGGGCACGGCCGCTACGCTGGGCGGCGTGGCCCTGGCCGCCCAGGCGCGCCGCCTCGAGCATCAGTTCAAAGAAGGACGGGTGGAAGCGGGTGCAGCTGGTTTTCAACTTCTGGAACATTACTTTGCACAGTTCGTTGCCGAGTACCCCGGCGCAGTTGAGCGAGCCATTACTTTCCCGCCCGTGTAAAACCGGCTGCTTTCTCCCTAATCTACCCTATGAACCCAACACCTAACCCTACGCTCATGTCCGCCGACCCCCAACCCAAAACCATTCTCATTGCTGAGGACAGCTCGGTAATCCTTAACCTCACCCGCAAAATTCTGGAACTGCAGAAGTACAAGATTGTGCTGGCCAAAAACGGGGGCGAAGTGCTGAAGCAGCTGGAAAGCAACGCCGTCGACTGCGTGCTCATGGACATCAACATTCCGGTGAAGGATGGCATGCAGTGCACCCGCGAAATCCGCGCCCACGCCGACCCCAAAATCAACACGCTCCCCATCATCGCCATCACCGGCAACGCCAACAACTACTCGATGGACCAGTTCCGCGAAGCCGGCGTGAGCGACTACCTGCCCAAGCCCCTCGATTTCGATGCGCTGGTGCGCGTAGTGAAGCAGTACGTAGGTTAAATTGAATTAAGAATTAAAAATTAAGAATTAAAAATGTCGCGTCGCCGCATATGGTTGCACGTTCGGCTTTGCGGTAACTCTTAATTTTTAATTCTTAATTTTTAATTCAAACGCAGTGACCGTAACGTTCTTAGGCACGGGCACTTCCTCCGGGGTGCCGATGATAGGCTGCACCTGCGTGGTGTGCCGCTCGCTCGACCACCGCGACCACCGGCTGCGGGTGTCGGTGCACGTGGCCGTAGGCGGCCGCAGCCTCGTGATTGACTCCGGGCCCGATTTCCGGCAGCAGATGCTGCGGGCCCGCGTCACCCACCTCGATGGCCTGCTCTTCACCCACGAGCACAAGGACCACACCGCCGGCCTCGACGATATCCGGGCCTTCAACTTCCGGCAGCAGCAGGATATGCCGGTGTATGGCGAGCCGCGGGTGCTGCAACAGCTGCAACAGGAGTTTGCCTACATCTTTGCCGAGCACAAGTACCCCGGCGTGCCCCGCGTGGTGCTGCACCCCATCGAGCGCGACGACGTGCCATTTGACGTGCAGGGGCTGGCCGTACAGCCGCTGCGGGCCATGCACCACCGCCTGCCGGTGCTGGGCTTCCGCATCGGCGGCTTCTGCTACCTCACCGATGCCAACCACATCGGGCCCGAAACCCGCGCCCAGCTCCGCGATGCCGACGTCATCGTACTCAACGCCCTGCGCCGCGAGGAGCACATCTCGCATTTCACGCTGGCCCAGGCCGTGGCCGTGCTCGAAGAAGCCTCGCCCAAGCGCGCCTACCTCACGCACATCAGCCACCAGCTGGGCCGCCACGCCGAAGTAGAAGCCGAGCTGCCGGAGTGGATTCGCCTGGCGTATGACGGGCTGAAGGTGGAGGTTTGAGCCTTGGAGACGAGCCGGATGTCGGCATCTCAGCCATCGGCCGCACGATGGTCTCTAACGCTTTTATCAAGTCATTCATCAGCCGGAACTGCTTTGTGGCCGCACACGGTTTTGTTTGAAAAATCTCCCGTTCGCTTCTGCTTCATCTTTTTTCTATGAACGTTATCAACCTCGACCAAAAATTTGGGCAGTTCTCCGACCATTGGCACCCGCACGTGGTGGCCGATTTGAACGACCAGCACGTGAAGCTGGCCAAAGTGCAGGGGGAATTTATTTGGCATAGCCATGAGGCTGAAGACGAGCTTTTTGTAGTGGTTCGGGGCCAGCTGCACATTGAGTTCCGCGACCATACGGCTATCATTAACCCCGGCGAAATGTTGGTGGTGCCCCGGGGCGTAGAGCACCGACCGTATTCCAGCGAGGAAACCTGGATTATGCTCGTTGAGCCCCAGGTTACGCGCCACACCGGCACCGTGGAGCATGCCCTCACCCGGCACTATCTTCCCCGGATTTAGGCGTTTCCTTTGCATACCAACTACTATTTTCTGCGCCAGCTGGCCCCCGCGCTCACCGAGCGGCTGCGGGGCTACCGCGTGGCCGTGTGCTTCACGCAGGAAAAGGATGAGCTGGTTATCGGCCTCATCAACGGTACCACCGAATTCTGGCTGAAAGCCCAGCTGGGGGCAAATTTCCCGGCCCTGGCCCTGCCCGAAACCTTCCAACGGGCCCGTGCCAATTCCGTCGACCTTTTCCCCAACCTGCTGGGCGAACAGGTCGAAACCGTGGTGGCCTGGCCTCAGGACCGGGTGCTGCAAGTGAATTTCCGCAGCGGGGCGCGGCTGGTGTTCAAGCTCTACGGCCCGCGTCCCAACGCCATTTTCCGCTCGTCGCCCGAAGGTCCGGCTCAGCTCTTCCAGCAAAAGCTGCTGGCCGATGCGGAGTTACGCCCGCAACCAGCGCCGCCCGCGCCGACCACAAAATCCGACCAATCCGAAAAGTCCGCTAAAGTCGTGGTCCCGCCGCCGCTTGCCGACCTGCCCCTGCGCTACCTGCGCCTGCACGGCTACGACCCGGCCCCGCCCGAAACCAAAACCCGCTTGGTGAACCAGGTGCTGGCTCAGCTGGAAAAGCCGGCCCACTACTACCTCATTCAGCTCGACGGCCGCACCCGCCTCAGCCTGCTGCCGCTCGGCGACGTGCTCGAAACCTTCGGCGGCGACGACCCCATTGCGGCCCTGCGCCGCTTCGTGCCCATGGCCCTGGGCCGCCGCGCCTTGGAGATGGAAACCAGGCAGCTGCGCCAGCTCCTGGAGCGCCGCGCCGCCGAAGCCGGCACCGCCGCCGCCCACGCCCGCCAGCGCCTCCACGCCCTGGCCCACGAGGCGGGATACCGCCATACCGCCGACCTCATCATGGCCAACCTGCACGATATTCCGGCCGGAGCCACGCAGATTGAAGTCCTGGATTTCTATACGGGTGCCGCGCGGCTCATAAAGCTCAAGCGTACCGAAAAGCCCCAGCTCACCGCCGAAAACCTCTATCGCAAGGGCAAAAACCAGCAAATTGAAGAGCGCCAGCTCAGCGAGCGCATCGCCCGCCGCGAAACCGAAGCTTTTACTGCCCTCGAGCGCCTCGAAGAAATGGATACCCAGCCCGCGCTGGCCGAGCTGCGGGCCTTGCGCACCTGGCGCAAGCAGCACGGCCTCGACCCCACGCCCGCCGCCAGTAAAGCCGCCACGGAACTTCCCTTCAAGGTATTTGAGGACCGGGGCTTCACCATCCTGGTGGGCCGCAACGCGGCGAACAACGACCTGCTGACCCAGAAATACGCCCACAAAGACGACCTCTGGCTGCACGCCAAGGACGTGACCGGCTCGCACGTCGTCATCCGGCACCGGGCCGGGCAGCCCGTGCCCGAGCCCGTGGTGGAGCACGCCGCGCAGCTGGCCGGCTGGTACTCGCGCCGCCAGCACGACACGCTGTGCCCGGTCACGGTCACGCCCAAAAAATTCGTGCGCAAGCCCAAGGGAGCCTTGCCCGGCCAGGTAGTAGTAGAGCGCGAGCGGGTGGTGCTGGTGAAACCCGGCAACCCCTTCGAGCGGGAATAGAACGTATACGAACAGAACGTGTACCGCGAAATTTCATTTCGCTACGAGCGCAGCGAAGTTTGGTCGTAAGGATAGGGAAAACGGCCTTACGCACCGCACGCGTGGCGAAATGAAATTTCGCGGTACACGTTCCGGGCATTCCGGGATTATCGCAAAAAAGCCCGTTCCAAGTACTTGGAACGGGCTTCTCGATTCACGTGCGCGCGGGGAGATTCGAACTCCCACACCCGAAGGCACCACCCCCTCAAGATGGCGTGTCTACCAGTTTCACCACGTGCGCGAATTGGGTAATTGCACCAGGTATTTCGGCCGAAACCGGCTTCGTTGAGGTACCGAAGCGGGTGCAAAGATAGCCGGCGGATTTCGGCCGTACAACCTTCTGGCTGCCTTTTTCATCAATTGCCCACTATTCAGGGTGTTATATTGTGGCATTGCGGAGGCCATCGGGGTTTCTGCTATCCAAAGACTCACTTTCCTGTCATGCATACCATCCATAATGTCGAAACAAGCTCCTTTTTTGGTCGCCTGGCTGAGCGGATTACCCATTTTTCGGGCTCCACCGTGGCGTTTACGACGGCAGTGGCTATTATTTTGGCCTGGGGCATAACCGGGCCCTACTTTCATTATTCTGAAACCTGGCAACTGGTTATCAATACTGGCACCACCATCGTCACGTTTCTGATGGTCTTTCTTATTCAGCGGGCCCAAAATAAGGATTCGCTGGTGCTGCACCTCAAGCTCAATGAGCTGATAGCTGCCACGCCCGGAGCCAGCAACCGGCTCATTAATGCCCAGGACTTCTCGGAAGAGGAAATTAACCTGCTGCACAACTTCTATTGTGCCCTAGCCGAACTGGCCAAAAAGGACAGCAACCTGGGCCAGACGCATTCGGTGGAAGAAGCAGAGACTAATGAGAGCGGAAAAGTGGAGGCCCGGACCGAAGATGAGCCGCAATAGGGTCGGGACGAGGCAATTCCGGGAACACCAAAAAGCGCTGCCGCAACTAATGCGGCAGCGCTTTTTAGTAAATCAAATCAATGAACACCCTATTCAGCCTGGATGAGCGGCGAATCCACTACGTGCTCGGCTACGAACCACACTTGCAGTTCGTTGGTGCGCACCAGCTGGCTCACAATGAGGTCGTTGGTGCCATCGTCGCCACTTTTGTCGGCTTTGCTGGCGTAGTCGTGGCAGTTCTTGAGGATACGCTGGTGGCCGTCGAGCAGGCGCGATACCTGTACGGGCGGTTCTTCGCGGTCGCGCGGCACGCGGGGAATGCTGCTCAGCTCGGCCACGTCGTGGGCCATGGCCACGGCTACACCCCCCAGAATCTGAATGCGCTCGGCAATGGCATCGACCAGCACCGACTGCTCTTCGTAGTGCTTATCAAAGAGCAGGTGCAGCTGGTAGAAAGTAGGGCCTACTACCTGCCAGTGGTGTTTTTTGTACATGTCGCGCAGCGTGATGGTGTCGGCCAGCAGCTGGTTGAGCATGGTCACACTTCCCTGGCGGGTGCTTTCGCCCAGGCCAATGGGCAGGCGCTGGCTCACGGTGCCGTAGCGCTGGGTAGGGGCGGGGGCGTTCTGCTGCTGGTTCAGGCGGGGCTGAATGTCTACGGCGGCGTTGCTGCCGGCCCCATTGCCGGTGTTGGCCTTGCCGTTGGCGCTGGCTTTGGGAGCGGCGGCAGCCTTGGCGGCCGGCGCGGCTTTTTTGGGGGAGGCGGAGCTTTTGGGGGCAGCTTTGGCGGATGATGCCATGGGGATGGGGCGAATGAAGTGAGTGAAAACCACCGGATAGAACCGGCGTCGAAAAAACTAGTTATACGTACGTAAAGCAGCACCCCGGGTTAATCTCCCCGTCCTAAATTTCCTTGTATGTCTGAGTCCATTACCCAGCCCGCGCCCGACCTGCACCCCGAAGACCACCTCACCAGCTCGGCCATGCTGCAGGATGTGGTGATTGGCCTGTCGGATGGTCTGACGGTGCCGTTTGCCCTGGCGGCGGGCCTGAGCGGCGCGGTAGCCTCGTCGGGGCTGGTGATTACGGCGGGCCTGGCCGAAATAGTGGCCGGCAGCATTGCCATGGGCCTGGGCGGCTACCTGGCGGGCCGCACCGAGGTAGAGCACTACGAAACCGAGCTGGGCCGCGAGCGCCGCGAGGTGCACGAAGTGCCCGACGTGGAACGCGCCGAAGTAGACGAGCTGCTGGCCGAAATGGGCCTCTCGGCCGCCACCCGCCAGCTGGCCCTCAAGGAGCTCACCGCCGACCCCGAGCAGTGGGTGCGCTTCATGATGAAGTATGAGCTGGGCCTGGAAGAGCCCGACCCCAAGCAGGCCCCCAAAAGCGCCGTTACCATCAGCTCGGCCTACGCCGTGGGCGGGCTGATTCCACTCAGCGCCTATTTTTTTACGGCTACGCCCACGGAAGGGCTGGCGTGGTCGGCGGGCATCACGCTGGTCTGTCTCACGGTGTTTGGCTATCTCAAAAGCCGGATGACCGGGCAGCCGCCCGTGGCCGGGGCCCTCAAAATGGCTTTGGTGGGGACGCTGGCCGCCGCCGCCGCCTTTGGCATTGCGCGGCTGGTGAGCGGGTAGCGTAACTAAGGACAGTCACGGCCAGTATGGTTAGCTTAGCGGCCTATGAAATTCAAACTACCCGAAACCCCGGCCGTACGCGTCAAAGGCAAGTCGTTTCGGCTGGCTGCCGTGGACCCGGACGCGGCCACGCCTTTTGCGCACAAGCGCCCGAGCGAGAGCGCGGCGCGGCCCCGGCTGCTGGCCTTGCGGCAGCGCCTGTGCGTGCTACAGGAGCTGCTCTACGCCGAGCACAAGCGCAGCCTGCTCATCGTGTTTCAGGCCCTGGACACGGGCGGCAAGGACGGCGCGATTGAGAACCTGCTCACGGGTGTGAACCCGGCCGGGGTGCAGGTGGCCACGTTCAAGGCCCCGTCGCAGGAAGAGCTGAGCCATGATTTTCTGTGGCGCATTCATGCCCATACGCCCAAGCAGGGCCATATTGGCGTGTTCAACCGCTCGCACTACGAAGATGTGCTGATAACCCGCGTGCACGGTTTGGTTGACGACAAAAAGGCCCGGCAGCGGTTCGAAGCCATCAACAACTTTGAGTCCTTGCTGACCCACAACGGCACGCGCATCCTCAAGTTTTTCCTGCACATCTCCAAACAGGAGCAGGCCGAGCGCCTGCAGGAGCGCCTCGATGACCCCGGCAAAAACTGGAAATTCGACCCCAACGACCTCAAGGAGCGCGCGCTTTGGGACGATTACCAGCATGCCTTCGAGGATGCGCTACGCCATTGCTCGCCCGATTCCGCGCCGTGGTTTGTGGTGCCCGCCAATCGCAAATGGGTGCGCGACCTGGCCATTATCGAAATAGTGGTGGCCGCGCTGGAGGATATGAACCCCAAGCCCCGCCCCATCAATTTCGACCCCAAGCAGCAGGTAATAATATGATGGACTACTACCCCAGGAATGGCCATTTTACTGCGCTGCTTAATTGGGAGTTAATCGGGCAGGGTTTGATTTAATATAAAATAATTGTTTTTTTACTATATGAAAATTGGCTTTACTTCATTGAGGGTTCGGGTGGTGGTCTTGCTGGTGCTGCTAGGGCTAGCGGGCTCCGGCCAGGCCCAGGAAGCGTGCATGCTGATTCCCACGCCGCTGGCCGAGCGCGTGGCAACGGCAACCCTCATCGTTGAGGCCGGGGTAAGGACCCAGCAAGCGGTGAGCGAAAACGGCCACATTTACACCATCAGCGAACTCACGGTGTATAAGGTTTTTCGGGGTACGGAGCCGGTGCTGCTGCGCCTGGCCGAGGCTGGCGGCACGGTGGGCCTGCGGCGGGAGGTGGTGAGCACCAGCATTACGCTGGCTCCTGAGCAGCAGGGGCTGTTTTTGCTGGAGCCCAACCCGTTGCTGCCCGGTACTTTCCGGCTGGTAGCGGGGCCGCAGGGCTTTGTGCGCTACGACCTGGCCGACCGCACGGCTGTCGAACCATTTGGCCGCTACGCTTCCATCACTGGGGCGCTGTATCCGGCCGTAGTGGCCCTGGCCGGCCAGGCCTGGCGCGCCGTGCGGCCCAATGCCGCGCTGGCGGGAGCCTTGCCGGTGGCCCGGCCCACGGCGCAGCCGGTTATCAGCAGCTTTGCGCCGGCCAGCCTCACGGCCGGTACCGAGAGCGTGCTCACTATTAACGGCTCGAATTTCGGCACGGCGCGAGGGAGCGGGCGCGTAGAGTTTCCGAACGCTAACAATGGCGGGGGCGGCTCCGCCGGGGCGAATCCTACTGATTATGTCTCGTGGTCCGATACCCAGATTCAGGTGCGGGTGCCGTCGTTAGTGATTGCCACCGGCGAAGTGGCCGGCACGGGTAACTTCCGGGTAATAAATGATGCCATTGAAACCGGCATTAGCCCAGCGTCCCTCACGGTAACTTACGCTCTGAGCAACGTCACGCAGACCGGCAGCGACACGCCCACCCGTCCCAAACTCGTCAACGATGATACACAGGGAGGCTATACGCTGAGGTATAGTCCCAGCTTAACGGCGGTAGCCGCCGCCCCGGCCTCGTTCGAGCGGGCGCTGGCTTCGTGGGCCTGTGCCACGCCGCTGCGCCGGGTGGTAGGGGCCGCTGCTGCTCCCGAAGCCACCGCGGGCGACAATGTGAACGTGGTGCGATTTGGGACCTTGGGCGGCAGCACACTGGCGGCCGCTACCTCGTATTATTCGGGCTGCTTCGTGGGCAGCCTGGTTCAGTTTTCATTGGTTGAAACGGATTATACTTTCAGCGATGCCATTTCCTGGCACTATGGCACTGGGACACCTCCTGCCGGGCAGTTCGATTTTGAAAGCGTGGCCCTGCACGAGCTTGGCCACGGCACCCAGCTAAACCACATTATCATGCCCACGGCGGTGATGCATTTCGCCATCGCGCCCACTGCCGTGAAGCGGACGCTGAGCACGAACTCAGACATTGCGGCCGGTCAGGATGTATTTGCCTTTAGCGCCACCAACCCCTGCACCGGGTTTTTGCCACCTACTGCGGCCCCCACGCCCTCCGGCTGTGGGCCGCTGCCCGTGGAGCTGACGGCGTTCTCGGCCCGCTACGTAACTGGCTCAGGCACCAGCCTGGCGTGGAGCACGGCCACGGAGCGCAACAGCGCCTACTTCGCCATGGAGGCCCAGGAACAGGGTGATAAAAGCTGGACAGAGGTGCTGCGGCAGCCCGCCGCTGGCAGCAGTAGCCGCCCCCGCAGCTACGAGGCCCGCGACCCGCGCCTGCTGTCCGGCATCCGCTATTACCGGCTGCGGCAGGGCGACCGCGACGGCAGCACCAGCTACTCGGGTCTGCTGGCCGTGTCGGGGCTCGAAACGGGCTTGGCATTATACCCCAACCCGGTGGCCGACCGCCTGCAGGTGAGCGGCCCGGCCCAGGCCGGCCGCCTCACTTTTTATGATGTGCTGGGCCAGGCGGTGGCGCGGTTTGAGCTGGTGGCGGGCCCCAATGACATTGATGTAAGTGGCCTGCGTACGGGTTTGTACCAGGTGGAGTGGGCCGATGGCCGCACCGTGCGGCGCGGGCGGCTGCAAAAGCTGTAATCGGCTGTCATTGCGAGCGTAGCGCTGTCATTGCGAGGAGGTGCGACGAAGCAATGACAGCGCTACGCTCGCAATGACGGACGGCTACCGTAGTGCCTCCACCGCTTCTTCGGCCGTTTCCTTGCGCTCGCCAATCTGCTGGCGCCACATGGCGTAGTAGAGGCCTTTTTGGGCCAGAAGCTCGTCGTGGCGGCCTTGCTCGGCCACGTTGCCGCGCTCGAGTACGAAGATGCGGTCGGCGTGGAGGATGGTGCTGAGGCGGTGGGCGATGAGGATGGTCATGTGCTGGCGCGAGCCAGACAGCTCCCGCACCGTCTTGCCGATTTCCTCTTCGGTGAGCGAATCGAGGGCCGACGTGGCTTCATCGAACACCATGAGGGTGGGCTTGCGGAGCAGGGCGCGGGCAATGCTGAGGCGCTGCTTTTCGCCGCCCGAAACCTTCACGCCGCCTTCGCCAATCACGGTATCGAGGCCCAGCGGGGCGCGGGACAGTAGGGTATCGGCCGCGGCCTGGCGCAGGGCCAGCAGGCATTCCTCGTCGGTGGCGTTGGGGGCCACGAAACGGAGATTTTCGCGGATGGTGCCGGAAAATAATTGCGTGTCCTGCGTCACAAAGCCGATTTGCTCGCGCAGCTCGTCGAGGTCGATTTCATTGCCGGGGATGCCGTTGTAGAGAATCTGGCCCGACAGGGGCGGGTAGAGGCCCACCAGCAGCTTCACCAGCGTGGTTTTGCCCGAGCCCGAGGGGCCCACGAAGGCAATGGTTTGGCCGAGCCTGGTGGTGAAGGAAATGTCTGACAACGCCTGGTTGTTGGCCGTGAGGTGCTTGAAGCTGACGTGGTCGAAGGCCAGGTTGTCGATGTGCGCCACGGACTTGGGCTGGGCCGGCTTCACGTCCTTCGGGGTGTCGAGAATCTGCTGGAAATTGCCCAGCGAAATCTGGGTTTCGCGGTAGATGCCGATGATGGCCCCCAGTTCCTGCAATGGCCCAAAGATGGAAAACGAGTAGATGAAGAACGAGAAGAACTCGCCCAGGCTGATGTGGTTCTGCACCCGCAGGTAGAGCAGCAGCAGGATAATGGTGTTGCGCAGCAGGTTCACAAACGTGCCCTGCACGAAGCTCAGTGAGCGCAGGTAGCGCACTTTGCGCAGCTCCAGCTTGAGTATTTTGTTGGTGATGCCGTTCAGCCGCTCGGTTTCCTGCTGGGCCAGGCCCAGGCTTTTTATCAGCTCAATGTTGCGCAGGCTCTCGGTGGTGGAGCCGGCCAGCGAGGTGGTTTCGGCCACAATGGTGCGCTGGATGACCTTGATGCGCTTGCTCAGCACAAAGCTCAGGATGCCCAGCAGCGGGATGGTGATGAAGTAGCCCGCCGCAATGGGCCAGTACACCGTGATGGCGTACCACATCACGAAAATGATGCCCACCAGCGACGTAAACAGCACGTTCACGAAGGCCTGAATGAGCTTCTCCACGTCGGTTCGCACCTTCTGGAGCTTGCCCAGCGTCTCGCCCGAGCGCTGGTCCTCAAACACCTGGTAGGGCAGCTCCAGGGAGTGGCGCAGGCCGTCGGAATACATTTTGGCCCCAAGCCGCTGGGTGATGACGTTGACGTAGTAGTCCTGGAAGTTCTTGGCGATGCGCGACACCATGGCCACGCCCAGCATCATGCCGATGTAGGGGATGGCCTCCCGGAAAAACGGCCAGAACGGCACCTTCAGCAGCCCGCCCACGCCGCCGTTCTTGGGCACGAAATGGTCGACCAGCTTGCGGAAAATGTAGGGGTCAAGCAGCGAGAATATCTGGTTGACGGCCGCCAGCACGAGGGCCAGGGCCAGCAGCGGCCAGTAGTTGCGCAGGTAAGTATATAGAATTTTCATGAAGCACAAAGAAAGCCAGTGCCGCCCACCAATGGGCTAGCAACCCCGGCGGATGGCAATGGTTCGGAACCAGGCCAGCACCGCCGCGGTGGGCCGGCGCAGCCAGAATAGCCCCACCAGAAACGCAATGGCCGGAATGCCGTTGGCCAGCCAATGCTGCTGCGTGCGGAAGGGCTCATAAATACCTGCTGTTACGCACGCTCCTTGTTAAAGCGCCTCGGGGGATGTAGCGCGGACTTTGTAGTCCGCGAGTCTGCGCCGCTACAACCACTACACGGCGCAGACTCGCGGACTACAAAGTCCGCGCTACATCCTGCTGCGTAACAGCAGTAAATAAAACAGGGGCTGGATTGGGAGGGCAGGTGAACGGCTGACGGCAAAAGGCAGGGTGCCCGCAAAGCAGCAAAACCTGCCAAGCCTACTGGCATGGCCAAGCGTGAAGCCCGGCTCAATGCTTTAGCCGGGCGATTGGGGCCACATAAATGCAGGCGGCAGCAGCAACGACTACCGATTGGAAGCTAATGAAAATAGCATTTATTGACGCATAAATATCAGTATTTGCCCCGGCAACAACCCGTACTTATGCGGTAGCTTTCCTGCACGGCGGTGGATAAATTTGTAATGCTGTCAATTATTCCGAGGCGTACTAATCCGAACCAGCCTCGATGCCGGGCCGGGCTGTTCGGCTGGTTGGCTGGTATGCTGTTTGTTATCAACTTGTTGTCTTCGCTATGTCAGTTGTATACCACGAGCTATTACCCGAGAGCTACCTCATCATATTGGCCCCCACCCAGCAAGGGCAGCTGGAAACGGCGCTGGCGCACCAGCTGAAGTGCGCCCAACGCAGCGGCAAGGCGGCGGTGTGGGTCGACTGCGGGATGCTCCAGTCGCTGTCTGCCGAGGCGGCGCGGCTGCTCTGGCGTTTGCACCACTGCCTCCGCGAGCAGCGGGCCGAGCTGGTGCTGGTGCACGTGCCGGAACCCGTGAAAAAGGTGCTGCTGGCCCAGGAGGCCGGGCCGGCACTCAGCATCGTACCCACCTTGCTCGACGCCGCCCGGCAGGCGCATTGGCACCAGTGGCGCTACCATCAGCACCTGGCCTAGGCTGCTCCCCCAGGCCACCACCTGCTACCCCGGCGGCGGGGGCACGGCGCCACCGCCGCTGCCGTTGAGCAAAAACTCCCGCAGGCGGTTGATGTGCTTTTTGATTTCTTCGAGCCGCTCGGCCTGGTGTTCAGGGTAGGGGGCTTCGCCCCGTTCGGCCATGCTGCTGAGCAGGTTTTTGCGCTCTTCCATCATGCGTAGCGCCACCCACAGGGTTTCCTCCAGGCTTTTTTGGGATTTATTCAGCAGGCTGTCGGCGGTGTGGGCGTGGCCGGTGTGGCAGCGGAAGCGCAGCAGCCGGCCCTCGCTCACTTGCCAGAGGCTGCCGCCGCAGTCGGGGCAGGTGAGGGGCACCTGATGGCCGATTGCGGCAACTGCTTCGGTGTTGCCGACCACCCGCTCCGCGATGGCGGCCTCCTGCTTCAGGTCTTCGGGGATGGGGGCCTGGGCCTGGGGCACGGCGCCGTGGGTTATTTCCTCCAGTAAGGGCCCCATCATGGCCAGCGGCACTACGTAGTCGATGTCGACGTTACGCAGGGCGGTTTCGGGCATGCTGGGGTACTCGGCTTCGTGGGGGTCCTGCACGATGGTCACCCCGCCGCAGCGCTTAATGAATTCGAGGCCGGCCGTGCCGTCGTGCAGCATACCGGTGAGCACGATGCCCACCGTGCGCGGCCCGTAGGCCACCGCCGCCGACCGGAACAGGGCATCGACGGCGGGGCGGTAGTGGTTTTCGCGGGGGCCTTTGGTCACCAGCAGGTGGCCGATGCTGCCGTCCTTGGCCAGCAGGTGGCGGTCGGGCGGGGCCAGGTACAGGGTGCCGGCCTCAATGGTTTCGCCATCGGTGGGCAGGCGGCAGCGCAGCTGGGTGTGGCTGGCCAGCCGGTCCACGAGCTGCTGCCCGTCGGAGTCGGGCGCAAAATGCTGCACCACCAGCACGGCGGCGGGCAGGGTGGCGGGCAGCTGGGCCACCAGGCGCACCAGCGCGGGCATGCCGCCGGCCGAGGTGCCAATAACAATGAGATGGGAGGGAGCGGGCATGAAGAAAGAAAAAGACGTTAGCGGCTTTACGCGAATGCAAAGGGGAAGGGGGACGCGCGGCGAGCTTTTTGGGGTAAATTTGTCAGCCTTCGGTTAGTCCGGCTTTTTAGCGGAGCGGGCCGAAACGAGGCCGCGCCGGCCCGCGTGTGGTCCCGCCGACTCTTTTGCTTATGCAATCCAACGAAATTCCGCCCGCTCCCGGCCAGTCCGCGGTTGTCATCACGCCCGCCGCCGACCTGCCGCGCGATGCCGACGAGCCCCTCACGCCCACCTTGCTGCGCGAGGCCGGGCGGCCCGGCAAGCCGGCCGACCAGTTTCCGGTGGTGGGGCTGGGCGGCTCGGCGGGCTCGCTGGTGGCGTTCGAGCAGTTTTTGCGGGCCATGCCCGCCGACAGCGGCATGGCCTTCGTGGTGGTCACGCACCTCTCGGCTGACCAGGAATCGGAGCTGACGCAGGTGTTGCAGCACTTCACCAAAATGCCCGTGCTGGAGGTGACCGATGGCCTGCGCGTGCGCCCCAACCACGTCTATGTTATTCCGCCGAACCGCGACATGAGCATCCTGCACGGCATGCTGCTGCTGTTTGTGCCGACGCAGCCGCCGGGCCGCCGCCTGCCCATCGACTTCTTTTTCCAGAGCCTGGCCAAGGATGCGCGGGAGCGGGCCGTGTGCGTGGTGTGCTCGGGGCTGGGGGCCGACGGCAGCCTGGGGCTGAAAATGGTGATGGAAAACTTTGGGATGGTGATGGTGCAGGCCCCCGAAACGGCCGAGTTCGATTCGATGCCGCGTGCGGCCCTGGCCACCGAGTTTGTTGACTACGTGCTGCCCGCCGACCAGCTGCCGGCCAAGCTGCTGGACTTCGTGCGCCACCCGGGCGCGCGCCCCCGCCGCCCCGAGGAGCCCGAAAGCGCCGTGAAGCCGGCCCACGCCCTCCAGAAAATCTTTCACCTCATCCGGGCCCAGACCGGGCACGACTTTTCGTTTTACAAGCGCAACACCGTGTTCCGGCGCATTGAGCGCCGCATGAACTCGCACCAGATTCAGGAGTTTACGCACTACGTGCGCTACCTGCAGGCAAACCCCGCCGAGGTGCTGGCCCTGTTTAAAGAGCTGCTGATTGGGGTGACTAAGTTTTTCCGCGACCGGGAGGCGTTTGAGCACCTGCGGCAGCGCCTGCTGCCGCTGCTGCGCCAGAAGCCTGCCAAGAGCACCGTGCGGGTGTGGGCGCCGGGCTGCTCCACGGGCGAGGAGGCCTACTCGCTGGCCATCACGCTGCTCGAATGCCTGGAAGACGTGGAGGGTGCGAAGTACCTCAAAATTCAGATTTTCGCCACCGATATCAACGCCGAGGGCATCGACCTGGCCCGCGCCGGATACTACCCCGCAACCATCGCGGCCGACGTGAGCCCCGAGCGGCTGCGGCGCTTCTTCACCCCGGCCGAGGGCGGCTACCGCATCAGGAAAGAGGTGCGCAACGTGGTGGTGTTTGCCCTGCACGACCTGAACAAGGACGCGCCCTTCACGAAACTTGACCTGCTGGTGTGCCGCAACCTGCTCATTTACCTGAGCGCGGAGCTGCAAAAGAACCTCATTCCGGTTTTCCACTACGCCCTGAACCCCGGCGGGCTGCTGTTTCTGGGGCCCAGCGAAAACCTGGCCGGCTTTCAGGAAATGTTTCAGCCCCTGGACGTGAAGTGGAAGCTCTCGCGCCGCACCGAAACGCCGTCGTCGGTGACGCGGGTGGCTAATTTTCCGTTTGCCCTGGCCCGGCAGCACACGCAACCCATTCCGGCCCCCGCTTCTGCTTCCATGAGTTCAACTTCCTCGCGCAAAGAGGGCGCATTTGCCGGTTTGGTGCAGCGCGTGCTGCTGCGCCAGTACACGCCACCCGCCGTGGTCATCAACGCCAAAGGCGAAATCCTGTACGTGAACGGCCGCACCGGCCGCTACCTGGAGCCCGCCCCCGGCCTCGGCGGCATGAACATCTTCGACATGGCCCGCGCCGAGCTCAACTACGAGCTGAGTGAGGCCGTGCACGAGGCCGCCGCCACCCGCCAGCACGTGGTGGCCGACAACGTGAAGCTGCACCTCGATACCGGCGTGCAGCTGCTGCGCCTCACGGTGAAGGTGCTGGAGGAGAGCGAGCAGCTCAGCGGCCTGCTGCTGGTGGTGTTTGAGGAACAGCCCACGCCCCGCAAGGTGCGCCTGGGCAAACCCGCGGCCGGCAGCAGCCCCGATGCCCAGGTGCCGACCCTGGAAAAGGAGCTGCACTACACCAGGCACCGCCTCCAAACCACCATTGAGGAGATGGAAAGCAGCCTGGAAGAGCTGCAAAGCGCCAACGAGGAGCTGCAAAGCACCAACGAGGAGGCCATGACCAACAAGGAGGAAATGCAGAGCCTGAACGAGGAGCTGATGACCCTCAACACGCAGTACCTGAGCAAAACCGAGGAGCTGAGCCAGGCCGCCAACGACATGAAAAACCTGCTCGACGCCACGGAAATCGCCACCATCTTCCTCGACAACGATATGGTGATAAAGCGCTTCACGCCGCCGGTGCATCGCATTATCCCGCTGCTGCCCGCCGACGTGGGCCGGCCCGTCACGCACTTCGCCAACTCGCTGCGCTACGAGCACCTGGACCACGACGTGCGGCAGGTGCTCGCCCGCCTGGTGACCGTGGAGGCCAATATTCAAACCACCCAGGGCGAATGGTTCGCCATGCGCATTCTGCCCTACCGCACCCTCGACAACTACATCAGCGGGGCCGTCATCACCTTCACCGACATCACCTCGCTCAAGAATCTCGAAACCCAGCTTCAGGCCAGTACCCGCTTTGCCGAGAGCATCGTGGAAACCATGCGCGAGCCCCTGCTCGTGCTCGACGCCCAGCAGCGGGTGCTGGCGTTCAGCGGGGCGTTTGCCCGGCTTTTCGGGCTCACCGCCGCCCGCATCAAGGGCCTGCCGCTGCGCGAGCTCGACGGCGGGGCCTGGCAGCAGCCCGCCCTGGCCCAGCGCCTGGAGGAAGCCCTGCGCCACCCCGACGAGCTGTTCGAGGACTTCGAGTTCACGGCTACCTTCCCGGGGGCCGGGCCCCGGGCGCTGCTCCTCTACGGCCGGGCCATCACCAGCCACGGGGCCCAAACGGGCTGGCTGCTGCTGGGTATGCAGGAAGCCGGGGCCGGCCCGGCGGGCCTGCCAGCGGCCCGCCCCACTGCCTGAAACCTTGGCCGGCAGCGCCCGGTTACGCACCCAATCCTTACGCGCATGCTGTTGAAAAGCGATGCCATCGAGTACCGCCCCGACCTGCACATCCTGTTCATGCGCTGGCTGCGGCCCACCATTCTGGTCGAATTGCAGGAGTCGTACGATGCCGCCCTGGTGCTGGCCCGCCAGCACCAGGGCGGCAACTGGCTGCTCGATGCCCGCCGCACCGACCCCATCGAAACGGAAGAGACTATCTGGCTCGCCGATTCCTTTTTTCCGGTGGCGTCCAATTCGACCGCCTGAACGTCAGCAGCACGTGTACCCCGAATTTCCAATTCGGCCGCCTGAACGTCAGCAGCACGTGTACCCCGAATTTCCAATTCGGCCGCCTGAACGCCAGCAGCACGAGTACCCCGAATTTCCAATTCGGCCGCCTGAACGTCAGCAGCACGTGTACCCCGAATTTCCAATTCGGCCGCGTGAACGCCAGCAGCACGTGTACCCCGAATTTCCAATTCGGCCGCGTGAACGGTTTGTTTGACCATCGTTCCGGCGGC